>JBGUOO010000012.1:0-65931 GCA_045129775.1 Elusimicrobiaceae bacterium
AAAAGCTTTTAAACTTGTTACTATTCATTTTATACTCTCCTGTGAACAATATACTAGGAGTGTACCAAAAAAAAAAAACAAGTCAAGGGCCGAGCCGGGCCGGCAAGTCCGCGCCGAACATTTACTACAAATCCTTTAGCAAGTGGCCGCGAGAGGCACAGCAAGCCAACAAAAAATCCGCGCGGCAAGTACGCGAGCGAAAGTCGGTGCGAAATGGGAAGATTTTGGCAAATTGTTGGTCAAAAAAAGCCCGCCGTAAAGGCGGGCGAAAACAAAACATCACAGGGGTGTTGTTATTTATTTTTAAGCCGTTTAAACAGGTCAATCCCCATCGCTACGGTGCGATATACTCCACTATCTACAAAGGTAGAAGCTTTTTCCAGCAGTTCAAACGTGCTTTGCGTTTTGTCCACTTTCTCGGCCGTCGTCAAGGCCAAATACTCCACCGCCTCGGCCGTTTTGGTTACCTGTAGCACGGCGCGCACCACAAATACCACCAGCACCACAAACGCTACCACCGCTATTAACGCACAAACTTGGTATAAGTCCATATAATTCCCCCTTTTTGGTCTTTTTTACATTGTAATTACTTTTGTGCGCTCCGTCAAGGCCCAAACCGTTTAAGACGGTAAACATACACTTTTTTAAAAGTGCCGCGCAAGTACAGGGCCCAGATAAGTTTGATTTTGCTTATTTTTTATATAAAAAAATATAGGTCCTCAAAAAATTTGACACAAGCGCGCTTATTAGTAATAATTATTATTAACAGGCTGTTTGCAGTTTTTTTGAAAAACCTTTAAAGCAGTTCTCCCCGTCGGAAAACGCAGGAAAACACAAAAAGATTTGCAATTTTAGTTTGTTTATGTTTTAATCTTTAATACCGCTCTACGCGGCAATTTTTTACTTAGGATGCATATTTATGGAAAACGCAGAAGTGATTACGCACATCGTTAAACGCGACGGAACTACCGAACGCTTTGAACCCAAAAAAATTACCAACGCCATTACCAAGGCCGCCGAAGCTACCGGGGAATTTGATGAAAGTACAGCTAAAAAGCTGACCATCCGCGCGATTAACATTATCCAACAACTCTATTCCGACACGGTCCCCAACGTGGAAAACGTGCAGGATATTGTGGAAGATGTGCTGCTTACTTCTAACTACCACAAAACCGCCAAAGCCTATATCTTGTACCGCGACCAGCACGCCCGCATGCGTGAAATTTCGTCCAAATTTAACGTAGATTTGGTGGACCAGTATTTGCAGAAAATTGACTGGCAAGTCAACGAAAACAGCAACATGGGCTATTCGCTCCAAGGGCTCAACAACTATATTTCGTCCGAAATCAGCAAAGTCTATTGGCTTAATAAAATCTACCCCGAAAATGTGCGCCGTATGCACAGCGAGGGCGATTTCCACCTGCATGACTTGGGCCTCTTAGGTGCCTATTGTGTAGGGTGGGATTTGCAAGACTTACTGCTTAGCGGCTTTACGGGTGTAGTTGGCAAGGCTGAAAGCAAACCCGCCAAACACTTCCGCACCGCGCTGGGGCAGGTGGTCAACTTTTTCTATACCTTACAGGGCGAAAGTGCCGGCGCGCAAGCGTTTAGCAACTTTGACACCCTACTTGCCCCGTTTATCTATTACGATAAACTCTCTTACGACGAGGTCAAACAGGCCCTGCAAGAATTTTTGTTTAACGTAAATGTGCCCACCCGCGTGGGTTTCCAAACGCCGTTTACCAACCTGACTATGGACTTAACCGTTCCGTCTTATTATAAGGACCAACCGGTTATCATCGGCGGTAAACTGCAAGACAAAACCTACGGCGAGTTCCAAAACGAAATGGACATGTTCAACCGTGCATTTTGCGAAGTGATGCTCGCGGGCGACGCCAAAGGCCGCGTGTTTACGTTCCCGATTCCCACCTATAACGTCACCAAAGATTTTGACTGGTCCAACCCTAAATTGGAACCCCTGTGGGAAATGACCGCCAAATACGGCATCCCGTACTTTGCCAACTTCATCAATTCGGACATGAACCCCGAAGATGCCCGCTCTATGTGCTGCCGCTTACGCATTGACAACCGCGAACTGCGCAAACGCGGCGGCGGACTCTTTGGCTCGGCCCCGCTGACGGGCTCTATCGGCGTAGTAACTATTAACTTGCCGCGCCTGGGGTATTTGTCCAAAGACGAAGACGAATTTTTTGCCAACTTAAAAGACCGCATGGAAGTAGCCAAAACCAGCCTGGAAATTAAGCGCAAAGTAATTGAACGCTTTACCAAAGGGAATTTGTACCCGTACATGAGCTTTTACCTGCGCTCCATCCGCCAACGCTTTGGCGAATTTTGGAAAAACCACTTCTCTACCATCGGTTTAGTGGGCCTGAACGAATGTGCGCTTAACTTAATCGGCGAAGATATCGGCACCGAAAAAGGCCGCAAATTTGCCGAAAAAGTGCTTACCTTTATGCGCGAGACCTTGGTCCAATTCCAAGAAGAAACCGGCAATAACTATAACCTGGAAGCCACCCCGGCCGAAGGTACGTCCTACCGCTTAGCCAAGCTGGATAAAGAACGCTACCCCGCCATTATCTGCGCCAATGAAGCGCTGTATAAAGAGGGGCACCAACCGTTCTATACTAACTCGTCACAACTGCCCGTCAATTACACCGACGACGTATTTGAAATGTTGGACTTGCAAAGCACCATCCAATCCAAATACACGGGCGGCACGGTACAGCATATCTTCACCGGCGAGCGCATTAAAGATTTAGAAGCCATGAAGCGCTTTATTAAGACTGTGTGTGAACGCTACACACTGCCGTATTTCTCTATCACGCCTACGTTTAGCGTGTGCCCCAAATGCGGCTACATTGCGGGCGAACATTTTGAATGCCCCAAGTGTAAGGCAGAGCGCATGCAAGAGTTGCAACGCAAAATTGCGCTACTGGAAGAACAACTCTATAGCAAATAACCCTTTTTGGGTTAGTTCAACCTAACCCAAAAAGTAAATTGAAAACGATTTGGCAAAATGCCAAAATGATTAAAAGGGTTTTCACGGACCCGCATATTACAACCATCTAAAAGGAGAAAAAACATGACCGCACAAGAAAGACAAGCAGTAGAAACCAAAATCTCGGACCTCAAAAAAGAAATGAGCGAAGTACAAGGCTCTAAATGTGAAGTATATTCCCGCGTAGTAGGCTATTTGCGCCCGGTGCAAAACTGGAACAAAGGTAAAAAAGAAGAATTTGCCATGCGCAAAACCTTGAACGTAGAAGGCGGCTGCTCTTGCGGCTGCGAATGCGCCAGCGATAAATAATTTCCCCCTTTCCAAGGGCATAGACGCATGAAACTAGGCGGACTGGTAAAATTTACCTTAATTGATTTCCCCGGCACCCCGGCAGCGATTGTGTTCACACAGGGATGCAATTTCCGTTGCCGCTACTGCCACAACCCGGAACTCGTTTACCCGCATTTGTTTATGCCGTCTATGCCTCAGGAAGAGGTAATGGCTTTTTTACAACGCCGCCGGGGTACCCTGGAGGGCGTTGTTGTTTCCGGCGGGGAGCCGACGTTGCAGGAAGACTTAGTCCGCTTTATGGCCGATATTAAGGCCCTAGGCTATAAAACGAAGTTGGACACCAATGGCACCCGGCCCGAAGTGCTTAAAGAACTCATAGACAAAAAACTGGTGGACTTTATTGCCATGGATTTAAAGGCTCCGCTGGATAAATATGCGCTTATTACCGGGGTGGAAGCCAATTCCACCGTTATCCGCCAATCCATGGACCTCATCTTACAAAGCGGCCTCGCGTACCAGTTCCGCACCACGTACGATAAAGAAGTCCTCACGGACGACGACATTGCCGCTATTTCCGCCGCGGTGGACCCCGCGCACTACAAAGTGCAAGAGTGCCTACCCGTTGCCAAAGAAAAGTCGGCCCTCAAAGTGATGCACGAAGAGTTGTAAATTTTTTCACAATCTTACAAAATTTCCCAGCCTTCAGCCTGGGGAATTATTCCGCCCGGCGGTCCTCTACGCTGTCGGCCCAATCTGAACATAACTGTAATTCATAGTCCGATATATTTTTATATATAGCACATTTCCTTTCCCCATTTTTTTGAATTAACAAAGTATATTTAGTGTCCTGCCCGCTAGGATCAAGGCGGCGGGCCAACGCTTTGCGCGCGGAATTGAACCCCGCAGACATCAACTGAAAATGAACACTGCACTTGGCTGGGATTATGCCACCATACAAACAATCGGATAATGATGAATATACCACATCTAATTCATTTAAGTCGGTTGCATATTCCCCCGTGGCCAAGCGGTACACTTCCTGGGCTTTGGCAATAGTTTCAACAGCTAAAATCCCCTCTGTCATGCGGCTCTTTTCCACCGCTTTTTGGTATTGCGGCACGGCAACGGCCGCCAATATACCAATGATTAAAACTACAACCAACAACTCAATAAGGGTAAACCCCTGCTTACAACTCATTTTAGACTGGTTACTGTTCATTTTATTTTCTCCTGTGTGCGACATAGGAACAGTGTACCAAAAAAAAAAACAATGCAAGCCCCGAGCCGGGGCGGCCAATTTCCGCGACGAACGTTTATCCAAAAAGCGGTCAGTTAACACCCGCGAGAGGCCCGGCACCCGGACGCAAAAAGAAACCGCGCAGACCTCATCTGCGCGGCGGACAAACTTACTCAAAAACTACTTATTTAGCTAACTTGTTTACACGTTCTACAAAGGTGTCTAATTCATACGGCACGTTGCCGGCAAATTCGCTGGCGTGTACGCGTACAAATTCCACCATCGGTTGCCCGTTTACTTTTACACCCGCATAAGCTTTAGCCAGCGGCACAGCTTCTACGTCGCTCATTTTTGCCATGGGATCGGCAAAGTTGATTAAAATATACTCAATCGTGTGCGACACATTACCCGCTTGCGCAATTTTATTTACTTTATCTTGCGCGCTTAAGCGGTCTACACGGGCGGCAAAAGCTCTCATTTCGGCTTCTTCTTTGCCGGTAATATCCCCGGGGAAAATGCCCGCATGTGCACGCACAAAGTTGGTAAACGCCGTTCCTTTTACTTTAAACGTGGCATAACAAGCCGCAATCGGCAGGGCTTGTTCGTCGGTCATATTTTCCATGGGGTCAGCCATGTTAATTATGATATGTTGGGCCACAACCTCATTGCGTTGGTCCACGGCGTATTTTTCAAACGCCGCTTTTTCACCCGCGCAATCTTTGCCCGACGGGGCCTCTACATTCAGGGCGAACGCAGAAGCGGAAAACATCACCACACCTAACAACGCTAGTACTTTTTTCATAATTTTCCCTCCTTTTAGGGTCTTCTTACTTATAGTATAGGGAACTTTGCGTACAAATACCATAGGCCAAAAGGCCCACACGCAGGTGGGCCTTTGCATAGGACTTTGGGCCTATTTAATAGGTAAATTGGCCTTTTTCGTAGATGATTTTTTGGGAACCGTCTTTTAACGTGGCGGTGACGGTTTTGTTTTCGGTGTTGATTAAATCCCAGTGTAAGGACGAATCGTTAAAGCCCAGTTTTTCTTTGAGTTTTTTGTCCAACTTGCTTTGCGGGCCGGAAAATGTGTCCGCGTAGCTGGCACCCACGGCCACATGGCAGTTGCCGTACGTGCCGCCAAAGTTTTCGTCAAACAAAATATCAGCCATAAATTTGTTGATTTTGGAAAACCGCCGGTCGGTGAGTGAAAATTCACCAATTTGCGCCGCGCCTTTGTCCATGGCCAGCATTTTGCGTACAAAATCGGCCCCTTGCTGGGCATCCGCCTTGACGACGCGGCCGTTTTTGAACTCAAGCCGCACGCCGCGCACGTAATTGCCGCTACGGTACGAGGACAAATCGGCAAAATATACGCCGCGCGTGCCGCGCCAATCGGGCGACGTGAAAATTTCAAACGAGGGGATATTGCACCCGCCACCCGCAATAAAGCGGCGTTTTTCGCCCAGTAGTACCTCAAAATCCATATTTTTGGTTTGCACGCGCAGGGTTTTAATCGGCATAGCCGAGAGCCATTTGCCGATTTCGTTAATCTGCCGCGTCACTTCCTGCCATTTTTTGACGGGGTCCTTTTCGTTTAAAAAGCACGCGCGCGCCACTTGGCCCGCATATTCTTTGACGGACAGGCCCGCCCGCTTGGCCAGTTCCTCGGTGGGATAGTTACAAAGTGTCCACGAGAAAAGCCCCTTTTGCTCGCGCAGGTCCAAAATTTCGCGCACGGGTTTGCGCGCCACGGCGCTTTTGGCCAGTTTAGCAGGGTCAATTTTTTTAAGGTGCGTTAAATCTTGCGGGGCGTGCAGGGCAATTAAACCGTTAAGGTTGCCCTGGATTTCCAATTCCCCTTGGGGTAAATAGGCCAGTTGTTTAGTATCGGCCAGCTCGTAAAAAGCGGTGGTAAAATCTTCGGGCGCGTTCCAACGCAGTAGCACGTTGTAGCGTTGCGCTAAGAGCTTGGCATAGACGGCCTTAGCCAGCGGGGCGGCGGCCATATCGGTGCGTAAAAGCACGCTGTCATACTTTTTGAACGTGCCGTTGCGGCGCGCGGCTTTTAAGGCCCAGATTAAAACGTCGGCATATTTTTGAAGTTGCGTATTGGTAAACATAAAATTTCCCCCGAAAGTGTATTTAATGTTATAATACTAAAATAAGAGGTTTTTATGAAGAAAATTTTGCTTAGTTTGATTGCTTTTTGTGCTTTTTTACCGGCAGGAGCGGAAATTGCCCCGCTACCCGAAGTGCAGTTCCATTTTATTTACCAAACGGATGCGCACCCGCTCATCAACCCGGCCCGCACGGAGCTGGTGCTGTGTAAAGATTTATTATGTATGAACGCTACGCCGCTGGGCGTTTACGGCTCGCAAAAAATGACGTGCGGCGGCGGCGCATGCGCCGCGGTAGCGTACGAGTTTGAGCCCTTTGCCCAGCTAAGCG
This sequence comes from Elusimicrobiaceae bacterium, assembly GCA_045129775.1. GTDB lineage: Bacteria > Elusimicrobiota > Elusimicrobia > Elusimicrobiales > Elusimicrobiaceae > Avelusimicrobium. Next base: position 6,996 of record JBGUOO010000012.1, read on the forward strand.
TTACGTTTGAAGACGGTAAAACCCGCCCCAGCAATGTGTTTGCCGTGCCGGACGGGCTGATTAACCAATTTAATGTATATGTAGGCCCGGAAGATTTAACCGTGGAGCCCGTGGATACCCCGCCGCAAGAGGCACTGTGGAAACGCCCGCAAGCGTGGGGGGCGCTCAGTTTGATTTTGGTGCTGGAACTGTTGTGTGCCACGGCTTATATTGTTTACACCAAAAAACGCTTTACCATTTTGTACGGTGTAGCCATTGCCAACGTAATTACCGCCGCGCTGACGTGGGGTATTTTAGTGCATTGGGTGGCGCAAAGCGCCGTGTGGTGGGTGGTGTGCGTGGCACTGGAAACGGTGCTCATCCGCCTCATCAACCGCAAGGATATTACACTTAAAGACTCGGCCACGCTGTGTATTATGACCAACGTAACGAGCTACACCCTGGGGATGATATTATCCTTTATGTGGGTGCAATTATAGGAGGAAAACCCGCGCCCAGGCGCGTGAATTAACAATTTAAACTGTTTTTGGAGCTGTACATTCGGTACAGCGTGTATTGAAAAATACGCCACAAAGCCAAAAACAGCTGTATTAGGCACAAAATGAACGGACCCTAGACCCGTTTGTTTTGTGCCGAATGTTTGCCGTTCGCAAGAATGGTAAATTACGGCTGTTTTATGTGGATTACTTTGTGGCAATCCGGTATAACAGCCGTGCTTGTTGTTATCCGGAATGAGTGAAATAAGGATAATAACATGAAAAAAGTAATCAATAAAAGTTGTTTCTATTCCCCCCTCACCCGGCCTTCGGCCACCCTCTCCCTCCAGGGGCGAGGAAAACAGCGGGGTTTCACGCTTATAGAGTTGTTAGTGGTTGTTTTAATCATTGGGATATTAGCGGCGGTGGCCGTACCACAGTACCAAAAAGCGGTACAAAAAGCACGCCTGAGCGAATTTGGGGCTGTAGCGAAAGCTGCCCAGCAAGCCATTGATGCGTGGCTACTGACGAATGGATCACCCGAACAAAAAATCCTCTTTACAGGAACGGACGGCACAAATTTATTAGACATAGAATTACCTGGTACTCCCTGTACTGCAGAACGAAATTGTCTAAAAAAGGCCGGGGCCTGGCATGCGTATTGTTCAAATCAAGGATGTGCGATAACGCTTAATACCGACTATCATGAAGACGGCAGTTTAAAAAATAATTGGCTGGCACGGGGTTCTGTGGCTATAGCTCGTTCAACGATAGATTCTACTTGGAATTTAGCTACCGCTCCCAGTGACGAAAAAGCATGTAAATTAGTATGTGAATGGTGGAAAGGTCCCATTGCGGATATGACAGATATAAGTCAATATTTTACTGCTAAAACAAGGTGTACCAAAGTAGGTGTAGAATAAAGCACAGCACTTTCCCCAAGCACTGGGGAAACTGACAGTAGGCTGATTTTTCAAATCAGCACCGGGTTTAATAGTCAGTACCCTGATTTGTCAGATTTGAGGCTAATCAAGGCCGTAAGTTGAGTGCGGCGTACGTCTGCCGGACCGCACAACGTGCGGCAAGTACGCAAGCGAAAGTCGGCCTTGAGTAGCCCAAATGTGGCAAATCGTTGGTCCACGTATAAACCAATTTTGCAGGAGAGTCGTTAAAAAATCAACAGCACCACGGCCATTAAAGCCATACCGCCAATCACACCACTAATGACTTGATGCCCATGCCCATAATCATGCGCCGTGGGTAACAGCTCGTCCAGCGCCAAATACACCATAATCCCGGCCACCCCGGCAAAAAGTACGCCCAGTAAAGCCTCGTGCAATACCGCGTGCAGTAAAAAATAGCCCGCTACCGCACCAACAGGCTCGGCCATGCCACTGGCGGCACTGGCCCAAAAAGCTTTTTGGCGGCTGCCCGTGGAATGATAAACGGGCAGTGCCACGGCTATTCCTTCGGGGATATTATGAATGGCTACGGCAAGTGCTATAGAAAAACCGAGTGTTACGCTGTCTAACGCCGAGAAAAACGTCGCCAACCCCTCGGGAAAGTTATGCAAAGTAAGTGCGACGGCCGTAAAAATGCCCGTTTGTTTGAGCTTGGCGGTTTGTTTGAGCGATTCTTCTTTCACGTGCAACGGCGGCAAACATTGGTCCACCCCCCACGCCAGCACAATGCCCGCAAAAAACAGCGCCGTTGTCAGCCACGGGCCGCGCCCGCCATATAATAAGGTAAGAGCGTTTTGTGCGTGGGGTAAAATTTCCACAAACGAAACATAAATCATCACACCCGCCGAAAACCCAAGCCCAATGGCCAGCGCGGACAAATTTTCTTTTTTGATAAAGAACGACAACAGCCCACCCACCGCACTGGCGGCCCCGGCCAAAAAAGAAAGTGTAAAGGCAAAGAGTAACTGGCTCATGATTGTTTAGATACTTCCTGGGCGCGGCGCGTGGTGGCGGCCAGTGTTTCGCGCAACACATCTTTTAAATCACTCGTCACTAAAACTTCCATGCCGGCCGCCGTACAACCGCCGGGCGTGGCTACTTTTTGAGCGAGCTGGGCGGGGGTAGCACTTTCGGTCTGTGCCATTTTGGCGGCGCCGAGAACGGTTTGAATGGCCAGGGCGCGCGCGGTGGTGGCGGCTAGCCCTTGGGCTTGGCCCGCCAAAGAAAGACCGTCTATAAAATCATACACAAACGCCGGACCGGAGCCCGAAAGCGCGGTGGCGGCGTCAAACTGGTCTAGCGCCACTTCATACGTTTGGCCCATTTTGTTAAACAAATTCATGATTTCTTGGCGCACGGGTTGCGGCACGATAGCGGCAAAGTGAAACAGCGTGACCCCCTCGCCAAGCGCAAGCGGCGTGTTGGGCATAATGCGGATAATGGGCCAGTTGGGCAGTATTTTTTCAATTTTTTCCACACTCCACCCCAGCGCCATGCTGACTAGCGGCTTAGCGGTGGTTTGGGCGGCGGCAATTTCGGCCAATACTTGCGGCATTTGCGCGGGTTTAACGGCTAAAAACAAACGGTCGGCCTCGTTGATGACGCGGGCGTTATCCGTACAAGCGGCAATACCTAAAGTATCCGCCAGTAAATTGGCTTTTTCGGGCGTGCGTACAGAAGCTAAAATGTCTTGCGCTTTCCACCCGGTTTTTAACAGACCGCGGATGATAGCTCCGCCCATTTCTCCGGCACCGATAAACCCCAGTTTCATTGTTTTCCCCCGTGCTTTTTATGCGTAAACGGCCGCGCGTGCGGGCCGACGTAATCCGCCACTTGCTGGCCGCTACCGCGCAACTTATATTTATAAATGGTCAGCCCGCTTAGCCCCACCGGGCCGCGTGCGTGCGTTTTGCCGGTGCTGATGCCCACTTCGGCCCCAAAGCCGTAGCGGTACCCGTCGGCAAAGCGCGTGGAGGCGTTGTGATAAACGCCTGCGCTATCTACTAAATTTAAAAAGAGTTCGGCTTCGTTTTCGTCCGCGCTGACAATCGCGTCTGTATGGTGCGAGCCGTATGTGTTAATATGCGTAATGGCCGCTTGCACGCTAGGCACGAATTTGACGGAGAGTTTTTTCTCGCCGTATTCGGTGTGCCAATTTTCCACGTCGCCCGCTACCGGGGCCAAGGCCGCCACGTGTGCGTTGCCGTATAAGCTAACCCCGTTTTGCACTAAAGTTTGCAAGAGTTGTTGTTGGTTTTCACGCGGCCAGCTTTCATCTATTAAAAGGGTTTCTAAGGCGTTGCACGCCGCCGGATATTGCGTTTTGGCGTCCACTGCCAGCCGGCAAGCCATCTCTAAATTTGCACTGCGCGCAATATATAAGTGGCATACGCCGTCCGCGTGGCCTAAAACAGGGATACGCGTGTTGGCTTTGACATAGGCCAGTAGCCCGTTGCCGCCGCGCGGGATGATTAAATCAATGTATTTATCTTCCTGCAGCATTTGGGCAGATTCCTCGCGCGACGTAAGCAGTGAAAATGCACCCGCCGGGTAACCGGGCACAGTGGCTAAAGCACCCAAAATAGTTTGCATGAGGACCGTGTTGGTGTGCAGGGTTTCTTTGCCACCTTTTAAGAGGGCGGCGTTGCCCGACTTTACACACAACGCGCAAATTTGCGGCACCACGTCGGGCCGGGCCTCAAAAATAATCCCTAAAACCCCAATCGGGCACGAAATTTTTTGCAACACAAGCCCGCTGTCCAATTCTGTTTCGTCTAATAACGTACCCACCGGGTCGGGCAAGGCAATTAACTCTTCCATGCCGCGCACGGTGGTTTCCAATTTTTCGGGCGTTAGTTTGAGGCGTTCATACAACGCGCTTTTCATCCGCCCGGCGGCAACTTCTTGTTGGGCGGCTTGCAAATCTAAGGCGTTGGCCTGCAAAATTGTGGGCGCGTGGGCGCGCAACGCGGCGGCCATGGCTTGCAAGGCACGGTTTTTGGTGGCGGTAGGCAGTGCTGCCAAAATAAAAGACGCTTGTTTGGCCGCTTGGGCTAGTTCCGGTACGTTCATAGAAGGACTATATTGTCGCGGTGGACAACCTCATCATAATTGTTAGAGCCGATTTTTTTTGCAATTTCTGCCGACGAACAACCCGCCAGTTTGGCACAATCTTGGCTGGAGTAATTGGTCAGCCCGCGGGCGATTTCGCGGTCTTGCTGGTCTAAAATGGAAATGGCGTCACCGCGTTCAAACGCGCCGGCTACCCCGGTAATGCCAATGGGAAGTAAAGACGAGCCCTTTTCACGCAACGCTTTTACCGCCCCGGCGTTTACACGCACACCGCCGGCCACGTTGGTGGCATACGCCAACCACAATTTGCGGCCCGGCAGATCGGCCGTCGGTAAAAATAAAGTGCCTTTAAAATCTTCCCCCCACAGGGCAGACACCGCCCCACCGCGCTTGCCGTATGCAATTACCATAGCGGCACCCGCACGCGTGACAATTTTGGCGGCTTCCAACTTGGTTTTCATACCGCCGCGCCCGCGCGAAGAAGCACAAAAGCCCAGCGCCTCAATTTCGGGCGTAATGTTTTGTACCACGTCCAGGCGTTTAGCGTTTTTGTTTTTGCGCGGGTCGGCATTATACAGGCCTTCCACGTCGCTTAAAATGCAAAGCAAATCGCCGTCCATACCGGCCGTAACCAAGGCGGCCAGTTTGTCGTTATCGCTAAAACAAACTTTAACTCCCTTGTCTTTATAGGCGCGCAGTTCGTTGGTGGAAACGGTATCGTTTTGGTTAATTACCGGGATGCACCCCAGTTCCAAAAGACGGTTTAATGTGTCGCGTAGGCTTAAATAGCGGGCACGGTCGGCAAAATCATCTTCGGTCAGTAGCACTTGCGCGCACACGACGCCCAACTCTTTAAACCCGCGCTCATAAAATTTCATCAGCCCAATTTGCCCCACGGCGGCGCAGGCTTGTTTGGTGGAAACGCCGTCGGTCTGTGTAAGCCCCAGTACGCGTTTGCCCATGCCTACCGCGCCCGAAGTTACTACAATGATTTCTTTGCCTTGCGCGCGCAGGGCGGCTAAATCCTCCATAAACGAGTACAGACGCGAGAGTGCCAAGTCCCCACTTTCGGTACTAAGGGCATTGGTGCCGAATTTAAATACAATGCGTTTTGCTTTTTTAAGCAGTTGGGCAGGCGTCATGTTGTTCCTCTTTACAAGATGAAAATTCACACGTGTTTTTAAACGCACAATCGGCGCAATGGGCGGTATTGGGTGTAAAATCGCCCGCTACAATTTTTTCCCCGGTTTGTATAAAAATGTTTAAGATTTTTTCTTCGTCAAATGCTTCAAACGGCGCACTTTGCGTTTGATTGTAAGCCGTGAAATAATACGTTACTTTGCCTTTTTGCATATTCCACGCGCGCCGCGCACCCACGGAATAAATACCCAGTTGCAGGGAATCTGTGACCGGGATGCTTAGGTCCATATCCGTGCCGGTTTTATAGTCAATAACTTCCCAACTGCCGTCGGGCCATTTATCAATGCGGTCAATTTTGCCGCGAAAGGTCCAGCCGTTGTACTCAAAAATAAATTCGCGCTCGGTGCTGTCCACAGTGGTTTTGCGTTGGTATTCGGCCTGGGCGTACTCTTCCATCATTTTTTTGCCTTTTAAGTACCACTCCATTTGCTCGCCGGCACTACTATACCCGGCCCCCAGCCAGCAATCGTCATAATAATTTAAAAGCTCGGACGGGTCGTTACTATCCGCGTGATAGGCCTCCAGCGCGCGGTGAATGGACACCCCCAACGAAGAGGCCGGGGTTAAGCCTTCGCGCTTGTCCTCTACATACTTATATTTATAAAGGAGCGGGCACTCTTTGTAGGTTTTAATTTTGGAATAATTCAGCTCGCGCACGTCGCTATACATGTTTTTGCTCCTGGATGTGGCGGATAAAGCGCACCAGTGTGTCGCCGTATTTTTCGGTGCGGAAAACTTCCAAGCCCACCGGGATATCAAACACTTCGGTCTTGTGGGTTTGGATGACCAATAACCCGTTGGGGGCTAATAACTGCGCGTCGGCCACGTTTTTTAAAGAGGGCTGTGAAAGGGAAAGCATTTTGTTGTTACTGTCGCGGTACGGCGGGCCCATAAAAATAATGTCATAGCCGTCGTTATCGCTATAAGCAAGTAGCCAATCAAGCGGTTTTAAAATATCGCCGCGCAGTACCTTGGCGCGTTCTTCAAAACCTAAATGCACCAAATTGCGGTGAATATTCTTAATGCACGCGGGCTCTTTTTCCACCATGACGGCTTTTAACGCGCCGCGGCTTAACGCCTCTAAAGACACGTTGCCCGTGCCGGCAAATAAATCTAAAAATTTAGCCCCGGTAATGCGCGGGCGCAGGATGTCAAAGAGCGACTGTTTCATCCGGTCCGAAATGGGTTTAACGGGTAAATTTTTAGAAACTGAAAAAATTCGTCTGCCGCGGGCGGTGCCTGCAATGATACGCATATAAAATCTCCTATAACTGGGCAATCCCCTCTTTGAGTGCGTAGCGCACCAGCTCGGCCTGTTTGTGGATGCCGAGTTTGCGCATAATGTTGTTGCGGTGCACGTGAATGGTATTTAAAGAAAGCGTAAAGTGCTTGGCAATTTGCTTACTGCTGTACCCTTCGGCAATAAGTTGCAAGACTTCTTTTTCCTTGGCGGTTAAATGGGCGTCCCGTTTTTTAGGGGCGTGTTTGCCCAAGAAACCTTGCACTAAAAATTTGGAGATTTTCCCGCCAAAGTAAAACCGCCCGGCGGCTACTTCGCGCACGGCATCCAAAAGTTCTTCCGCGCGAGACACCTTTACCACAAACCCTTTGGCCCCGGCTTTGAGGGCTTTTTCCACGGATACGCGGTCGTCATACATGCTAAGAATAAGCACTTTGGCTTTGCGGTCTATTTTTAAAAGTTTATGTACGGCTTCGGTACCGTTTAATACCGGCATGGAAATATCTACAATATATACGTCGGCCGGGGTTTTTTGGGCCAGTTCTAACAGTTCTTCCCCGTTGGAAACTTCCCCGATTACTTTAAATTCGTCTTTGGCGGTTTCCAACATCATGCGCACCCCTTGGCGCACCATTACATGGTCATCGGCTAAAATAATGTTGATCATAATCCTTCCTCATATATTACGCACGGGCAAACGGCACAAATGCGCGTGCCTTTGCCCGGCGTGCTTAAAATTTTCAGTTCGCCCCCTAAGAGGTGCACACTGTCTTGCATGGAGCGCAAGCCCACGTGGTGGATAGAGGGGCACTTGCCCGGCACGAACCCAACCCCGTCGTCTTGCACGGTTACGTGCAAAGCGTCTTTTACGCGCTTGAGTGCAACGGTAACGTGTTGCGCGCGGGCGTGCTTGACAATGTTACTTAGCGCCTCTTGCACCAAGCGGTAGAGCAAAATTTTCACGCGGTCGCAGATGCCTTTTTCGTTCATGTTTTCGGCACATACAAAGCGGTACTTCAGCCTCCCCAGCCCGCATACATCTTGCACCAACTCTTCCACACTGCCGCGCAGGGCGCCGTCGGTATCTAAGCTGGGTGGCCGCAACGTAACAATAATGTTACGCAGGCGCTCAATGCTTTGCTCGGTTTGCGTTTGCAAACGCTCCAAATCGGTCAGGGCCTGTTGGCAGTTGCCTTTTTGCACGCTTTGCTTGGCAATACTTATTAAGGCCGCAAGCATGACCGAAGCGGTGCCGATTTCGTCGTGCAAGGCTTTGGCAATTTCGCGCTTTTCGGTTTCGCGCGCGGCCAGTAACAGTTGGGCAAATGTTTTGGGGGCATTTCCCTCATGCAACGCTTGCCCTACACCGGGGGCCGACGTGGCCCAAGATGAAATATCGCGCGTGACGCTAAGCACTTCTTCCGTTTTACCGTCTTTGCCTAACAGCGGTAACAAGGTGGTGCGGCGCATGTGTGGCCCGTCTTGCCATTCGTAACGGGTTACTTGCCCGGTACTAAACGAACTGCGTAGCCGGGTTTGATGCAGGCCCGTGGGCGTACACAAACCGGTGGCTACCCCGTCGGGCGCCATACATACTTGGGCACCATGCGTGGGCGAGCTAAACAACAAAATTGTATGATACGCCTGCGTAAAAAATTGCGGCGCGCCTTGCCCGGGCACATGGCCTTGTTTACACTTATAAATTGTACGAGGACCGGAGCAAGCACTACCGCCTTTTCCCGCGTGGGCGGAAATCGGCTTTGAACACATAATCTGCCTCTAATACTATTGTACTAAAATTTTGAGACAAATTAGGTAGCCGGGGGCTTGCTTCTAGTTGAGTGCCCCCAATTTGGCAGGAATTATGTTACAATAGAGGAGTAGTAAAAAAACAATTTTATCTGTTTTTGGAACCGTTTAAGAAACGGGTTTTTACTAATTATTTAGTAAATCCTTCAAGGCCAAAGACAGCCGAATTTAGGCACAAAACAAACGGAATTGCAAGCCTGCTGTTTTGTGCCGAGCGTTTATCGTGTAAACGATAAGCCACGGCTGTTGTTGTTTGGGTAACTTGAAGGACTTGGGCAACAAGAGCCGTTTTTGCATACGTTCTCCAAAGCAGAAAATTGAAATAAAACTAAGGAGAACTGTATGACAAAAAGGAATGCAAATTCATTGAACAACCCCTCACCTGCCCTACCGGGCATCCTCCCCCACAAGGGGCGAGGGAAACAGCGGGCGTTTACGCTCATTGAGTTGTTAGTAGTAGTGTTAATTATTGGCATTTTGGCCGCGGTGGCGGTACCACAATACAAAAAAGCCGTTATTAAAAGCCGGTTAATGCATGCTATTACCTATGCTGCTGCTATTCATGATGCACAAGATGCATACTATTTGGCTAATGGAAAGTATGCTAATTCTCAAGATGAACTAGATATATCTATAGAATGTCCTTCAAAGTGGACCTGTACAGTGTTAAATACAACTGTATCTGTTGAAACAACTAATATTGGAATATCCTATACAAATAGGGTCCGCCCTGATAACCCAAAACATGCGGATATATTTTATTGCGTCGCAACTTTAAATACGCTAGAGGCCCAGGTCTGTCAATCGATGGGGCCGGAATGGGAACTTAGTAATAAGAAAAAAGCGCGGCATTTATTGAAATAAGCACCGGGTACATAGCCAGTACCCTGATTTGGAAAAATTGAACGTAGTTGGCGAAGAAAACATCACCGGGTTAAACTGGTAGCAAGCTGATTTTTCAAATTTGAGGCAGATTGAAACCATAAGTTAGCCCGTAGCGTACGTCGGGCAGACCGCGCGTAGCGCGGCACGTACGTAAGGGCTAAGTCGGTTTCAAGGTGCCCAAATTTGGAAAATTGTTGCCGGGATATAAACCGGCATCGCGTCCGCCGTTTTTGATATAATAAAGGTATATGGCCCGTAAACATACCCCTTTGTATAAGTCACGCCTTTTTTTGACCGCCGCCGGCATTGCTTTGGCCGTGTTCATCTTGGCCGTGGCGGTATTTATGCGCTATATCCTTTCCGGCCTGCCCCCCGTGTATGAAATGGAGGAATATACCCCCTCCCTTACCACCAAAGTCTATGACCGCAATAACGAACTCATCCACGAGTTTTCTATTGAAAAACGCATGATGGTGCCCTTAGAGGAAATCCCGGTGGACTTGCAAAACGCCGTGGTAGCTATGGAGGACCGCAATTTCTTTTCGCACCCGGGGTTTTCCATGCGCGGCATTGGGCGTGCCCTACTTAACGACGTAGTAACCGGCCGCGCCAAACAGGGGGCGTCCACGCTCACGCAACAACTTTCGCGCGGGGTGTTTTTAACGCAAGAGAAAAAACTCATCCGCAAAATACGCGAAATTATTTTGGCTATCCAAATTGAACACCAGTTCAGCAAGCCCGAAATTTTACAACTCTACCTCAACCAAATTTACTTGGGCAGTGGTGCGTACGGCGTAAAAGCCGCCGCCAAAAAATACTTTGATAAAGATTTAGAACAACTAACCACCGGCGAGGCCGCCCTACTGGTCGGGCTTATCCCGGCGCCGGGGCGCTATAACCCCTTTGTCAACCCCGAGCTTGCCAAACAACGCCGCAACCTGGTGCTTAGCGTGATGCACGAGCAAAACTATATTTCCGACGAAGAATATCAAAAAGCCAAAGAAGAGCCCATGCCCGTTAAACCCGCGCAAGTGGAAGAAAACAAACCGGGGCGCTATTTTATTGAACACGTGCGCCGCATTTTAGAGCCCAAATACGGCATGGACGTTTTGTGGAAAGCCGGCCTGAACATTTACACCACCATTGATATCAAACAGCAAAAAATGGCCGAAGAAACCATGAACAAATGGCTTAACGAATTTGACGAACAAGTGGCCAAAGGCCTGGGCATTGAGTTTGACCCCAACGACACCGAGGCCGAAGCCGCCAAAGAAACCGACGAAGAAGCCACCCCGCGTGACCCGTCTAAAGAGGCCCCGCGCTTGCAAGGCGCATTTATGGTGCGCGACGTAAAATCGGGCGCGGTACGTGTGATGATTGGCGGGCGCGAATACGACCAAAGCAAATTCAACCGCGCCACGCAAGCTAAACGCCAGCCGGGCTCGTCGTTTAAACCGTATGTGTGGATGGCCGCGTTGCAAAAAGGCTACACCCCGGCTACGCTTGTTAAAGATTTGCCCACCATGTTTTACTATGACGGCAAAAACTGGCACGCGTTTGACGAAAATGCGGACTTATATTCCCTGGACCTGGCCAAACAATCCTTTGTGGCCAGCAAAGATTTTAACGTATGGGTACCGCAAAACTATGGCGGCAAGAGCGAAGGGTGGATTACACTGCGCAAAGGGCTTGAAAAATCTAAAAACTTAGTAGCCGTTAACTTGATTGACGCGGTAGGCATTGCCGACGTGGTGCGCGTGGCGCGCAAAGCGGGCATTACGGCCAACTTGCCGCGTGTGCCGGCCTTGGCACTGGGCGTAAGTGTTTTGCAAATGGACGAACATTTAGCGGCCCTTTCTACGTTTGCCAACGGCGGGATTCATACGGATAACTACTATATTGAACGGGTGGAAGATTCCACCGGGCGCATTTTGGAACAGCATATCCCCGTGGAACAGGCCGAGTTTACGCCGCAACATTCCTACTTACTGCTTACCATGATGAAAGGCGTGGTACAGCGCGGTAGCGGCGCGTACGTCAACCGCCTGGGCCGCCCGATTGCCGGCAAAACCGGCACCACGCAAAGCCACCGCGATATGTGGTTTGTGGGTATGACCCCGCATACCGCCGCGGCCGCTTGGATGGGGTATGATGATGATACCTCGCACGAAGACGGCGCCCGTTTTACGGGTAGCACCACCGCACGCTGGTGGACGGCTATTATGGAACAAATTTTACAAGAAGAGCCCAACGAAGATTTCCCCGTGCCCGAAGGTATTTCGTTTGCTTACGTCAACCCCTTAACGGGTAAACTGGCTACCCCGGCCGAACACAACAAAATTTTAGAGGCCTTTATCTCAGGCACCGAGCCGCAAAGTTTCTAACTGGTTATGAGTACGCAACCTCCCTCTTTTACGCGTTACTATGGGCTGCCCAACGGGGCGGCCCAAAGCTATTTTGTATGTAAAAATTTTTTGAGCGAACAACACCCTGCCGTATTTGTCAGCGCACAAGAGTTAGACGATTTTGATAACGCCGCACACGCGTTTGCCCCTAAAAACGCCGTGCTTTTGACCTTCCCGCTAAGTGATACCGGGCAAATGCATTTTTTGCACCAACTGGTAAGCCGCCCCAACGGGCCGGTGTTAATCAGCGCCCCTTATGAGGCCCTGCAAACCCCACTGCCCGACGTGCATGATTTTCACGCCCGCACGCATGTATTGCGTTGCGGGGACAAGGTACGCCGCCAGGAAGTATTAGATAAATTGGAAACTGCCGGCTATACGCGCAGCGATTACGCCGAAACACCCGGCGAATACGCCGCACGCGGCAGTGTGGTGGATATCTTTTGTTTGCACCGGCCGGACCCTTTGCGTTTGTATTTTTCGGGAAACCGTATAGAAGCTATCAGCACCTTTGATGTGGATACCCACCACACTCTATCCGCCGCCGAAGAAGCCCTCATTTTGCCGCTTTCGTTTGACCAGAAGCCCTGCACCTTGGCCGATTTTCTGCCCAACGCCCGTTATATTTTTGACGAGCCCAACGCGGATATAGATTTATCCGCTTACCCCGGTTGTGCGGTCATTACGTTGTTGCCCGCGGTTGGCGCCGTAAATTGTAATTTGAAAAATAACCTTTCCTTTGGGGCCAATACCGCCCTGCTGGCACAAGAAACCGAACGGTTAATCAAACAAAATATCCGCGTTACTATCACGTGTTTAAACCGCGGCGAGCTGGAGCGCTTGACCGATTTTTTAGCCCCGTTCCCCATTTTTAAACGCGTAGAGTTTACGATTTCCCCACTTACGCAGGGATTTATTAACGAGGCGCAACACTTCGCGTTTATTACTTCCAACGAGATTTTAAACCGCCGTTTCAGCACTGCCCGCGTGCTTAAACGCTTTGACGTAGAGCACGCCAAACGCGTGCGCTTTAAAGAGTTACAAGCCGGGGACTATGTGGTCCACCAAGATTACGGCATCGGCCGCTACCTGGGCCTGGAAGTCATGAACGAGGCCGAAAACCCAACCGATTGTCTGCAAATTGAATACCGCCGCGGCAGTAAACTCTACGTACCTATGTACGATTTTAAAAAAGTACAAAAATATATTTCGGCCGGCGGCAAACGCCCCACCTTGGCTGTATTGGGCGGAACCACCTGGAAAGAGGCCAAAGCCCGCGTAAAGCAAGAAGCCCAAAAAGCCGCCAAAGAAATTTTGAAAATAGAGGCCCAACGCCTGGCCGCCGGGGCACCCGTCATTGTGGGCGACGCGCGCATGGAACAGGAGTTTGCCGACTCGTTCCCCTATACGCTGACCCCCGGCCAACAACAAGCCATTACCGATACACTGCGTGACTTGGATTTACCCAAACCCATGGACCGCGTACTGGTGGGCGACGTGGGATTTGGCAAAACCGAAGTAGCCATGCGCGCCGCGTTAAAGGTGGCGCTGTCGGGCAAGCAAGTCATTGTGCTGGTTCCTACAACCATTTTGGCCGACCAGCATTACAAAACGTTTACCAAACGTATGGCCGGCTTCCCCATTAACGTGCAAATGCTCTGCCGTTTTCAAACCAAAAAAGCACAAAAAGAAATTGTAGCCCAACTGCAAAACGGCCTGTGCGACATTATTATCGGCACGCACCGTTTGCTAAGCAAAGATATCCGTTTCAAGGATTTAGGCCTTGTGATTATTGATGAGGAACACCGCTTTGGCGTCAAACAAAAAGAAAAAATCCGCGCGTTAAGTGCGGGGGTACACTGTTTAATGCTTAGCGCCACGCCTATCCCGCGCACGCTTAATCAATCGCTTTCGTCTTTGCGCGATATTTCTTTAATTGATACCCCGCCGCGCGGCCGTACGCCCATTAAAACCGTGGTCACCGCGTGGAATGACGAACTGGCCGCCGCCGCGATCAACCAGGAACTCTCGCGCAACGGGCAAGTGTATTACGTCTATAATACCGTGCGCGATATGCAGGAGCGCCTGGCGTTTTTACGTAAACTCGTTCCGCAGGCGCGTATTTGCATGGCTCACGGGCAATTAAATGAAAAGGAACTGGAACAAACGCTGTGGGATTTTAACCAAGGCAAATATGACGTTTTGTTGGCCTCTACCATTATAGAATCGGGCATAGATATTACCAATGCCAACACGTTAATTGTGGAGGACGCGCAAAACTTCGGCCTGGCGCAACTTTACCAACTGCGCGGGCGCATTGGCCGCGGCGACCAAAAAGCCTATTGCTATTTGTTCCACCCCGATTGGCTGTTTCAAACCTCCCCGCAAGAAGATAACAACTATGCCGATTTATCGGCCGTCTATCTCAAACGAACCGTGCAAAAAGACCCCACCGCCGATGCCAAAGAACGCCTGGCCGCACTTATGGAATTTGGCGAACTGGGTAGCGGGTTTAGGCTGGCGCTACGCGATATGGAAATCCGCGGTGCGGGTGAACTGCTGGGCGTAAAACAGCACGGCTATGTAAATGAGGTGGGGCTCTCTTTATATTGTGACTTGGTTGCCGCCGAGGTACGCAAACTAAAAGGCCAGGCCCCCGCGCGCCAGTTGCAAGCCAAAGTAAATTTGCCGGTAGCGGCGTTCCTTCCGCCCGATTATTTGCCCGACGAGGCCGAACGCCTAAAAACCTATAAAGAACTCATCAGCGCGGACCGCGCCCAAACAGACTCCATTTTAGCGCGCCTAACAGACCAATGCGGCCCCGTGCCGGATGAACTGAGCCACTTGGTGCAAATAATTGCACTGTCCCAACAAGCGGGCAAGCTGGGGATATATCAACTGGATTGGACACACCCCGGCTTGGAACTTTCGTTTACCCGCCACACCCAACTGCCGGCCGACTTGCCCGAAAAATTACTTTTTAAATACGGGCCCGAAAATGTGCAGTTTTTGCAATCTAAAAACGGGTACGGCCTGCGCCTGGCCTGCACCGCTCAAACCGACCCGCTTACCTTTGCCGGGCAAACACTTTCTTTTTTAAGCGGGCTTTTGGCTCCTCAAAAATGATATAGTTTATATATATGAAACACACCGCCTTATTGCTTTTATTATGCTTGTGTGTAGCGGCCTGCCAAAAAACTTCCACCCCCCCGGCCGACCAAACCGCCGCGCGTATCGGGTCCGTGGCCATTACCCAGGCCGACGTGCAAGCCGCCCTGGAACTATTAAACGAACAGGACCGTGTCTTTGCCGACACTCCCTTAGGGCGCCAAAACCTGTTGCAAATTTTAACGCGTGAAAAACTTATTTTGGAAGACGCCACCCGGCAAGGCCTTGCCCAAGATAACACCTACCAAGAGCTACTGGCCCAACACCGGGCCCAGTTAGAAAAAGCCTACCAATCCTACGCACAAGATTTGCTGGCACAGTTGTGGTATGAAAAACAAGCCAAGGCGTTGGAACCGTCCGAAAAAGAAATCAAAGAATATTATGACAAATATCCCTATGAAATGACGGTCAAACAAATTATTGTGGATAACGCCCAAACGGCCGACCAGGTACTACGCACCTTAAAAGGGGCCCCGGGGCGCTGGAGAGAAATTGCCCGTCAGCACAGTATAGCGCCGCAAAACTTGCAAACGCTTACGTTTATGCCCGGTGAATATTTGGAGAGTTTAGAAGTAATTGCCGCCAATTCTTCCATCGGCAAAGCGCAAGGGTTCTTTAAAACTGCGCAAGGATTTCATATAATAATGAAAATAAATGAAAAACGGCTCTCTTTCAAAGAAGCCGAGCCGCGCATCCGGCAGATACTTCAAAACCAAAAAATGGATGAACTGTTAGATACGCTTAAAACTAAATACGAGGTTATTATTTATGATAAAAACGAATAAACTTTTAGCCGCTTTATGTGTGTTGGCGTTTGCCGCCACCGCGCAAGCCAAAGTAATGGAATCGTCTGTGGCTACCGTCAACGGGCAACCTATTTTGGCCTCGGAATATGACGCTTTCTTAGAAAGCGTGGTGGAACAGTATCAGGCCAACGCGCCACAGCTTTTAGCCCGCCCGTATGCCAAAGACGTGCTGGGCAAAGAGGTACTTAAAGAACTCATTTCCAAAGAGCTTGTTTACCAAGCCTCACAAGAAGCTAAAATTACCGTCAAAGATTCGGAACTGGACGAAGGGTTAAACGAAATTAAATCCCGCTTTGCCGTAGATGAAAAAACCGGCAAGGCCGACCCCAAGGGCGCCGAAAAACGCTTTAATGAGGCCCTTAAAAAACAGGGCTTGACGCTTAAATCGTACCGGGCAAAACTGTCTAAAGAAATTGCTTCGCGCAAACTGATGGAACAAGAACTTAAAAAAACCATTAAACCCGTAGAAGAAGCCGACGCTAAAGCACTCTATGACGAGGTACAAGCCGTTCTTAAAAATAACACCAAAAAAATTAAGGCCATGGAAAAAGAAAACCCGCAACACTTGCAGGAAGTACAAGCCATTGCCGCCAAATTAAAACAGCTCTCGGCCGAGCAAGTGCGCGTGGGGCACATTTATTTAGCCACCACCAAAGACATGAGCGAAGCCGATAAAAAAGCCAAAGAAGAGTTGGCTAAAAAAATCAAAAGAGAAATTGACAACGGTATGGACTTTTCTACCGCCGTCAAAAACTACACCGAGGACAAACAAGCCCTAGCCGCCGGCGGGGATATGATTTTGGTAAAAGGCATGGCCCCCAAAGAAATTGACGCCAAAGCGTTTACCTTGGCCGTGGGTAAAGTAAGCGACCCGATTAAGACCGACTTGGGCTACCACATTATTAAGGTAAAAGAAAAACGTGCCGAACGCACGATTGCGTTTGACGATATCAAAAACGACTTAGGCCAATACATTGCCCAAACCCGCATTTTGGAAGCCCAAGCTAAATACTTGGAAGACTTAGCCAACAAGGCGGATATCAAAATTACCAAACAGTTTGAAATGGACAAAGCGCTTGAACAACAAGCCGCCGACGAGAAAAAAGCAGAAGCAAAGAAATAATTTTCAATCATCCCCCACTCACGTGGGGGATCATTTTATATGAACAAACCCGTCATTTTAATAACAACTGGGGACCCCTTAGGCATTGGGCCCGAAATCGTGGTAAAAGCATTAAAAAACCCACGTATCCAACGTACCTGTACCCCGGTTGTCATTGGTGAGCCCACCTCTTTATATAAGGCCGGGTTTGCAGACAAACTGGCCGCCCTCATTCCACTGGATATACCCGGCAAACTAACGGGTAAGCCGCGCCCCACGGCCCTGGGGGGCCGGGTCAGTTTTCAGGCAGTGGAAACAGGCATTAAACTTGCTTTAAAAACAGGTTGCCCGCTAGTTACAGCACCGATTTCCAAACAAAGTTGGGCCCTGGCGGGCGTGCCGTTTACCGGGCATACGGAACTCTTGCGCGCGCGTACCGGGGCGGACGGCCTTATGATGTTTTGCGCCGGGCAGGTGCGCTGTGCGCTAGTTACCGAACATTTTGCCGTGGCTGATTTGCCGCGCCTATTAACTAAGGCGCGCGTTCAAAAAGCAGCCCTTCATTTTATAACAGCACTTCAAAATTTAGGGATTAAAAATCCGCGCGTGGCTGTGTGCGCCCTTAATCCGCACGCTAGCGATAACGGTCAGTTTGGTACCGAAGAAAACCGCGTGCTGGCACCTGTGGTGCACGCGTTACAAAAGCAAGGCTACCGCGTGGACGGCCCTTTGCCGACGGATGCCGCATGGCTTATGCACTTGCGCGGTCAGTATGACGGCGTTTTGTGTATGTATCACGACCAAGCTTTACTGGGCCTAAAATTGGCGGCTAAACAACCCGCGGTGCACCTTACGGCCGGGTTGCCGTTCTTGCGCGTGTCCCCCACCCACGGCACAGCGTTTGATATTGCGGGCAAAAATAAAGCCGACGCACAAAGTATGGCGGCGGCTGTAATGTTTGCGGTAAAATAAAGTTAATTTATTTTAAAATAATAACCCGGTTTCCACGCAGTTGGATCTTCCACTCCCATGCTTTTGCAAATACTCACGGCCATATCACTTTTGGGGGAGGTACCATCGTGAGCTATGCAATAAAAATATCCCGGATGATCAGTTTTACGTTGTAGTAGCATTTGTATCAGTGGCATATTTTCATTATCGCTTTTAGCTGTGCATTGTTTCTTTTGCTTACAATAAAAATAATACATATTACTATCCCGTTTTTCTACTGAATTATAATCTCTTTCAATAGGAATATCTACATCTAATTCACTAATATCATTGGTGTAATCTCCATTGGCTAAATAATAAACTTCTTGTGCATTAGCAAGTGCTTTTACCATGGTTGCGGCCTCAGCAGTCCGAGCTTTATAAACTGCTTTTTGGTATTGCGGAACCGCTACCGCCGCTAAGATACCAATGATTAAAACAACCACCAACAGCTCAATAAGTGTAAAGCCGGGGACCGTTCTAAAATAAGGTGTCATCCCCGAGGCCTGTAATCGGGGATCTTCGACGTACCTGTCGTGAATACATATGGTTTTTTCCTTATGATTACAACTTAGTACGTGGAAGATTCCCGATAGAAACACTCGGGAATGACACTTTTTTATAAAATGCTCTTTCTGCCAAAAACGCCCTTTAAAACTACTTCTTTTCATACTGCGTACTCCTCTATTTATATAAGATTATCTTTCGTTATACCTCAAATCTACCAAAAAAAAAAAACAATGCAAGCTTTTTTTAAAACTCAGCAAATTACAACGGCAAAAAACACGCAAACAGGCCCAAATTTTGTAAAATATATAGGTAGGTTTTGTATGAGTAATATTTTGTATTTTGATACCCTGGACTCTACCCAGACGTACCTCAAAGAACACTTTAACGAACTACCCGACCAAACCGTGGTAACTACCGACGCACAAACCGCCGGGCGCGGCCGCTTTGACCGCCGCTGGATTAGCGAGCCGGGCGGACTGTATTTTTCTATTTTATTAAAACCGGCCAAAACCCAATTTTTAGCCAATTTAACGCAACTGTTGGCCCTGTGTATATGCCAAGCGGCTGAAAAATACGCTATCCAGCCCAATTTAAAATGGCCTAACGACGTGCAAGTAGCCGGCAAAAAGCTCTGCGGTATTTTAAGCGAAGTGATTACCCAAAACAACCAAGTAGCAGGGCTTGTGATCGGCGCGGGCATTAACGTGGCACAAAAAGATTTATCCCAGGTGGGCCAGCCTGCCGTTTCCCTGCGTGAACTGGGCGTTAACGTAGCCAAAGAGGATTTTTTGCAAGCCGTATTAGATTTATTTTTTGCCGGGTACAGTGCCGTACTGGAAGACGGGTTTAAAGCCATCCGTCCGGCGTATTTGGAGCGTTTCCCGTTCCTAGGCAAACAAATTGCCGTTAAAAACGGTACCTCGGCCGTTACCGGGGTGGCGCAAGATTTATCGCCGGAAGGGACCTTGCTGTTGCATACCCAACGCGGCGCATTGGAAATTTTAATAGGAGACTTAATTGTATGAATGAAAGTTTAATCGGGCAAGCGGTTAACATTACGTTAATCGGCATGTCCGTAGTGTTTGTATTCCTAATCATCCTCGTGTTACTCATGAAGGTATTAGGTTATTCGGTACAAATGTTGGAAAAATACTTCCCGCAAACCGTACCTGCCGCCACCGATAATGCGCTGATTGCCGTAGCCATTGCCGCCGCTAGAAAATTTCAAGGTAAATAGGAGAAACTCATGAAAAAAATTAACTTTATGCTAACCGCGTTCCGCGACGGGTTCCAATCCGTCTATGGGGCGCGCGTTTTAACCAAAGACTTTATGCCCGCCGTAGAGGCCGCCCGCCACGCCGGCATTAACCACATGGAATTTGGCGGCGGGGCGCGTTTCCAAGCCTTATATTTTTATTGCAACGAAAACGCGTTTGATATGATGGACACATTCCGCAAAACCGCCGGGCCGGATGCCAACTTGCAAACCCTCGCCCGCGGCGTAAACGTAGTGGGGCTGGATAGCCAATCTTCCGACGTCATTAAAGCACATGCCCAGCTATTTAAAAAACACGGTACTACCACGATTCGCAACTTTGACGCGCTTAACGACGTCAACAATTTGATTTACTCCGGCAAGTGCATCCACGACGCCGGCCTGAAACACGAAGTGTGCGTAACCATGATGTCCCTCCCCCCCGGTTGGGACACGACGGGCAAAATCCACAACGAAATTTTTTATGAAAAAATCTTGCGCCAAATTTTAGATTCCGGCGTGCCGTTTGATTCCGTATGTTTTAAAGATGCCTCCGGCACTTCCACGCCGCACACCGTCGGCAAAACGATGGCCATGGCGCGCAAGTTGTTGCCCAAAGGCACCAAAATTGTGTTCCACACGCACGAAACGGCCGGCAACTCCATTGCTTGCTGTTTAGCCGCTATTGAAAACGGTGCCGATAGTTTGGACTTGTCTATGCAACCTGTTTCCGGCGGCACCTGCCAGCCTGATATTTTAACCATGTGGCACGCCCTACGCGGCACGGAATATACGTTAGACATTGACCCGCACAAAATCCAGGAAGCCGAAAACGTATTTAAAGACTGCATGGCCAAATACTTCTTACCGCCCGAGGCCACGGCCGTCAACCCGATTATTCCGTTCTCGCCTTTGCCCGGCGGGGCACTCACGGCCAACACGCAAATGATGCGCGATAACGGCACCTTTGACAAATTCCCCGAAGTGGTAAAAGCCATGGGCGAATGTGTGAAACTGGGCGGGTTTGGGACTTCGGTAACGCCCGTTTCGCAGTTTTATTTCCAACAAGCCTACTCCAACGTCATGGCCGGCCCGTGGAAAAAAATTACCCCCGGTTACGGCAAAATGGTGCTGGGGTATTTTGGCAAAACCCCCGTGGAGCCGGACCCGCAAATTGTTAAAATTGCCAGCGAACAACTGGGCTTAGAACCGACGAAGAAAACCGTGTTGGAAATCAACAACGCGGACCCCAAAAAAGGGTTAAAAGTGGCCGAGCAAAAACTCAAAGAAAACAACTTGCCCGTTACCGAAGAAAATAAATTCATCGTGGCTACCTGTGCCGACAAAGGGATCTTGTTCCTCAAAGGCGAGGCCAAAGTAAACGGCATCCGCTGGGCGGCTGACGTTAAGAAACCGGCCGCGGCCGCTGATACGGGTGCGGTAAAAGTAACCGTCAACGGTCAAGCCTACGAAGTTATTTTTGACGGCGATAACGCCGCCACCGTCAACGGCAAACGCTACGATATTTCCACCGCGGCCAGTGACGCCAAAGCCCCCGCGCAAGCGGCGGCCGGCGGCAACGGTGCCACCGTCAAAGCCCCGGTACCCGGTGCCGTGCTACGCTTTAGCGTAAAAGACGGCGACCGCGTAAGCGAAGGCCAAGAAATTATTGTGTTAGAAGCCATGAAAATGGAAACCCCGGTAGCCGCTCCGGCCGCAGGTACCATTCACTTTGCCGTCAAACAAGGCGACCAAGTGCAAACGGGCCATACCTTGGCGGAAATTAAATAGGGGGACACATGGACTTTGCACAAGCATTTAGTCAAATTTGGCAAACTACCGGCCTTTACACCATGGTATGGCAACAAGCCGTGATGATTGCCGTGTGTTGTTTCTTACTATGGCTGGGGATTAAAAAGCAATTTGAGCCGCTACTCTTGGTGCCGATTGCCTTTGGCGGTATTTTGGCCAATATTCCCATGCCCCCCGGTGAAATGATTGCCGGGCCCAACGGGTTTTTAGGCATTATTTTCAACGCCGGGATTAACACGGGGTTGTTCCCGCTGTTTATCTTTATGGCCGTGGGCGCAATGACGGACTTTGGCCCGTTAATTGCTAACCCCAAAATGGCACTCTTGGGCGGCGCGGCGCAGTTTGGTATTTTTGCTACCTTGATTGGCGCCATTGGCCTTTCGTACGTGACGTTTGGCGATGCCCACCCGTTTGCCTTTGGCTTAAAAGAGGCCGCGTCTATCGGCATTATCGGCGGGGCAGACGGACCGACGTCTATTTATTTAACTTCCCGCTTAGCGCCGCAACTGCTAGGGGCCATTGCCGTGGCGGCGTATTCGTACATGGCGCTGGTGCCGATTATTCAGCCCCCCATTATGAAGCTCTTGACTACGCCCGAAGAACGCAAAATCCGCATGACGCAGTTGCGCCCTGTTTCCAAGCGCGAAAAAATCTTGTTCCCGCTGGTGATTCTTATTCTGTGCGCTTTATTGTTGCCGTCGGCGGCTCCCTTAATTGGGTGTTTGACGTTTGGGAACCTGGTTAAAGAGTCCGGCGTAGCGGAACGCCTCAGCAAAACCTTGCAAAACGAGTTTTGCAACATTGTGACCATTTTGCTCGGGTTGTCTGTGGGCTCTAAACTACAGTATGACCACTTTTTGACGACCGAAACCCTGGGTATTTTGGCGTTGGGGATTATCGCGTTCTCGGTAGCTACGGCTTCAGGCGTGTTACTGGCTAAGCTGATGAACGTGTTTTCCAAGGAAAAAATCAACCCGCTTATCGGCTCTGCCGGTGTGTCGGCCGTACCGATGGCGGCGCGTGTGTCCAACAAAGTGGGCCTTATGTACGATAAGCAAAACTACCTCCTCATGCACGCCATGGGCCCGAATGTGGCCGGTGTAATCGGCAGTGCGGTGGCGGCAGGGGTGCTACTCGCGCTACTGGGCAAATAATTAGTCTTTTATAACACAACTCCCCAAATTGATTTTTGGGGAGTTGTATTTTTTATATAAGTGCTATCAAACTAATACGCTTCTATTACTTGGATAAGACGCTCAACCGGGATTTCCTTTTGTTGCGCGGGATATACAAACATTTTTACTTCTTTTTCCAAAGGACTCCACGACATAGAAGTACTGCGCATATAGGCCCCACCGGCAGGGCTGGCAAAATTATACACACTAACGGTTGGGATATGTAACGCGCACGCGGCATGCACCCAAAAAGTATCCGGTGTGAACAATAATTTGGCATAGGTTGCCATAGCTACCGCATGCATGACATCCTGGCTATAGATACACACATTGTCAGGAAGGGCGTTTTTTCCCAACCATTCTTTTAATTTTTTTTCTGCTCCCACCAGTACAATATTTTTGTGTGAAAAATGTTTGCACAGGGGCAAAATTTGATCCGGCGTGAAGGACTTTTTCCAGGTAGATCCTTGCGGGTTAAATACCCAAAAATCGTCCCCTTGAAATTTTTGATCTACCCATTTTTTGGCTTCTTGTAATACGTGAGCCGGCAATTGGATACAATAAGAGGTATCAAACGGGCCGGTAAACCCTACCCGCCGAAGTAATTCTTCGTAACGTTTGGTAATATGGATAATATCCGGGTTCAACGATACGGTTAGGTTATACAGCGGAAACTTTTCCCGGTTTAATCCCACCGCCCATTTAGGGGCTACGCACTTTAAAAATACCAACGAAGACAACATGGGTTTTTCATCTACATCTATATACAAATCATATTGTTCCTGGCGCAATTTTAAACCACAGGTAGCCAAGGAAACAAGCCCTTCCGTGGAACACCATACCCGGTTTACAAACGGATTGGCCCGAAAGATGCACGCCGTACCCTTGCAGGCTACCACATCAAGGGTAGCTTGTGGAAATAATTGGCGCAGCCCCCTTAGTAAAGAAGACCCCACCACTGCGTCCCCTAATCTATTATCATTGCGTAATACTAATACTTTACGTACGAGAGAGGGATCATAGGCTTGTGTGCAGGATGCTTTCCCCAGCAAAGGGGCCAAGCATTTCCCGCGTTGTTCGCGCAGCCAATTATTTTTTCGTCTATTCCAAGTTCTAAAATCCACAGAAGAACTCTCCTTAATCTCCCCCTTGAAAAATACTTGGGGGAAGGACATGTTACTTTACTCATATTATTTTATCAATTTAGCCCGTATAAAACATAGAAACATAATTTAAGGCACTTTGCTTTGCGCGCTAATGTGTAATTTTAGTAAAATGGAAATGAAGTAAAACTACAATTTAATCTATTTTTGAGCCGTATGTGGAATACGGGATGTGTTTAGGCACTCCAGGAAGTCAAAAATAGCCGAAACTAGGTACACGCGGACGACGGTCTGTGTGTACCCAATGTTTTCCATCTTAAGATGGAAGGCTACGGCTGTTTATATTAGGCTATCTTCCTGGAGGTCTATATACCAGCCGTTTCTTTTATATGCGCCGGGAATAGACAACAGGAGAAAAGAAATGAATCAAAAAAACACCCGGCGGGGTTTCACGCAAAACAATGTAAATGTAGTTTACTGTCCCCCTTGCGGGGAAAGTACCCTGAAAGGGGGTAAGGGGGGCAAAGAGGAAATAACCTTTATGAGCCCCTCCATCGGCACTTCGTGCCACTTCCTCCGCAAGGGAGGAAGAAACAGCGGCTTTACCCTAATTGAACTGTTGGTCGTTGTACTGATTATCGGTATTTTGGCGGCAGTAGCCGTGCCGCAATACCAAAAAGCCGTGGAAAAAAGCAGAGCCACACAAGCACTTACGCTACTCAAATCGTTGGGACAAGCACAAGAGGCTTATTATTTGGCAAACGGCACTTACGCCAACGCTTTTGAAAAGTTAGATGTGGACATTCCAGGCGATTTTTCCGGCAATACGCAGTGGATTTCCGGTGCTAATGATACCCGTTCCAACGAGGAATGGTCTATCCAAATATCTAATGAAAAAAACATCTCCATGGCAAAAATTTCTGGAAAATATGCCGGAGGCGGTTTTATGTATACGCCAAATACGAATGTGTCACACGGAGGGGAAATCCTATGTTATGAGCGTTTTGAAAATGGGATAACCTTAGCGGATGAAGGGGCTTTTTGTACAAAAATTATGGGTAGACGCTATTCCCATAGTTATGGCGGAGTCCGCATATATCGGTGATTCGGCCAATTCTAAACCCCACATTTCGGGCAAAACTTACTAAGCGGGCATTTTTCGCATTGCGGTTTGCGGGCGGGGCAACTACTGCGGCCGTGTAAAATAAGCGCAATGGCAATCCAACCCCAGTACTCATAGGGGATAATTTTAGTCAGGTCCCGCTCTATTTTCACGGGGTCTGTGTTTTTAGTAAGCCCTAACCGAAACGCCAAGCGCTTAACGTGCGTATCTACCACAATGCCGGCGGGTTTTTTAAAATAATCGCCCAGCATGACGTTGGCGGTTTTGCGCGCCACACCGCGAAGCGTGAGTAAATCGTCCATAGTTTGCGGCACTTTTCCGCCGTACACGTCGCAAATACGTTTAGACATTTCAATTAAACTAAGCGCCTTGCTGTGGTAAAACCCGGCCGAGTGAATGATTTTTTCCACGTCTTTGATATTGGCTTTAGCCAAGTCTTGCACGGTGGGATATTTTTTGAACAGGTGCGGGGTAATGGTGTTTACGCGTGCGTCGGTGCATTGGGCCGATAAAATCACCGCGCAAAGTAGTTCCCACGCGCTTTTGTGGTGCAACGGAATGACGTGCTTGGGGTATAATTTTTTAAGCGCTTTTAATAACGGGAGTACTTCTTTAGTGGGCATATTTCCCCCACACAAACGCGCCCAGCAAAATAGCTAAGTCCACCAAAATAATCGTGGCGCCCGAGGGGATATTAAACATGAATGAAAACCAAATCCCCGCCCACACACTGGCCGCCCCAAACACCGCGGCCAACCAGAGCACCTGCTTAAACGTGCGCGAAAGTAACAAGGCGGCCACGGGCGGGATAATGAGCATAGCGGAAATTAAAAAGATACCCACTACTTTAAACGCCAATACCACGGCTACGGACGTAATCATCACTAACACTAAATTGACGGTTTGCACGGGCACGCCGCGCGTGTGGGCAAACGGCTCGTCAAAACAGGCCGATACCAAATAGCGGTAAAACAGTTTGAGGCCACACAGCACCGCGGCTAAGAGCACGCCGCACAACACGGTTTCACTCCAAGAAACGGTTAAAATACTGCCGAATAAATAGCCCAGTAAATCGGTATTAAAACCGCCCGCTAAGGCTGTAAGCAACAACCCAACCGATAAGCCCGCCGCACTGACAATGCCGATAGCGGCGTCGCCATAAATCTTGAATTTTTCGGTAATTTTTAAAATGCCTGCGCTGGCGGCCATGACAATCGGCACCGACATATAAACGGGCGACGTGGCCGTAAGTAGCGCCACGGCTACCCCGGTTAAACACACGTGGCTCATGCCGTCGCCAATTAACGAAAGCCGCTTTAAAACTAAAAACACACCCAAAAGCGCACACGCCGCGGCTACAAAGGTGCCGGCCACTAACGCGCGTTGCACAAAGCCATAGCTTAAAAACTCAAGCATGCTTACCCCCGGTGTGGTGGTTGCACTCGTCGCAAGTTTCCCCCAGCGGGCAATGGCCGTGGTGGTTGTGCATATGGTCAATGGTATGCTGGGCAAACGGGCCCAGGTGCTTGGCAACGGCCGCGCTGTGGCAAAATTCGCCCTTGGTACCAAAGAAAATGACCGTCTTATCCACGTACATAAATTTAGAAATATGCTTGCCCACTTCGCCCGTGTCGTGCGTGATAAGTAAAATAGTTACGCCGTGCTGCTCGTTAAGTTCGCCGAGTAAATCAAAAAACATTTCGCGGCTTTGCGCGTCTAAGGCGGTGGAGGGCTCGTCTAAAATCAAAATTTCCGGGTGGCTGACCAGCGCGCGCGCCAGTAACACGCGCTGTTGCTGGCCGATAGACAAATCGTGGAAAATAGTTCCCGCATATTGGCGCGTGCGCGTTTTTTGCATGGCGGCGTGTACTTGTTTCAACTCGCCCACGCTTACGCTACTGCCCAGGCGTTGCGGCAGCCCCATAAGCACTACTTCCTGCGCCGAAATAGGGAAGCGGCTTTGCGACACCGGGCTTTTTTGCGCCAGATAACCGATTTTTTGCCAATCGTTAAACTGCGCCAAGGGCGTACCAAACAAACTGATTTTCCCTTCGCCTTGTTCTAAACCTAAAATGAGCTTTAATAAGGTAGTTTTGCCGCCGCCGTTGGGGCCGATAATGCCCACATAATCGCCGGATTTAACGTCAAAAGATACGTTCTCAAGCACCGGCAAACGGCGGTAGGCAAAGCGCAAATTTTCGGCCTTAATTACACTTGGCATGATAACCCCCGTTTTAAACTTTCCAAGTTGCGGCGCATAAGCTGTGCGTAGGTTACATTGTCATTAAAATCTGTTTTGGAAATGTGTTCAATGGGGTATAAGGGCAAAATTTGCGTGCCCGTTTCTTGCGCTACGGCTTTAGCCAGGCGCGGGGATAATGTGTCCTCGGTAAAAATAGTTTGTACGCCGCTTCTTTTGATTTGTTCCGCCAACTGCGCGAGCTTTTTGGCGGAGTGTTCGCCGTCGTGGGTAGTGCCCGCTAAAGCGGTTAATTGCAGATTGTATGCGTCGGCCAAATTTTGGAATGCCAGGTGGCCCACGTGTACCACTTCGCGGCTTTGGCAGTTGGCCAAAGCGGTTTGAAATTCGTGCGCTAACTGGTCTATTTCATGGTTAAATTTGGCTAAGTTTTCCCCGTATGTCATTTCGTGCGCGGGGTCTATTTGCGTGAGCACTTTTTCAATTTGCGCGGCCAAAATCTGGACGTTTTCCAAATTCATCCACACGTGCGGGTCCGCCGTGGCTGGCACGCTGTCTGCCAGTTTAATGACAGGGGCTTTTGGGGCGGTTACTTGGGCTAAATCGGCCGCCCAGGGCTCTAATTCGTCGGAAAGATACACAAACGCGTTGGCGTGTTTTAAGGTAATCAGCGCACCGGGTGTGGGCTCAAAAGCATGCGGCTCGGCCCCCGGCGGCAGTAGCATGAGCACGTTGACGTTATCCCCGGCCAGTTCTTTGGCTAAGGTGTATGGCACATAGCCCGAGGTTACCAAAATGGGGTTATCGTTATCGGCCACCGGGTTGCGCACGGTGGACGAAATGGACGCCCACCAAATGGCTCCGGCCGCCAGTAAAAACAGAATAGAAAGTAAGTGCTTACGCATAGGTATATTATACGAAATAATTTTAAACGCAAGTGAGCCGCACACAGGTAGTACGCGATAATTTCAAAACGTTCGTAAGTCACACAGAGGAACAAAGCGGAATAATTTCAAGCACGCAAGTTTGTCGTACAACGTAAGTACGCGATAATTTCAAAACGTTCGTAAGTCACGCAGAGGAACAAAGCGGAATAATTTCAAAATAATTTGGCGCAAGGCTAGGCGGGCAACTGCGTAGCGTACGTACGCAGACAACGCGTCAGCGTTGCGGGTACGTAAGCAGTTGCACAACAACGCATTGCACCAAATTAAGAAGAAATTATGTTAGAATAGAGGAGTAGGGAAACAACAATTTGTATCTGTTTTTGGAAACCGTATGCATTACGGAACGCTGCGCGAGCAGCACTTTCAGTACCAAAAACAGCTGTTTTAGGCACCAGGCAACGGGAAGTCATGAGCCCGCTGTTTGGTGCCGAGTGTTTGCCGTTTATACGGCAGACCACGGCTGTTTTACTTAAGGGTACTGAAAGCCTTCAAGTGATAGAGCCGTTTTTATATGCACTCCAAACAGACAAATTGAAATGAAATAAAAGGAGTGTATATGACACACAAAAACACCCGGCGGGGTTTCACGCAAGTTATTGTAGGGGATAACACCTTGTTTACTTCCCCCCTGGAGGGGGAAGATGTCCGCAGGACAGAAGAGGGGGCATGGAACAAATCCTTTATGGCTCCCCCTCTCCCGGCCTTCGGCCACCCTCTCCCTCAAGGGGCGAGGATAACAACCCGAGGGTTTACGCTCATTGAGTTGTTAGTCGTCGTGCTTATCATTGGCATCTTGGCGGCGGTAGCCGTGCCGCAATACCAAATGGCTGTGCTTAAAAGCCGATTTGCCACCATTAAAAACATGGCCCGCAGTTTAGCACAAGCTGAAGAAATTTATTATTTGGCCAATAATGCCTATACAGATGACTTTGATGAACTGGATATTGATACTCCTATGCCTTCTCCCGACAGCGGAAGCAGTAATGATAAAAGGAAATTTCAAAACTTTTCTTGTAAATTAAACAAAAGTTCCAAATTTGTTTATTGTGTACTTACCCAAAATGAAACGGAAATCATAAAATATCAAGTTTACTTCAATCATAGCTCTTATGGCCCCGTCCGTTGGTGTGTTCCTATGGATGGAAGTGATTTAGTGGAAAAACTTTGCAAAAGTGAAACAGGAAAAGATAGTAAAGAAAACAACCAAAGATACGTATATTGATACTTTACTCCTCTTAATTTCCAAAATTGCTAAAATAACTTTATGAGTTACTTTTTAGCATTTTGTTTGGCATTGTGCTGGGGTACGGCATTTCTGGCATCCAAAAACATTGTGGACGTGTTGCCGCCGTATTGGGGCGCGTTTGCGCGCGTACTAACGGGGCTACTTTTTTTTATCATTTTCTTTGCCGTGCGCCGCGCTAAACTGAGCTGTCCCACACGCCAACTGTGGCGGCCGTGGGCCATTAGCTCCATGCTGATTTTACTGCCGTTTGCCGCCCTTTCGTGGGGCATCCAACACACGGTGCCCACGGTGGCCGGCATTTTTAACGGCACCGTACCGATATGGAGTTTTATTGCCGGGGCTATCCTGTTAAAAGGGGTGGACCGCTTTACCTGGCGCCGCGCGGCCGGGGTAGTGATCGGTCTCATGGGGCTACTTATCATCATGCGCCCACAATGGCAAACGGCTCTTACGGTACCCGCCGGCAAAATGGCTTTGTGGGGCTATATGGCACTCCTCTTTATGGCACTTTGCTACGGCGTGGGAAATGTGCTGACCAAAAAAATTATGGTGGATAACACCACACTTAACTGGGAAGCCAACACGTTTCACCAATATATTTTTGCCGCGGTGATTTTGTTCTTAATTTCGTGGGGTACGGAGCCTGTGCCTGCGCTAACGGTCTTTAACACCAAGCTGGTGCTTTCTATACTAAGCGCGGGGGTGTTTTCGTCGGCGGTGGCGTTCCTACTCATGATTGCTTTGCTCAAGCGCTGGGGGGCCACGCGCATGGCGTCTGTGACGTATTTCTCGCCGATTATTGCCATGGGTACGGACATTTTATTTCGCGGCCGCACTCCGCACACGCCGGAACTGATCGGCATGTTACTTATTTTTGTGAGCTTGTGGCTCATTCAAAAACCGCTTAAAACTAACTAATTTTTCCGCTTGTGCTTGGTCCTAAATATGCTAAAATGTAAGAGGTGTAATTTGGATTATTTTATATTTACATACGTATCATTTTAGGGGGAAACAGGGTTATGGCACAAAATTTGTCGTCCACATCACTTATTAAACCGCTGGTGCGGGACCGCCAAACCGAGGCGGATATTCCGTCGGGCTATGGCAAAACGGAAAGCTATCTTTTACCGAAAGACCCGGCTTGGATGTTCTTATTTTGGGAAATTACCCAAAGCACGTTTGACTATTTAAAAAGTCAATACGGCGCCGCGCTAAACGCCGCACGCACCATTATCCGCTTGCACGACGTAACAGGCGTCACCCTTTTTAACGGCACTAACTCCGTCAAATATTATGATATGCCGGTTATTTTTGAAGCCAAAAGCTGGTATATTAACGCGCCCGAATCGGGCCGCGCGTATATTGCCGACTTGGGGTATTTAACGGATGACGGCCGGTTTATTTTAGTCACCCGCTCTAACGCTACCGCCATTCCGCCCGGTAAAATTTCGGACGTGATTGATGATAAGTGGATGATTGTAGAGGGCGATTTCCAAAAACTCTTAAAACTCTCCGGCGCCGATTACATTGGCTTGGGTGCCAGTGAGCTCATGCAAGTAGTGGGCCAACGCTGGAAACTGACCGAGCTCACGCAATCGGGCGCGCCGCAAAGTTCGTGGTCATCCTTTGCTTTACACTTGGATAAAGTGGAAGAAGACGAGGACATTTGGCTCAATGCCGATTGCGAAATTATTATCTATGGCTCGGCCTCTAAAAACGCCATTGTCACCATTAACGGCAAAGAAATTGAACTTAAAGACGGTAAATTTTCTATCCACCGCCATTTATCCGCCGGCGACGTGGTAGATTTGCCCATTCACGCGCGTAACGCCAAAGGCGATAAAACCCGCCGCGTAGATATCAAAGCCGTGCGCGAACCGGGGAAATAACTATGGGACAAGAAAAGGGTTACCTAGCGCTGGTGCTCCACGCGCATTTGCCGTTTATTAAACACCCGGAATACCCGGATTTCTTAGAAGAAGATTGGTTCTATGAAGCCATGGTGGAGACGTACATTCCGCTACTGAGTGTGTTTGAAAAACTCACGGACGAAGGGTGCGATTTCCGCCTGACCATGTCACTCACGCCGCCCTTGTGCAACATGATGGAAGACCCGCTTTTAATTGAGCGCTTCCGCCATTATTTAAACCAGCGTGTGGAACTTTCCGGCAAGGAAATTGAACGCACCCGCAACACCGAATTTGAAGGTGTGGCGCGTATGTACTTTGATAAATTCCGCCGCTACCAAGATTTGTTTGAAAACCGCTACCACGGGCACGTACTGCAAGGTTTCAAAAAATTCCAAGATATGGGCAAGCTGGAAATTATTACTTGCTGTGCCACACACGGCTATTTGCCTCTCATGGTGCACAAAGAAAGCGTCAACGCCCAAATTAAAATTGCCGCGCACGATTACCGCAGCCGCTTTGGCCGTAGCCCGCGCGGGATTTGGCTAGCTGAATGTGCCTACAACCCCGGTGACGATAAATTCTTGCGTGAAGAAGGCATCCGCTTTTTCTTTACCGAATCACACGGGATTTTGCATGGTACGCCGCGCCCGAAATACGGCGTGTATGCCCCTGTGTATTGCCCCGAAACGGGCGTGGCCGCCTTTGCGCGCGATATGGAATCGGCCCAACAGGTGTGGAGTGCCGAGTCCGGCTATCCCGGCGACCACCGCTACCGCGAATTTTACCGCGACTTAGGCTACGATTGCGATTACGACTACATTAAACCCTATTTACATTCCGACGGCGTTCGCCGCAATATCGGTATGAAATACCACAAAATTACGGGCAAGGTGGGCTTAAACCAAAAGCAGGCCTACAACCCGTGGGAAGCGCGCGACGTAGCTGCCCAACATGCGGGCAACTTTATGTTCAACCGCCAGCAACAAATCAAATATTTAAGCACCATTATTGACCGCAAACCGCTGGTGGTGTCTATGTACGACGCAGAGCTTTACGGCCATTGGTGGTATGAAGGGATTGATTTCTTGGAGTTTTTGTTCAAAAAAATCTATTACGACCAAGACGAAATTAAACTCATTACCCCCATGGAATATTTGCAAATGTACCCCGAAAACCAAGTGGTGCAACCGTCTATGTCCTCGTGGGGTGATAAGGGCTATCACGACGTGTGGCTCAACAGCGGTAACGACTGGATCTACCGCCACCTCATTAAAGCGGCCGAGCGCATGATGGACCTGGCGAACCGTTTCCCGGACGCGCAAGGGTTACTGCGCCGCGCCTTAAACCAACTGGCGCGCGAATTGGTACTGATGCAATCGTCCGACTGGGCGTTTTTGATGACGACCGGCACCGCCAAAGAGTATTCCACCAAACGCACCAAAGACCACATCAAGCGGTTTAACGAACTGTACGAGCAGATTATCGGCAACCGTATTGACGAGGGCTATGTGTATAACCTGGAAATGCGCGACTCTATTTTCCAACAAATAGATTATCGTGTATATTCTTCGGCTGAGAAAGAAAAAGTACTGGCGAAGTATTAAAAAATTAAGTATGTGAAAACCGCCCCGTAAAAGGGGCGGTTTTTAGTTTGTACTCATAGTTTATTATAAACAAAAAAGATTTTGTTACTCTACGCCAACCGTAGCGCATTGTGTTTTAGTACGGTCGGCCATACGTTCCACCCCATAATGTTCTGCCCACCACCGGCAAATTAACTTCAAATTTTCTTCAAACCCTTCCGCAGGTATGTTGCTCAGCCACAACATCCATTGGGAATTATAATGCTCTTTATCTCTTTCTACATTTAACGTAATTTTTTGAAACCAATCCCCCGTCCTAACAGCAATATAGCAGTTCGGTCCATCTGCCTCGTTACTGTAACAGGCTGCGTTCCAACTACCAATTTTATTTAAACTATTTGTAGAAGAAGCATGGGTTTCCCAAGGCATATCCACATCTAAATCAGCAAAGTGATAATTGCCTGTTTTACTTCCTAAAAAATAAACCAGTTCATCCGACCAACCATTGGCCAATATATAAACATCTAGGGCTTTTGTCATGGCACTAACGGTGGTAGCCCATTCAGCCAATCGTGCTTTTTTAACCGATTTTTGGTATTGCGGTACCGCTACCGCCGCCAAGATACCAATGATTAAAACTACTACCAACAACTCAATAAGGGTAAAACCCCGCTTACAACTGATTTTAGACTTGTTACTATTCATTTTATTTTCTCCTGTGCACTGCATAAGAGAAGTGTACCAAAAAAAAAAAACAAATCAAGCCCCGAGCCGGGCCGGCCAATACCCGCGCGTTGCGTTTACTTCAAATATTTAAGTTGCGGACCGCGAGGGGCCTGTTTTAAAATTCAATCAATAAACGACAAGGCAACCCCTCACCTGTCCTGCGGGCATCCTCTCCCACAAGGGGCGAGGTGAACAACCTGTAGCGCGGCAAGTACGTAAGGCACAAGTCATGCCCAAATGTGACGATTTTGGAAAATTGTTGCCGGGGCATAACGCAACTTCGCAGGAAAGCTTTTTATCATCTAGTACCAAAGGCCTAGCTCTCTCTAGGCCTTAGGACCCTCGCATTCCCCCTCCATTCTTACTATCATATAAGTATGAAAACAACTAACTTACTACTTGCCGTACTATGCCTTACATTAACAGCCCCCGCTTACGCCCAAAAAAAGGAAGTTATCCAAGGGGCCGCCAAAGGAATTTTTGAAGCCCCCCGCACTACCCGGGGCACCGTTCAACGCTTTGTATTTCCGCAAAGTGCCGTTTCCAATATCCGCGCGGGTATTACCGCCGGTAAATTGGACCAAGCTATTACCCAGGCCACCCGTCAAGCGGCCAACACTCCTATTACTTCGGCCGCGGCACAAACGCTTTACAACCGCTCTTTAGTAACGGGGTTACCGCCTGAGAAAGAAGTGCTTATTATGGCCGCTAAAGAAGGGGCTTTCTATGCGCCCGAAATTAACGCCGGGCGTATGATCCGCCAACAAATTTTGGATATTACCGTATTGGAAGAAGAGGGGCAACTGGCCATTGCACAAAATATCCAACAATATATCAAAAACCATACGCTTAAAACTTTGTTACTGGAAGAATTGGAAAATTTTGACATTTACAACATGGCGCTGGATTTAACCGATTATTTCAGCCTGGACAAACCTTTTGAAAAAGCCGCCTTTGAATATACCGTGCGCCACCCGCACCAAATGAACTTAAACATGCGCCGTTTAATGTATAACCCGCTGGTAGATGAAAGTATTAAAAACCGGCTGAGATATTTCTTAGAGGCTGAATTTATCCCCTTGGAAGAATATGAAGGTTTCCGCGTGGCTATCCATACCGCCCACTTGCAATACACGCAACGCTTAGCCGCCGCACAAGAATCGGAAGTAATCACGGCCCAAATACGCTATTATCAAGACGTTACCGACCGCGTGCGTAATTTTGTAGCCCAACCACCGCATCGCCGCCCTAAATGGAATACACTAAATGCAGAAGAATTTGCATTAAATGATGAAGTGGAGTGGATTATGTCCCATGACCACTTGAACAAATTCCCGCAAATCCTTCCGTTCCGCCAAGCCTTGCAAACGGTATATGACGCCGCCCCTACGCCTACTATTTTATCCCTTGATGAAACGATTGCGTTGTTTGAAAAATTTGTAAAAACTACCCATCGGCGCTACCCCAATTCGTTACGGGATACCCTGCAAGAAGGGGAAATTGCCTTTGAACAAGAGGAAACCCTGTGGGATAGCTTGGAATATTGGCGTATTCAAAACGAATCTGCCATCCGTTCCAAGTTAGTTAAAATTATTAACCAATATCTCCCCTAATAAAACAATATAACTAAAAACCCCCGCTCATAAGCGGGGGTTTTTATGGGTAAATAAACTTACTTATATTCCAACTTAGTTAGCTTATATTTACGCGGGCCGCGGGGCAGTTGGGCTTCAAACACATCCCCTTCTTTTTTGCCCAGTACCGCATTGGCCAACGGAGATTTGACCGACAGGAGCCCTTTATCCGGGTTGGCCTCAGACGGGCCAACCAACGTATAGGTAAACTCCAGCCCGGCGGCTTGGTCTTCAATCGTTACGGTAGCACCGATGCGGGCCTCGCTTTTATCCACGGTTAAATCATCCGTAATCTGCGCGTTACGCAGGCGTAGTTCCAACTCGTTAATTAAAGAAAGCGTTTGGGCCTGTTTCTCTTTGGCGGCATGGTATTCGGCATTTTCTTTCAGGTCCCCTTGAGCGGCGGCCGTGCCGATTTCCTCGGCCAGTTGGGCTTTTACTTCTTTTAATTCTTTAAGCTGTAACAACAGCTCTTCATATTTTTTACGGCTTACATAAAACACTTCAGACATAATAACTCCTTCTTTTTAACAGTTTACAATTTTAAAAACGTCATTTCAACTGCCCGATTTCTTGCTATAATAAGGTATGAAAAAATTTCTAACGGCCGCCCTAGGGATTTTACTGGCGGGGTATGTTTGCGCCCAAGAGCACAACCACATTCAAATTGCGCGCCAAAATATGCCCGCAGTAGTAGCTGTCAATGTACTTAAAAAAGACGGTAGCACATTCACGGGTACGGGGTTTGTGCTCAACCCCGACGGCCTCATCGCCACCAACCGCCATGTGCTTACAGACGCCCTTTATATGAATATTACCTTTAATAACGGTACTACTTCCGGCGAGGCCGTTGCGCTGGCCCAAAGCAACCAGGTTGACTTGGCCCTTTTGCAAATTCAGGCCCAGCATTTACCGCACGTAACATTGGGCGATTCCGACACGGTCCAACCCGGCCAAACCATCACCGTCATCGGCAACCCGCGCCGGCTACAAAACACAGTTACTTCGGGCCTGGTCAGCCAGGTGCGCCTGCAAAAAGACGGCACTTTATGGCACCAAATCAGCGCGCCGATTTCCCCCAGCTCCAGCGGTAGCCCCGTTTTTAACGCCCAAGGCGAAGTAGTAGCCATTGCCTTTGCTTCGCTAAACGCGCCGGAAAACCAAAATTTAAACTTTGCTATCCCGGTCAATTACCTGAAAACGCTGTTGCAACAGCAAGGCATTTCCCAACCGGCCGGGGCTACCCTCGCTCCGACGGATAAGCACCCTTTTATACGTCACGTGCAACAATCGTGGCAAATTTTTAAAATGTTACTGCGCCGTTGGTTTGGCGGACACACTAACAAGGACACTTATGAAAATAAAAATCGCTAAAATTACATTCTTAGTTATTTGCGTGGGGGCTTTTTTGTTCTTATTATTACCCTTTTTACAAACAACCCCGCCGCCCGAGCCTGCCCAACTTAAAACCCAGCCGCAAATCGTAACGGATAACCCGCTTACGGCCATTGCCAAGCGCTTGCGTGCTTTATTTGGCGGCAAAGAACGCACGGCACGCCGCCATGCCGGCACTGTTGACAAACCGGCCTTGCGCCCGGCCGACGAGTTTTTGGCCGCAGCCGTTCCCCACACCCCAGGCAAACCGTTATCTTCCAACGAGCCGGCACACCCCGTGCAAGTCCCCCCCGGCGAAGAGCCTTTTGATTTTGGCGATGCCGCTTTGCAAACCGACCAGGGGGAATGGGTCCTCATCCGCCAAACGGCCCCGCAAAGCGGCCAACCCGGCATGCACGAAGTAAACGTGCACGATAACCCGTACGACCGCTACATCAAGCAAGAACGCGCGGCCCGTGCTTTGCCGCAAACACCCCGGCAAGAAATCCCCGATTCTAAATGGGCCCGGCTCATTCGCCCCGTGAAACAATTTTTTGGGTTAGATACGCCTACCCCGGTTTCCCCCAGTAGCGTGGCCTTGAACAACCAGGACACGCACGCCCATTCACTGGCTTCGGCCAAAGAAGCTAAACAAACCGGCTCCAAATATGCAACGGGTGGCCCAGTCCGCCTACCCTGGCCGGATATTACCCCCCAGCAGTGGGCCCGCATGACCCCACAAGAACGCCAGTACGAGCAAGAACGCCGCAGTGTTGCCCAATTTACGAGTTTGCTTTCCGGTGAACATGCGGCCGAACAAGCCGCCGAAATTATGGCCGATACTAAATATCCTAACCCCAAAAACAAACAGGAAGAACAAGCCAAAGAACAATATAAGCAACAAATGACCACGCAAAATAAACAAAAAATTAAAAACGGTATTTTGCAACTCATGGAGCAAAACGCGCAAGACAAAGAACCTGTTGATGAGTTGGCCTACGTAATGGGTTGTAAAAACTCGTCACTGCCTTCCAGTGCGTGCACGCTGGATAAGCCCCAACCGGCCGACGAAAACTTAATCACCCAAGAACAGGGAAAAAATACCCAACTGTTCTTTGAAAAAACCGGCTATGAACTGCCCAAAAATCTGCCGTTGACCATTGTGCTGGGCCCCACCACCCCCAGCACCATTTCCCAAATGGCCGAGTTGCCCGATGCCCAAACTCAACAAGCCGCCGAAATTTACCAATTTTTGTATGAAAAACAAGAATGTGCTTCCAACACTTGTTACTGGGTAGCCAATTCCAAACAAACCGACCCCCAACTTACCGATGCCGTTACCATGACTACGGCCCAACTCAAGCCGGACCCCAAAAATACTTATCCCGGCTATGAGCAGGCCTTTGTCCAATACAAGCTGGACCAATTGCCCGAGCAAGCCACCTCCGCGCAAAAAGCCCAAGCCCGCCAAGCGGCCCAAAAACAATTTGAAGAAAACGCCGTACACTTTGTTCCTTATACTCCTCAACAGTTAAAAGAAGTGCAAGACCAAACTTTAGCGGCGGCAAATCCGGCCAACAAAAACGGTCAATCCCAAGATTTGACTATCTTTTATGTGACCGACCCGGCCCATGCCCGCCAATTTGCCCAAGATATTAACAGCGTCATCTTTGGCTATGGGCAAATTTCTTTGGCTAATTCCAGTTCCGCGCCCGACGCCGCCGAACAAATTACTCAATCTACCGCCCAAAACGTCAACGATGCCAAAGAAGTGGTATCCAGTTTAGTAACCCAACCGACGGTTTCGTCGGCTATTCAACAATCTATTAACCAGCAAATCCGCCAGCAAAACCAAAGCGGAGCCGGTTGGGAAGGTGTTTTTAAAGCCACTAAAGAGCTCAATAACCCACCCAAGGCCCCCAAGAAATAATTTCCTTTGCGGCCCCAAATTGGGTATAATTTAAAAGCAGGGTTTTCGCGTGCGCGCGTACGCGCCTATGTAAGGAGAATTATACATGAAAAAATGGATGTTCCCGTTAATGATATTGGCTTGTTTGGCCGTGAACGCTTGCCATAAAAACACGTACGACCGTAACGACCCCAATCAGTCTTATGAACGGTTTATTAACTCCCACGTTTTTGCCGCATGTGAAGCTTACACCAAACCGTATGCCCGTTATTCACTGGCGCAACTGGTACAACGGCCCGCTAATAATTCCCCGTACTACAAAGTTAAGTTTATCAACGGCACGTGCAAGGGCCACACTGTTTGGTCCACCCACGTTATCACCAAAACCCGCCCGATTGAAAACGCCGCACTCATTGAAACCGGCACCATGGTCCTGCGTAATTTTGACAACCCCAAAAAACAAGACAAAAACTTGACCGACCACTGGAACGTGGGCGTAGTGTTGGGTACGGACCGGGCCCAAAAAGGTATTTTGGATATCGGCTTCCCGCGTGATAATAACGACTTTTTCCCCGCGCGCGAAAGCGTTTATGTGCACAACCTGCGCGTCATTGAACAACCCGCTTTTAAAGATATACGTAATTTTATTAACTAGGAGAACTTATGAAATTAACTCGCTTACTTGCTGTACTACTTGCTGTATGTGCCGCTCCCTTAGCCATGGCCGCCGACGGGGACCCAATTTCTACCGAAACCATGGTGATTGATGTCCCTACTGCCGAAGTATTTGACCGTTACCAGGCTTCTTTCTTAACGCGTGTATATGAACACGGCACGGTCATGGAAAGCATTGACTTTGGGGTCTATCCGCGCATCAACATTGGGGTCAGCTTAGCCATAGACAACTGGATTGGCTCTTCGCATTCCGTTAAGGTTTTAAACCCTGATTTCCAAGCCAAATGGAAAGTATATGACGGCAACCTCTACCTGCCCGCCATTGCCATTGGCTACGACGGCCGCCGCTACGGCTACGGTTACGACGAACACACCCGCAAATACGTGGGGCACAGCTCCAAACACTATTTGGATGACCGCAAAGGCGGTTACGTTACTTTAACGCGCGAAATTTTTACCCCCGGTTTAGCTTTAACGGGCGGTTTAAACATGTCGGATTTTGATTTTAACGACCTGTATATGTTTACCGGTTTGTATTACAAAATTTTGCCGCAAGTCAACTTGCTGACCGAGTGGGACAATATCCGCAACATCCGCGATTCCCGCCTGAACATGGGGGCCCGTTTCTACTTGCACCCGTCGTTAGCGTTAGACGCACTGTTCCGCCGCGTAGGCCGCGGGCAAGAAAGCGAACGCGTGTTGCAACTGCGTTACGTAACTACTTTTTGAGGTATTTTATGGCCGACAAGAACACCACCCCCTTTCAGCGCCGCACTATTTTTATTAAAAAATCGTTGCAACTGCGCTACATGACACTCATTGTTACCTGTGTGCTGTGCGGGTTAGCAATTATGGGGTTGGAATTAGTCGCCACCTTAAATGATTTATTTGATGCGTACCCCGTACTCATGCAACCGGTGTATGACGAGTTCGGCTCCATCGTATCGGCTTTCTTCTATAAAATTGCCATTTACGTGTTACTGGTGGTCATTATTTCGGCCATTGTGTCCCATAAAATGGCCGGCCCGGTTTATCGTTTTGAACAAACCTGTAAAGCAATTGCCCAGGGAGATTTTTCCCAACGGGTGCACCTGCGCAAAGGCGACCGCTTAACCGATTTGCAAAACGAATTTAACAAAATGATGGACGTAGTACAAAACCGCATAGACAATAAACCGTTACCCTAATTTATGAAAAAATTATTGTTATATGTTTGTATTTTCTGCGCCGCGCTGCCTTCACCTGCCCAAAGTAATTACGGGGTGCGTTTTTCCAGTTTGCTTAGCGATAACCTCACCCTTGAAAGTGCCATTCGCTTAGGGTTGGAAAACAACTCCCAGTTTTTAACTGCCCAGCAAGATATTACCATCGCCGAACAACGCCTCAGCGAAGCCAAACTGCGCTACTTACCCCAGTTTGCCGTGCAAGGCACCGCCAGTTGGTATAAGTCCGACTCGGCCATGGTCCTGCCCGAGGCCGGCATTAACCGCCTGTTGCCCGCCAGTAAAACCATAGACGGCAACCACTTTTACGGGGCCGGGGTTACAGCCACCCAATACCTTTATTCCGGCGGCCGCATCCATGGCACCCTCAAATTAGCCCGCACCAATTTAAAGCAAGTACAAAGCCGTTACGAAACCGTCAAAAATGCCGTCGTTTTAGACATTAAAACCTCGTTCACGCGCTTGTTATACGCCCAGCAAAACGCCGCACTTACCCAGCGTTTGTGGCAAGCGGTGGCCAAGTGGCACTTATCACAAGACGGTTGGACACGCCTGCGCCAAGCGGCGCTATTGGCCCAACTGCAAGCCGCCGCCAACGAGGCCCAAAACGAACTTTCCGCCGCCCGCTTGGCAATGCTGGTTAGTTTAAATAAAGAGACCAATGCCCCGCTTACCGTTTCCGGCACGTTAGAACCCGTGCACGTAACCGGCGATTTGCCGCACTTCCAACTGTGGGCAACCGAGTTTCGGCCCGAATTAAAATCCGCCATTTACGCCCTGGAGTTAGACAGCATTGCCATTGACCTGGCACTTTCCAAGCGCTACCCCGATATTTTGGTCAACGCCTCGTATGAACGCGTCGGCGATTCGGACTTAAAAGACGAAAACAAACAAGTTTCTTTAGCCGTACGCTTGCCGTTGCCGTACACGTTCTCACAACAAATTACGCAAAAAAAAGCCGAACAAAGAAAAAGCACCCTGCGTCGTGCCGCTATTGAAGACGAAATACACGTACAAGTAGCGCAAAGTTTTACGCAAATGGCTTTTTGGCAAAACGAAGCCCAAGCACGCAAAGAAACCTACCAAACGCTTTCCAATTTGGTGGAACAAAATTTAAAGAACACCCCCAAAATTGGCGTATCCGCCTTGGAAGCCTTGCGCGAATATTTGCAAACCGCCCAAAGCTACCTGCAAGCCTTGCGCGAAAATCACACCGCCAAAGCCCGCTTGGAATGGGCGATCGGTAAGGACTTATAATGTTTCCCCTGCGCCGGATATGGTTGGTGCTGTTAAGCGGGCTGTGTTGGTTACCCGCAGCGGCCCTTACACCGCAAACAGACGACGATATCTTGCGCCAATTTATGTGGCAGCGTTTTATTGAACTGCCCAAAGAGGCACGCCCCAAAATTGGCCTGGCGCTATCGGCAGGCGGGGTGCGCGGTTTTGCACATGTGGGTGTGCTGGAAGTATTTTCCAACGCGCGCTTACCGGTGGATTACCTGGCCGGCACGTCTATGGGGTCGGTGGTAGGCGGTTTTTACGCCGCCGGGCTACCTACCGATAAACTATGGGAACTGGGCGAACACATCAGCCTTAAAACAATCACGCCGGATTTTAACGTCATGGGCTTATTCCGTTTTTTGTTTGCGCGCAAGTTGCCCACGTCGGCCAATTTGGCTAAATTTTTTGAAGAACAACTGGGCGACAAACAATTTGAAGACTTGGCCATTCCGTTTTCGTGCTCCGCCATGGACGTAAAAACCGGCGAACGCGTATTGTTTAACTCGGGCCCTTTAGCTATTGCCGTGCGCGCCAGTATGAATTTACCCGGTGTGTTTGAGCCGGTGCAATATCGCCACCGCGCCCTGGTAGATGGGGCCGTGGCAGATTATTTGCCGGTAGATTCGGTGAAACAAATGGGGGCCGATTATATCATTGCGTCGGTTACGCCGCTGGATTTTTCATCTAAAATGCCCTCGTCTATTTTGGGGTATGTCAACCGCGTGAGCGACGTACGCGCCGCCGCCATGATTGAAGAAGCTTCTAAAAATGCCAATTTTGTGCTGACCAACCGCGTACTGGATACCGGCACCCTGGAGCTTGGTAAACTGCACCAAGCCGGCGAGGTGGGCGTCAAGGAAGCCTACCGTAACTTGCCCGCGTTGCAAGAAGATATTTTATTGGAGATGTTGCCTTATGTATTTAAAAAATAAAGGGTATCTGCTCCTGTTATTAACACTTCTATTAAGTGGTTGTTCCACCGGGTTTTTGGGCTTGGCCCCCATGGGCGACCGCCAGGAATACGTACGCGCGCGCGACTTATACGGCAACCAGCAATATGACCAAGCCATTACCGAACTTACACGCTATATTTACAAAGCCGGCAACGTCAAACGGCGCGAGGCCCGTGCTTACCGTTTGTTGGGCCGCAGTTACGAACAGTTGGGTCAATTGGGTAAAGCGCTGGAAACCTATCAAGAAGCGTTGGAATTTCACCCCAAAAACATACCGCTTTTATTAGCGGCGGCAGACTTATACCAGCGCACCGGGCTGACCGATAAATCACAGCAACTTTATGCCCGCGTACTTAAACAAGAGCCCGATAATTTAGATGCCTTGGCCGGCCAGGCCGAAAATTACCGTGCTTTTGGTTTTTACTCCCAGGCCCGCGCGTATTACGACCAATTTTTTGCCTTAAATCCTACCGCCGCGCCGCATTACCGCGCGCGTTACGCAACTACTTTCTTAAACCAAAGCAATTTTGAACAGGCTTTCATCCATATTACCATG
Organism: Elusimicrobiaceae bacterium; assembly: GCA_045129775.1. GTDB lineage: Bacteria > Elusimicrobiota > Elusimicrobia > Elusimicrobiales > Elusimicrobiaceae > Avelusimicrobium. The sequence goes on from JBGUOO010000012.1 coordinate 50,306, forward strand.
GCACTGGCCGAGGACCCCGTTCAGCCCGATTACTGGCTTGTCAGTGCCCAGGCCAATTTTGGGATGGACCGCTTGCCCGAATCTTTGGCTGATATTGACACGGCCCTTTCCTTGGCGCCCCAGCGTACTGATTTGTATTTGTATAAGATTATCGGCATGTACCAAGCGGGCCACTATCAAAAATCTTTGTACGAGGCCCAGCAATTCTTAAAAATACACCCACAGGAACCGTTGGGGTTGTTGCTGTTGGCCTTAAACGAACAAAAACTTGGCTATTACGCCCGGGCCCGCCAACATTTAAAACAGGCGGCCGCAACGGATGAAAAAAGTTTTATCGGCCGTGTAGCCGCTAAACTGCTGGAAGAATGGAAATAAATAGTTTTTTCCCGGTTTGACAAAAAGAGTTCATTGTAAAGTGAACTCTTTTTTATTATACTATAGGTACAATTTTTTCCTGTTTTTGGAAGCGTTTAAGAAACGCAGAGCTTTGGTATCCCCAAAGCGCTATGAGCGCCAAAGACAGTCGTTTACTAGGCATAAAATGGCGGACCTTCGAAACCCGCTGTTTTATGCCGAGCGTTTATTGTTTTGAACAATAGACCACGACTGGAATATTTGGGTTCTGCTCATAGCACTCGGTATAACAGTCGTTTTTGTTGTATTTCCCAAAGCAGGTAAATTGCAACTTAACTTGTAAGGAGAAATACAATGAACAGAAGTAAACGGGGGTTTACCCTCATTGAGTTGTTGGTCGTCGTCTTAATCATCGGCATTTTGGCCGCGGTGGCCCTGCCGCAATACAAAGTAGCGGTAGCCAAGTCGCGCGTAGGCACAATGCTTAGTTTAGCCGCCAGTATTGCCGCCGCGCAGGAAACCTACTATTTAGCGCACGGAGATTATGCCCCTAATTTAACTTCCTTGGATATTGATTTACCCACGGAATGCAAACCGATAGCCGATTCTGATGACAAATATTTTTCTTGCGGAAAGTATTTTGCATTTGGACTAGACACAAATGGTTCTATAAATTTAAACTATTGTCCCGAACATAATACCAATTGGACTGAATGTGGAACATATTGGGATTTTCACATTCCTTTCCGTTTACAACATTGGCCTTATTCAGACAAAGGAATACGTAAATGTAGTGTCAAAAACAATTCTAAACTCGGCAAAGCCGTTTGTTCTACACTAGCGGGATTTACATGTAGTGGCTGTTAAAATAACCCCCGGTTTACCGGGGGTTAGTTTTTACGGCTTCTTTACAAATGGGGGTTTGTCCGGCTTGCTATCTACGGTTACCAGTTCCATTTCATCCAGTAACAAAGCCGGCGTTTGCACATTTTGTGCGGGGAGCCCCTCTTCGCCGGGCATTTCCAAGTGGCTGACTACCGGCCAATCACCCGCCGCCAAAATATCGCGCAAGGCGCGGGTAGTTAAGCCGTCTATTTTTAACCCATATACAAATTCGCTGTGCCCGTCTAAATATACTTTTTCCCACACGGGCATATTTTGATTATCGGGCCCCGGCCACTGGTGCAGTACATAGCCGTATTCCAACCCCAGTTCTTTACACCGCCCCAAAAAGCGATCTACCAGTTCGTTCCACGCTAAGGGATTTTCGGGCTCCACGCGCACGTTGGTTAAGCGCTCGCGCGGCATGGATTGGCGCGTAAGGCGCGCATGCCCGTTGCTAGGTTTTTTGTCTTCCAACGGGCGTGTGGTACGCGGAATTTCTACCACCCGCCCTTGCTCTACCAGTTTAAGCGTTTGGGCCGCCACGCCTTCATCATCCACCGGCATAAACCCACCTAAGGGCACTCCGCCCCGTTTCTGCAATAGGGGCTCTTCCCACACGGTAATGCCGGGGGCCATAATGCGTTGCCCGGGGCGGCTGAACTTACCCAGGGTAGCATCGGTTTCGTCACCGTCTGCCAACAGGCCTTTTAAGTTTTGAAAATTGGCTACCAGTTTATCTTGGATAAACCGCCCCGCCGCCTCGGGCATAAGGAGCACCGGGCCGACGTAATTTTCGCCTTTTACCGCCGGATAGAAAGCCTGCAAATCTTTCAAAAACCCTTGTGTAAAGGTGGCGGCAAAGGCCCGGTTTTCGGGCCCGAAATCGGCCAACCACAAGGTACGGCTGTACGTACGTTTAAACCCGTCTTTATTGCGGATATTGGCCACCCATTCCACCCCTACCGCCGTGATAGACGTTTGGTAAAATCCGCCGCGGCTATTGAGGTAATACGTGTTTTTTTGCACGGGCAATACCCCTACTCTAAACTGTTCCACAAACGGATAGGGTTTACCCAGGGCCGATTGTGCTTTTACCCAATCTTGTACCTGCGCCGTATCATCCATAGGCATGGGCGCCGGGGCTTGCACATACGAGGCTTGCTTGGCGGGTATTACATCGGGCAATTTTTCTTTTTGGGCCGTTTGTTTAAGGCGTTCATACGCTTGTTTTTGTTGGTACGTTTCGGCGGCAAACGTATAAGCGCGGTCCGTCAGTTGCCACAAGGCTTGGCGCACGCCTTCATAACTTTTAGGCAAATCACCGCCGAGGCGGGGCCGGTAAGCATACGGGGCATAATAAGCCGCGTGGGCATAGCCCATGCTGTCTTTTTGTGCATTGCCGATATCCACCCACACATAGGCATCCAGTTGGCTGTCGCGCGTTTCTTGCGGATACAACGCCCCCAACGAGGCTTGCTCCACCGCTCCCAACGTAAGTTGTTCCAACTTATAAGCTATAAAATAAGGTTTTTCCACGCCGGGGCGGCGCAACTTTGCCATGGAACGCGTGAGCTCGTCGTGCATGGCTTGCATATATGTGTTATCCGGCAACGGGGCCGCGGTAGTCACCCAGTTGGCTAATAAAAGCCCGATAATGAGTCCCCATTTTTTCATATTAGTTTTCCCCCTTAGACGGTGGCGGCAGGAGCGGGGGTTTAGAGTCCGCCTTTCCTGTTTTTTCAATTTCCAACCTGCGTAGCAGTACGCTGGGCGCAATGCCCGACACCGGCACCCAGCCCGACTCGGCCCCGCACGAGCCGTTAAACACGTCGTAATCATCCGCGGCGGCAATAATCTCGTTAAAACTGGCCAGTGGGGTGCCCACCATATCGGCCCCGCGCACGACCTCTTTTTTCCCGTCGGGGTACAAGCGATACACCAGCGTAGGCGTCAGCTTGAATGATTGCGGGGCAAAAGTTTCGGTCATGGTAAACCCGCCCGATAAATCTTCAATAATATAGCCGTACGGCTTGCCTTGTTTTCTGATTTCATTTAACAGCTGTTTTTCCAGCTCGTCGTAAGAAACGGTCTGCGAGGCTATCACGCGCGTGTTGCCCATACGTGCTACCGGGCGTTTGCCTTCCTCGCCGCGGCCGTGGCCGTTGGATTGGCTAAAGCCTTTAATCGGGCTGGAACTCATCAAAAATCCTTTTAAAATTCCGTTTTCTACCAACGTAACCGGGCGGGCTTTGACCCCTTCGTCATCGTAATAATAAAACCCGCGCAAGGGGATTTGGTTGAACGACGCCAACGTGGCATCATCCACAATGCTAATTAGCGGAGCTACCACTTGTTGGCCTACTTTATCGGTAAATGTTTTGCCAAAGGAATCCTCTTTTTGCCGGTGCCCTTCCACGCGGTGGCCAAGCACTTCGTGCACAAACACCGCCATGGCCCGGTTTTTTAAAATAGCCGGCACGGTAACGGGCTCGGCTTCCGGCGCTTGGGTAAGGGCTTGCAATTCATGTATGCTTTGGGCGACATCAGCTTGAAGTTTTTGCGCGCTGGGCAGTTGGTCCGCGCTTAATACGTCATACGTTTGCGAACGCACCAACTTGGCCCCGTCGCTCATTTTTCCTTCCACACTATACGCCAGGCGCGCCAAACGATTGGGCAGTTTCAGACGGGTCCCTTGGCTGTCCACAAAATAGGTATATCCCGTCACGTACGAAAACGAAAAACTACTATCAAGCACAAACGGTTGATGCTGGGTCAACGCTGAGGCTTTTACCAATAATTGCTCCACACTATCTAAGTCAAACACTAACGGTGCTTCTTCGCGGCAGAAAGTTTCCCGGGGAGGGAATACAAAATCGGGCGAATCGTCCGCGCGGCTGGCGGCCGTTTGTGCATCGGCCCGTACGCGGTTGAAATCTTGCTGGGCCTCTTCGGCGGCCAGTTGGGTTTGGCGCCATACGGCAGTGGTAAAGGCTTTGCCGTCGCCTTGTGGAACGGGCACTTGCCCGGTGCGCAAGTTGTAATAAGTCCGGTCTTTTTTAAGTGTGCGGGTATTATCCATTTGCGGGCTGCCCGCGCGCACTTGCACTTGCAAAATGCTGTTTTGGCGGACCCCTTTATAAGCCACGCCTTGTTCTTGCACTTCTACCGCGCCGCGCTCGTACTGGTTATACTGATACGCCACATAATAAAGGGGTGGATTTTGCTTTTTAAGTGCCCGCATACTGCGTTGTAATTCGGCCGATAACAACGTAATAGGAAGTTGTTGTTTGATTGTACAATTTTGTTGGGCATGCACGGTTAATGTGCCTACCATAAGAAGTAAAAAAAGATATTTTTTCATAGAGTTATTATACAAAACAAGAATAAGTATGCGGATAAAAAGAGAAGCAAAACAGCTGAGGGATAGGACCGGATATGAAAGTTTGCGATTTTTTGCAAAGATTTTTAGCGGTAGACGCGAACACAGCGAGTGAGCAATACTGGCGGCACGCGCGCGATAGCGCGGAGGTATGCGACACGAGCGAGGACAAAGTATACCGCTAAAAAGAGAAGCAAAACAGCTGAGGATGGGAGTCGAACCCACAACCTACGGTTTACAAAACCGTTGCTCTGCCAGTTGAGCTACCTCAGCATAATAAACATTCAAATTTTTTATATTTTAGCATTTTTAACTATACCTGCCAAATAAATATCCGTCTACTATTTTATATAATGAAATTATGGAACCTGTAACATCATCAATATCTTTTGCTATGTGGCTGGCATTTTGGATAACCGTGCTGGCCGCGCTGTTTATTGATTTAACCGTGCTTAACAAGCACCACGGCCATGTGTCTATTAAAGAGGCCGCAATTATGGTGTGTGCGTGGGTGTCACTCGCCCTGTTGTTCGGCGGCGCGATTTGGCTGTTTGAAGGGCCGCAACACGCCTTAGCGTTTTACACAGGCTATGTGTTGGAATATTCACTCTCTATAGACAATATGTTTGTGTTTATCCTCATTTTTAGCTACTTTGCTATCCCGCACGCATTGCAACCCAAGGCGCTACTGTGGGGCATTTTGGGAGCCGTCATTTTGCGCTTTATTTTCATTTTCGTAGGGGTGCAACTGATTTCTTTATTCTCGTGGACGATTTATGTGTTTGGTGCACTGCTCATTTTTACCGCGGCCAAAATGCTCCTGCAAAAAGAAGACGACGAGTTTGACCCGTCTAACTCGTTGCCGCTAAAAATTTTGCGTAAATTTATGCCATTAAAAACCGATTACCACGGCGAAAACTTTTTTATAAAAGAGGCCGGCAAATGGTTTGCCACCCCGCTGTTTGCGGCGGTGCTGGTCATTGAAATGAGCGACCTGATTTTTGCGGTGGACTCTATCCCGGCCGTGTTGTCCATTACGCAAGACACATTTTTAGTCTATTCGTCCAACATTTTTGCCATTATCGGCTTGCGCTCGCTGTATTTTTTACTGTCAGGCATGGCGGGCAAATTCCCATATCTCAAATACGGCATTTCGGTTATTTTATTTTTTGTGGGTGTGAAAATGATTCTTTCACACTATATAAAAATACCGATTGTGGCCTCGCTGGGCGTGATTGTGGGGCTACTGGCACTTTCTATTTTAGCGGGCAAGGTGTTCCCGCCAAAAGCCCCGGTAAAATAATATAAGTTTTGTAAAAACGTAATAAAAAAGCGTACATTGTAAAATGCACGCTTTTTTATTATACTATAGGTACAATTTTATCTGTTTTTGGAACCGTTTAAGAAACGGGCTCCTGCGCAAGCAGAGCTTTTCAGCTCCAAAAATAGCCGAATTACAGGCACAATGTGAAGGGCCTTATAACCCCTTTATGTTGTGCCGAACGTTTATCGCTTTTTGCGGTAGGCTACGGCTGTTTTATTTGGAGAGCGCTGAAAAGCTTCAAATAGAGTGGCCGTTTTCATTGGGTTTCATAAGCGGATAATTTGAAATTAAAAAGAGAGGAAACTTATGAAACACATTGACAATGTAATCATCTGTCCCCCTTGTGGGGAAAGTGTCGCGATAGCGACAAAAGAGGGGCAAAATAGAAAAAAGGCCTTATGGCCCCTCCTACCCCGCCTAACGGCGGTACTCCCTCCACAGGGGAGGGAGATGAACTACGGGTTTACCCTCATTGAATTGTTAGTCGTAGTCTTAATTATCGGCATTTTAGCTGCCGTAGCCGTACCGCAATATCAAGTGGCTGTTAAAAAGGCACAACTCATGAAATATGTACCCATTGTGCGCGCTTTAAATCAGGCCGAACAAGCTTATTATTTAGCCAATGGAAAATTTACCTCAAATTTGACGGAACTGGATGTGGAAATCCCCGCAGAGGGTTGTACGTATCATCAAAGTTCAGAAGCTGGATATTATCAATGTGGTACGGACAAAAAAGAAAGATATGGTGTATGGGGAAACATAGCAAACGCACAAGCTGGGGATAAAACCATCCGTTACCTGCAATTTTTTGCAGATTATGACACGTATGATATGAAAGCAGGGGACATCGCTTGTTATTCTAAAGGAGATGTTGCCCGCAAAGCGTGCCGTTCGTTAGGACCCGGTAGTGAACAAGCGGGAGCTAAGGGCAGTTGGGACTATATTTATACATTAAGCCGTTAAAAGAATAAGCACCGGATACCATAGAGGATAAGATGATTTTTCAAAACCGAGGTCAGTTTCGCGGAGCGAGTTGTCGTTCGCAACATCGCCGCGTAAAACTTACAGTAAGATGATTTTTCCAAGCACTGGGTAAAATAGCCAGTACGCTGATTTTTCAAATTTGAGGCAAATTGAAACCATAAGTTAGCCCGTAGCGTACGTCACCCGGACCGCGCGTAGCGCGGCAAGTACGTAAGGGCTAAGTCGGTTTCAAGGTGCCCAAATTTGGAAAATTGTTGCCGGGGTATAACGTTTCATCGCGGGGAGTCGTTTTTCCCCCTTGCCAGCGGCCCTTAAACTTTATATAATAACTTAACCGAATTTATCTTACTAAGGAAGGAACTATTATGGCTTATAAATGTGCAGTCTGTGGCAAGGCCTCCGTTTCCGGCGGTTCTTACAGCCACTCCAACTTGCGGACGAAAAGAAGCTTTAAACCCAACCTGCAAAAACAAAAAATCGTTTTGGACGGCAAGACTCAAACCGCCTATGTTTGCACGGGTTGTATTAAAAGCGGTTTAGCCAAACGCCCGGCTAAATAAACCCTTTTTGTACCAAACTTACGCCCGTGCTACCGTTAGTGCGGGCGTTTTGATTTTTTAACGCAATTTTGTTATTTTTCAGACGTTTTTAGGGGTTTACCATGACTTTGACTAAAAAGTCCGCTACCGTTGTTTTAGGGTTGCTGATTTCTTTTTTTTCGTACGCGCGCGCGGAAGAACCGCTCCCGGAGCTAGACCCAACCGGCCCGTGGATGATTTGTAACATTTCCGTAGACGGGCTCAAAAATATCCGCAAAAAAACCGTTACCAAGGCCGCCCATTCCAAAAAAGGCGAACTGTACGAGCGCATCACCGTTTCCGAAGACGTGCAGGATATTTCCGCCCTAGGTAGTTTTGACGCGGTAGAAATTGATATTTCCCCCATGCCCGGCACGCGCAAGGATAAAGAGTCGGGCACGTCGTACCAGTGCCATAGAATCACATACCTGGTTAAAGAAAAACCGATTTTTGACCGCCTGACTTACGAAGGCCGCAAACACCTGGGCAAAGGCGCTATCACCCAGGCCATGACGCTTAAAATCAAGGACCCGTTTAACGAGGCCAAGCTGGAAAGTGACCTTGCGCGCATTACCGCCAAATATGCCGAAAAAGGCTACGTCAACGCCAAAGTGGCTTATCAAACCGAAACGAATGAAAAGCTTGGCGTCGTCTATGTCAAACTGCTTATTGACGAGGGGCAGCGCGTACGCGTCAAAGAACTCAACTTAGACACGAACGGCACCCCCTTAGAACTGCCCGAAAAAAAGATTATCAAAAAAGCGTCTAACCGCCCCGGCAAAGTATTTAAACCGCAAAATCTGCAAAAAGATTGGGTCAAAATGATGCTTTACGGCCGCAACAAAGGGTATAGCGAATTTAACCTCTCGCAACCCGATATCACATATAACGACGAGAAAAACGAAGCCTTTTTAACCTACCACTTAACCGAAGGGCCGCAAGTAGATTTTGGCACCGTCACTTTTGACGGCAACAACGTTTTTACGCCCGAAGAACTGAACAAACAAGTTCTTTTCCGCAAAGGGCACCGCTACAATCAAAAAGATTTTGACGACACTATTTCCGCTATCCAGGAACAATACGCCGATAAAGGCTACCTGCAAGCGCAAGTCGTCCCGGTTAAAGACATTCAAAACGGTATTTTGAATTTAACCTTTGACATTACCGAAGGCCACATTTTCTACATTGACCACGTGGACGTAACCGGCTACCAACACACCAAAAAATACGTTTTCACACGTGAAATTACCATAAAACCCGGCGATTTGTACGACAATTCCAAAATTAAACGCAGCCAAACCAAAATTATGAATTTGGGCTTTATTAACGACGTACAAATCGGCCTGCAACCCACCGCCGAGCCCGACAAAGTGGACTTAGATTTTAACATTGTGGAAGGCCGCCCCGGTATGTTTACGGCCGGCTTAGCCATGAGCTCTATGGACGGGCTGTACGGCGAGGTTTCCATTAACCACTTAAACTTTTTAGGCCGCGCACAGCGTTTGTCTTTACGCACCTTGTTTGGTAAAGAAATTTTGGACTATACCGTAAGTTGGTACACACCGTGGATGTTTGACAAACCTACTTCCCTGGGGATAGATTTGTTTAATACGCGCCGTTACCGCTCGTTCTCTACCGAGAACCAAGCCTATACCGAAAAACGTATCGGCGGCCGCGTAAAAGTAGGCCCGCGCTTTAACGACGATATTTACCAACTTTCTCTCGGGTACTCGTTTGAACACATTGACATTTACGGGGTAGATGCCCAATTCCAGTGCAAACCGGGGCAGGACCCGGCTACCTGTATCGCCAAAGGAGAGACCGATTTATCCACCATCAGCACCGACTTTGCCATTGATACCCGCGACAACATGTGGGACCCCACCCGCGGGTGGCGTAACTCGGTAGGGGTGGCATTAGCGGGCGGCCCCGTCGGCGGAGACCTGGATTTGTGGTACTTAAACGCCCGCTCCATTTTCAACCACACCGTGCTTAACATTGGCGGCAATTACCCCATTGTATTTGTGCTGTCCAATAAATTCGGCTCGGTGCGCCCGTATGGCCGCACGCAAGAAGTGCCGCCTTATGAAAAATTCTTCTTAGGCGGTGCGGATACGATTCGCGGGTATGAACGCGCGGGCGAAATCGGCCCCAAATACGGCGGTACCACCTACTATGTGATGAATGCCGAACTGCGCTTCCCGCTGGCACGCGAAGGCCGGCGCAATATGGCCCAGTTTGCGTTCTTCTATGATTTGGGGAACTCGTGGGATCACGCGTCTGATTTAAGCTTTAAGCTCGGCCCGAATGAGAATCAGTTCAAATCGGGCGTAGGGGTAGGGTTGCGCTTAACCACTCCGTCATTGCCTATTCGCATTGACTGGGGGTACGGCCTGAACCATAAACAAGGTGAAGACCGTTCACACTTCTACTTCAACATCTCTAACATGATGTAAGGGGTCTATGAAACACAGCGTTTTAGCAATTTTATTACTTGGCTTACTGGCGGGCACAACCGGCGCGCAGGAAATGGCCCTAACCGACGAAGAAAACGCCGCCGTGGCCGCCATTTTAGCTAAAGCGCAAGCACCCCAAAAACCCGAGGATCACCTACCCGCCCCGCCAGCCGCACAAGCCGAAGTAAAAGAAGAACTGGACGCGCAAGACCCCGAGCCGGAACTAGACGAAACGGCCCGGCAAAAATGTTTAACGGTGGCGTTTATAGATATTGACGAAGCCTTTAACGCCCACCCGCGCACGGTGGCCGTCAAAGAGCAAATCCGCCTGAAAATTTTATCCAAAGAAGACGAAGTAGATAGCGCCAAACAGTTAATTTCAGCCCTGCACGAAGAAAATAAACGCCTCATGGGGCTGATCCGGCAATTAAAGCCGTTTTATGAACGTATTGTGGTAGAGCCGCATGAACTTTCCCCCCGCCCGCTTGAAAACGCTGACGAGCTGGAACTGGGAAACATTTTAAACCGCCTGACGTTTGCCGGTACAGACGTTTTTTACGCTACCCCGTTAAACACGCCCGCACAACTGGAAGATTTAAAAACGCGCATTGCCTCTAACCAGCGGCGCATTGAAGAACGCAGTTTCTTTATAGACAACTACAAAGCCCAAACGCGCGAAGAAATTTTAAAGCTGGAAGAACAAGAAGTCAAAGAAATCTTAAAAGATATTTACCTGGAAATTAAGTCCTTTGCCCAAAAGCGCAACATTGGCGCTATCGTACGCAAAGATGAAGTGCTCTATGGGCAAAAACCGGTAAACGTCACAAAAGATTTTATTAGCCGGTTAAAAAAGTCCAAAAAATACCGCAAACGCGGAAAATGAGGTGCTTATGAAAACCTTAACGATTGAAGAAATTACTCAAATTACCCATACCCAAGCCAGTGCCGCTTGTGACGTAAAAATCACGGCCCTGTGCGCGCTGGAAAACGCCCACGAGGGCGGCATCTGCTATGTAACTTCCATTGAAAAGCCGGAAATTTTGGAAAAACTAAACGCCTCGGCCGTATTTGTACCGGCCGCCGCTAAAGACCAAAAATTACCGTTTAAAGGCGTTCTTTTGTATGCTGACAACCCCGAATGGGCCTTCGTTTTGTTAATGCGCTATGTGGACGGGCAATTTCAAAAATATACCCCCGGCATCCACCCCACTGCGGTAATTAGCCCTAAAGCAACCTTGGGACAAAACGTGTCCGTAGGGGCGTACACGGTCATTGAAGACGGGGCCAAAATCGGCGACAATACCGTCATTTTTCCGCAGTGCTATATCGGCAAAGACGTAACCGTGGGCAAAAACTGCCTCCTTTATCCGCAAGTTGTCATCCGCGAGCAATGCGTGCTGAAAGATTATGTCATTTTACAAGCCGGGGCCAAAATTGGCAGTGACGGGTTTGGCTTTACGTTCCACGATGGCCGCCACCAAAAAATACCGCAAATTGGCAACGTGGTAATTGGAAACGATGTAGAAATCCAATCTAACACGTGTATTGACCGCGCAAAAATTGCCAGCACCATCATTGGCGACAATACCAAAATTGACAACCTCGTGCAAATCGGCCACAACGTAACCGTGGGCATGAGCTCTATTTGCTGTGCACAAGTAGGGGTAGCCGGCACCACCGATATTGGCAACGGCGTCATTTTAGCCGGGCAAGTGGGCCTGGCCGGGCACATGACGATCGGCGACCGTGCCCAAGTGGGCGCCCAATCGGGCGTGATGACCTCTATCCCCGCCGGGCAAACGTATTTTGGCTACCCCGCTATGCCCCAGCGCGAAGCATTCAAGCAACAAGTCATCTTACGTAAAATGCCCGAAATGTATAAGGAATTTCAAAAATTTCAAAAAGAAATGGCTGAGCTGAAAAAATTGTCTTTTTTCGCCCGGCTTAAAAAATTATTAGGACGTTAATTATGAGAAAAACTTTAAAAACTACCGCCGTCGTGCAAGGGCCCGGGTTACATACCGGTGTACCTGCCACGATGACTTTTAAACCTGCCCAAAACGGTATTACGTTTTTGCGGACCGATTTACCCAACGCCAAGCCCATTACGGCCCACGTAAGTAACGTAGGCTCCACTTTACGCGGTACCAACTTAAAAAATGAAACCGCCGAAGTGTGGACCATTGAACACGCCATGTCGGCCTTGCATGCCTTGGGCATTACCGACGTATGCGTAGAAATGGACGGCCCCGAGCCGCCCGTGACCGATGGTGCGAGCGACGTATATGTGGACGCCTTGTTAAAAGCCGGCATCCAAGAGTTGGGCAGTGAGCAACCTGTTTTAAATATCAAGCAAAAAGTTACTTACAGTTGCGGCAACATTTTCTACAGTGCCGAGCCATCCGATAAATTGACGTTTACGTTTGTCTACCGCCACAAGCACCCCCTCCTGGCGCATAGCGAATATACGTTTGAATTTACGCAAGAAAATTATATAGAGCAAATTGCCCGCGCACGTACGTTTGGCTTTGAAGAAGAGCTGGAATTTTTAAAAGCACACGGCCTGGCCAAAGGCGGAAATTTGGAAAATGCCGTCATTGTGGGCAAAGATAAATTTATCAATCCTTTGCGCTTCCCGGATGAACCGGTACGCCATAAACTCTTAGATTTAATTGGTGATATCAGCCTGACCGGGCGCAAACTGCCGCCGCTTGCTATTCGCTGTGAATGCGGCGGGCACAAACATAACGTAATTTTTGCCAAAATTTTATTAGACGTTGCGGAGGAAAAATGAGCGCTAAAAACAGTTTACGCGATTTTTTAACGCTGCCTGTTTTGCAAACTATTGACCAGGAACAGATTAAAAAAACAATCCCCCACCGAGATCCGTTTTTATTGGTGGACGAAGTACGAGTATTGGAAGATGCTAAAAAATATATGGGTATTCGCTATGTACGCCCGGATGAATACTACTTTAAGGGGCACTTCCCGGGTAGCCCGGTAATGCCGGGGGTGCTGGTAGTGGAAAGCATGTCCCAAGCGTTTGGCGGGGCGATTATGAACCGCATTTCCAAAGGGCGCGAAAGTGTTATCCCGCTATTTTTAAGTATCGAAGAGGCCAAATTCCGCGGCATCGTACGCCCCGGGGATACTTTACAAATGCCCTTAGAAATATTAAGATTAGGTAAAATATCCAAAATATATGCCGAGGCGTATGTAAACGGCAAACTGTGTGCACAAGCTACACTCAATTTTATTTTAGGAGAAAAACATGTCTAACATTCACCCTACTGCTATTATTCATCCTAGTGCTAAAATTGACCCTTCTACGGTGGTAGGGCCGTACACCGTTATTGGGGAAGACGTTCAAATCGGCAAAAACAACCACATTGGCCCCTTTTGCGTGATTGAAAACACCACCATGGGCGACAATAACGAACTGATTGCTAGCTGTTTTGTAGGCGTTAAACCGCAAGATCTTTCTTATAAAGACGAGCACACCCGCGTGGTAATGGGCAACGGTAACAAAATCCGCGAATGTGTAACCATTCACCGCTCTACGTTTGTAGATAAACCCACCACCTTGGGCAACAACAATTTACTGATGGCTAACTCTCACTTAGCGCACGACGTACAAATGGGCAACAACTGCATTATTGCCAATTCCACTGGAATTGCTGGGCATGTAATTATTGAGGACCGCGTCGTAATGTCTGGCATGGTGGGGGTGCACCAATTTTCCCGCATTGGCACTATGTCATTACTTTCCGGCGGGGCAATGATACCCTTAGATGTGCCTCCTTATTGTATTGCACAAGGGGAGCGCGCCCGTTTGGTAGGCCTAAACATTATTGGGCTACGCCGCGCAGGCTTAGAGCGCAACGTGATTATGGAAATCAAACGTGCATTTAAACTGTTGTTCCGTAGCGGCAAACGCTTGGAAGAAGCGTTGGCTGAATTAGAAGCCGCCCCGCATAGTGAGCAAGTACAACATTTAGTGGATTTCTGCCGCGCCAGCGAACGTGGTGTCATGCCGGCTAAAAAATCCATGCGCGAAAATGACGACGAGTAACCCCAAAATAGGCATTTTAGCCGGCGAAGGCAAAATGCCCGTGTATATTGCCCGCAACGCCCGCCAGCGCGGGTATGATGTGTTTGTACTGGGGCTCAAGGGCAACGCGCGCTTAGCTGATTATAAAGGGCTTGCCACCGCTACCGGGCAAATCCGCTTGGGGCAGTTGGGTGCGGGAATTGAGTTCTTCAAAAGCCGCGGCGTGAGCGAAGTGGTCATGGCCGGGCGCGTGCAACATACTTCCATTTTTACCAACTTAATGCCCGACAAACGCGGACTCACGTTTTTAGCTTCGCTTAAAAGCATGCAGACTAAGCAAATTTTGTCACGCCTGATAGAAGAATGTGCTAAAGACGGTATACATTTTGTCAATTCAGCCCTATTTTTGGAAGACTTTTTCCCCAAAAAAGGCGTTTTATCCAAACGCCAACCCACCGCGCAGGAACAACAAACCATTGACTACGGCTTTCACATTGCCAAAGAAATTGCCGCGCTAGATATTGGGCTTACGTGCGTGGTCAGCCAGCAGGCCGTGATTGCCGTGGAAGGCATGGAAGGAACCGACAAATGTATTGCGCGCGCCGCCGAACTATATAAGAAAAACGCCGAAAAAGACTCTCCGGTGGCCGTCGTCAAAGCCGCCCGCCCCAACCAAGATATGCGCTACGATTTGCCTGTGATTGGCTTACGCACCCTTAAAAGCGTGCACAAAGCCGGGTTCCCTATTTTGGCTTTTGAGGCCGAAAAGACCTTGGTCATGGATTTAGAGGAAGTGATTGCGCTAGCCGACAAGCTAAACATTTGTTTAGTGGCGGTATAACAGCGGACGCGATGTTGCGTTTGCTTGACCAACCATTTGCCAAATTTGGAATATCCAAGGCCGACTTTTGCTTGCGTACTTGCGCGCTACGCGCGGTCCGGCAGACGTACGCCACGCTCAACTTTTCCCCGCAAACTAACCTCGAATTTGAAAAATCAGCCTACTGTTAGTTTTACCCGGTATTTGGGAAAATTATTTATTCAATAAATAAGCATATTCCCACCCACTGCTCCGTTTTATTTCAGTTCCAGGACCAAGACTGCGGCAGGCTTTACGAGCAATTTCTCCTTTTGAATAGCAAGCAATATCCCCAGGTTGAAATTCATAGTTATTGGCACCTGGACTTATAAACCTATCAAAGAATTGCAAGTAGCTGGAGGTGTTATCTCCTGCTTGAGCATTGCTGGGGCCGTCAAATACGCCTAAGAAAGTATTATCCCCGCACTCATATTTGCCAGCGTTTGAACTCGTTTGATATGTACATTCCGGATTTGTAGGAATTTCCACATCTAATTCCGTCAAATCGGTAGTAAATGTTCCATTCACCAAATAATAAGCTTGTTCGGCTTGGTTTAAAGCCCGTACAATGGGTACATATTTCATTAGCTTGGCTTTTTTAACCGCCACTTGATACTGCGGCACCGCCACCGCCGCCAATATACCAATGATTAAAACTACTACCAAGAGCTCAATAAGGGTAAAACCCCGCTTACAACTGTTTTTAGGCTTATTATCTTTCATTTTATTTTCTCCTGTGAACGACATGTCCGTAGT
>JBGUOO010000013.1:0-17692 GCA_045129775.1 Elusimicrobiaceae bacterium
CTCCTTATGTTATGTTTTATTTGTTTCCATAGTTATCCCTCTCGAACTTATAATTTTCCCTTGCCGATAACGGCAAAACCCACGCTACATTAAAACATATTTTCTATTTTATGTCAACTTTTTCTATTTTTTATAGAAATTGACTCTTTTTGTAAAAAGAGTTATACTGTCTGTATTGGAGAACATTATGCTTTCGGCAAAACAAAAACAAATTTTAGAACTCGTCCAACAAAACCCGCAAATCACTTTGGCAGAACTGGCTAAAGCGGTTGGCTTGAAATCGGTCAGCACCGTACACGTGCATATCCGCAAACTGATTAAAGAGAACTTTTTGGAACGTAATGGGCACGCGCTTATTGCCACCCATAGACCTGTGGATGAGTTTACCCCCATCCCCTTTTACGGATTCGCGCAATGCGGGGATACGGATATTTTTGCCGAGGAAAACATTGTGGACTATGTAAACATGCCCACCAAGTTTTTGCCTACCCCTACGCAAGATTTATTTTTTATCAAGGCCAAGGGCGACTCTATGGAGCCATCTATCAGTGAGGGCGATATGCTGATGTTCCGTAAAACGAGTGAGTTGCCTCCGGTTGGAAGCGTGGTATTGTGCCGCAGAGCGGATGGGCTCAAAATTAAGCGTTTAGGCCAATATAACACCGAAAACGGCCTTGCCTACCGGTTGGTATCGGATAATAAGTCCAAGTACGAACCGTTCCCGGCAGACGCGTCCGTCCAAATTTTAGCCAAACTTGTACGTATGAACTAAGGAGATTTTATGCAGAAAGATTTACAATTCTTACTCTATACCACCCCAAGCGAAGACATTAAAATCAACGCTGTTATCAAAGATGAAACGCTGTGGCTAACCCAAAAGGCCATGGCTGAGTTATTTGGGGTAAATGTTCCGGCAGTTTCTAAACATCTTGCCAATATTTACGAAGAAAAAGAATTAGAAGAAAGCGCAACTGTTTCCAAAATGGAAATAGTTCAAACTGAGGGGTCACGACAAATTAAACGTCAAACTGTATTCTACAACCTTGATGCCATTATCTCCGTAGGTTACCGTGTTAACTCCGCGCGCGCGACCCAATTCCGCATCTGGGCTACAAAGGTACTCAAAGAATACATTCAAAAGGGGTTCGTATTGGATGACGATCGTTTGAAACAAGGTACTACTGCTTTTGGCAAGGACTATTTCAGAGAGTTGTTGGAACGTGTCCGTTCCATTCGCGCGAGTGAGCGGCGTATTTGGCAACAGATTACCGATATTTTCCAAGAATGTAGCATTGACTATGACAAAAACTCCAAAATTACCCAAGAGTTCTTTGCCACGGTCCAAAACAAGTTTCATTATGCAATTACGGGCCAAACTGCCGCAGAAATCGTCTATCATACGGCAGATAGTACACAAGAGCACATGGGACTTAAAACGTGGGCCGGAGCACCGGATAAACGCATTTTAAAGTCCGATGTGAGCATTGTCAAGAATTATCTTACCGAAGGTCAAATCCGCCACTTGGAACGTACGGTAACGGGCTATTTTGACTATATTGAAGATTTAATTGAACGCGAGAATACGTTTACCATGGAACAATTTGCCGCCAGCGTAAACGAGTTTTTGGCTTTCCGCAAATACCAAATTTTGCCAGATAAAGGCTCTATCAGCCACGAACAAGCCAAAGCACACGCCGAAGCCGAGTATGACAAATTTAACAAAAAACAAAAGATAGAATCAGACTTTGACCGCGCTGTCAAATTAACATTAAAAGCACACAAAAAAGAAATATAAACTAAAAAGTTTATTTTTGGGTTAAGTCAACTATCATTGAAACAGCCGATTTCATAGCCTTGCCTGCCAATACGGCGTGGTATTGCTTTAAATGCGGTAGCGTACGGGATAAGTCTCTGCCTAAATAATTTCCAAGGAAAGTAAAACTAGTTTCATCAAAAGCCTGGAAGCATATCACAGTATTGCACTGAGTTAGGACCGTCTTTGATACATTGGCAGTACGTTGGGCAATAATCATGAATCCAACTCCATATTTTCTTCCTTGTAAAGCAATCTGCCCTATTTTATTTACTAATGCCTTGTTTACACCGTAGTCCCCCAAATCCCCTAATGATGTGGTTTCTGGAATTAAAGTATGAGCCTCTTCAAAAACAATTAAAATAGGTTTAATTGGTTCATTTTGTTGATATCGCTCTTTAGCATATGTAAAGACCATATCAATAAATAATTGTGTAAATTCCAATAAAAAACTAGTATTTGACAAATCTGGTAGTTCGAGTATACCCAATGGATTTGAGTCGGCCATAAACTTATTTACATATTCCTGTAAAATTACTGATATATTCTCTCTAAATTTACGTTGTTCCTCTTTCCCTATTATAGTATGAAATTCTTTTTCCCTATCTTTCAAGCCCGATGGTTTTTGAATAATCTTCAAAGGATTAAGATCCTTTAACTTTGAGGAATACTCTCCTGTAAAGTCAATGCATATCACTTTATTTTCCTTTATCGTTTCTTTAATTAATTTATGAGAAATAAAAGTTTTTCCGGATCCAGTCACGCCCAATATAGCGATATGATGAGATATCATATCTTTAATATTAATCACAGCTGGAAAAGTTGTCCCAGGAATGTTCCCGAGTTGTAATTCTGGATATTCAAATGTTTGACTATTTTTATGCGGGGAAGTACGAAATACAGGTGTATTAACGGGTGGCACCCATCCATATTTTTGAAAAGAAAGAGTTGATGGATTCCATTCGCCCACTTGTATAGCCTATCCCTCAATGTATCCGATTTCATTGCGAGCTTCCAAAGATTCAATCGTGACTAAACCATTTAATACTTGATAATATATTTTCCGTTTACCAATTTCTACAAATAACAAATCGCCTTCTTGTAAGTCATCATTTTGTTTTGAATACTCAAATTTTAGCTTTCCTATGTCGGAACCGGAATCCACTATCCCAACAAAATTCTCCAAATTCAAATCTGTCGTTGATTCTGTTGACAAATATACCACATTGTCAATTAAAGCATTCTTCTCAATATTTTTTGATTTTAATGCAAGAATTTTAGCCCATTTTTCTTGATTCAACAAATACGTATCAAACACTACCCCAATAAATGTTCGCTCCGACTGTTCTGCCATTTTATACTTAAACTGTACGACATCAAACTTTTTGATTCCTTTTCTGTCCTCAAATAACTTCACCAAAAACACTTTCCTGGACTGAACACCGAATATAGTTCCTATCTGCTGTTCTTGCTTTTGTAATTCTTGAGAAAACAACTGATTATGCAGTTTGGATGGGTCTAGTGAAATGATGATAAACCAAAGCACAAACATTGCCAATTGTTGCAGAATTGACAACTCACCAAAAAGACATAAAAATACTAAGAAACAAAGAGAATATAAAACCCTTGCTCTCCCTAAAATATTCACGATTTTGACTATTTGTTGAGACAGCTTATTTTGCCAAACATTCGGGCTTTTTGTTGTATCATCTAAATACATTCCAGAAAGAGAAATAAACAAAATTAGCCCACAAAAAACTAGCAACAGCCACCATAACGCGGGATACTCAAAAGACTGTTTAATTGGCAGTAGTAACAATAAAATTGGGATAACATTAGAAATAACATTTTTCGGGGAGGTGTAATAGGGTTCAATAAATAGAATGGAAAAATATAGCATGAACAACCCAGAATAAAACCATAGCCCCGAATTATCCGCGCTAGGTATTATTTGAGTACCAAATAACAGATTTACAATTAGATATACAAGCAAGAAAACCGAGAATACACCAAGTTTACTCGATATAAAAGATTTTATTTTTCCCATAATAATAACCTCTTATTATAATTTTTATTATATAAAATAGTTATATTATGTATCGTTGTATTTATAATTAAACGAATATTATTTTCTAAAGCTTTTTATTTTTTGGCTAATTTTTCCCTGCTTTTTCCCTGATATCATAAGTAGGGAATTTGGAGCACACAGATAGATATTTTTCTGAAGAGGGCTGAAATCTAATTTGCTCCAAAATTCAAAAGATAAGCGTATAATTGCCTGGTTTTGCCTGCAAATTGCCTGATAAGCAGGGAATCCTCAGTACGCGTTCTAAGATGCGTCCACAGTCAGTACCCACTGACCGACCATTTAAAATAGGAAATCCGCCAAAAGGCGGATTTTTTATTTTAAATGGTAGTAGGCAGGGCGAAGCAGGCAAACTGCTTTGCCTGCGCCGGGATTTGAAGCCCACAGCGATGTTTTTGTTTGAGTGCGAGCCACACCGGCGAGTGCGAAAGGCAAAAACCGCGAGGGCCGGCCTGGAGGAAAATTCCGTCAGGAATTTTACCGTAAGGCAAATCCAGTCGCCCCGACCATTTAAAACAGAAAACCGTCTTTAGACGGTTTTTTGTTTTATTGTAAATAAAAATCCCCGGGGTAATATCCGGGGATTTTTCATTTTTGCTCTTCCAAATATTTTTCTAAAATGGCGGCGGCCGATTTTACTTTATCGGCGCAAGAGCGGTGCTGGTAATAAGCCGCGGTCCGCGGCTCAGGCACCGGCGATTGAGGTCCGGGCGCCAAACCCAATAGTTCGCGGCAGATGATAGAGCCGTTTTCCGCTTTAAAGCGGTTACATACTTCCTGGATGCGCGCGTAAAAAGCGGCTTTGGCGGCTTGGTCCGTCGGGTCTTTGGGGGCATACTTCATAGAAAGTGCCATACACATGCCGCTGACCGCGCCGCATACTTCGCGCTGGCGGCCCAGCCCCCCGCCAAAACAGGCCGATAATGCCAGGGCCGTTTTGTCATCTATTCCCAGTTCGGGCGCAAACGTGCAAAACACGGCTTGCGCGCAGTTATGTCCTTTTAAAAAAAGCTCTTTTGCCTGATCACCTTTATTCATAGGTATATCATAGCAAAAAAACTAACTGATTTTTTTATTTATGCGAATTGGATTATCTTGAAAATGCCGTTGATATTCTCTCAAGGAATTTTGACAAACATTATGCAACACATATCCACCGCCAATACTCCCTATCACTACGGCTAAACACCATAAGAAATCATTAGAAATTATTGCATGGGGGCGGCGCATGGGCCCCATACATATTACTATACCATGAACTAAATATATTTCCAAATAAATATTCCCTAAAAATCGTAATACTTTATTACCTATCTGAATTTTAGCCGAAAACAACAATAACGCAAGTATGCACAAAATTGAATTAAAATTACAAAAAAATAAAGACGAAAACTCTTTTCCAAATTGGTAGTATAATACCATCATATATACCCCTATCGTTAGCACAAAAAAAGTATATTTATAAAATTTTTGAAGCAAACAGGTTAACAAATCTTCTTTCCAGGCCAAAAACACACCTAAGGGTAATGCCACTATGCTAAGCGTTCTAGTAGGATGATAGTGCTGTGTTCTGCAAAAAATTATATAGGCAATACAGTAAACGATCATCCCTAACATAATCATTTTATAATTACGTTTACACCATTTCATAAACCCGCAAAATACAATATAAAATGCCGCAATAGAAAAAATATACCACGCATAAGGAAGAAATGTTCCTTCGATCTTAGAAGGAATAAAAATATGTAGCAAATTGGGGGTTATCCCGTAGCAAGATTGGATAATAACATAACAAGCTGTTGCAACAAAATAAGGCACAAATAGGGTAGATAACCGCTTTTTTAAGAAGAAAGTTTCATAATTAGGTACGGTCATATAACGCTTTTGGCAACCAAACCCAGAAAAAAAGAAAAATACAGCCACCCCCAAATATCCAACCGTTTCTAAAGGCTGAAAAAACCACCCATCGCCTATCCATTGGGCCAAATGATTCAGTACAATAACAAGAGAGAACCAACCTTTGAAATATTTTGCAGTGCTCAGTTCCAAATAATCCTTATTAAACGAAACCCGATAGCTTCCCCAAAATAATGTTATAAATAATCCTATCGTAAATAAACCCAATAATTCATTCATGATTAAATCCCCTGGCATAAAAGGGCCTTTACAAAGCCCTCATTTGAGCAAAAGAATCCTTTAAAACAATCTTTTTTATTCTGTGTACTCCCCTATTTATACAGATTCATCTTTGCGTATAACTCAATATAACAAAAAAAAAAAAAGAAATCAAAGCCTTTAAAAAACAGCCAACATCCGCAATTGCTTCTAATCAATTTTTGCGCTTGCGGATATTTTCATAACCTGCTAATTTATCTATAATATAGGTAAGCGGCCATGGCCGCACCAACAATAAAGGGGGTATTATGGAAATATCCGCAATTAACCAACAAGTCCAACAAGAAAGTATCTTTCTGCAAGATTTAAAACGCGAAATCAGCAAAGTAATTGTAGGCCAAGAGGCCCTACTGGAAAAAATGCTGGTAGCCTTACTGGCCGACGGACACGTACTGATTGAAGGTGTGCCCGGCCTAGCTAAAACCCTGGCCGTTAAAACCCTGGCGCAAGCCATTCACGGCCAATTTAGCCGCATCCAGTTCACGCCCGATTTGTTACCCGCCGATATTACCGGCACCCTGATTTTCAGCCCCAAAGAAGGCTCTTTCTTCCCCAAGCGCGGCCCCGTATTTGCCAACTTTGTTTTGGCCGACGAAATCAACCGCTCGCCTGCCAAAGTACAAAGCGCCCTCTTAGAAGCCATGCAAGAGCGCCAAGTAACCATTGGCGACCAAACCTACCCCCTGCCCTCCCCTTTTATGGTACTGGCTACCCAAAACCCGGTAGAGCAGGAAGGCACCTACCCGTTGCCCGAAGCGCAAGTGGACCGCTTTATGCTTAAAGTGCTCGTCACCTACCCAACTAAGGAAGAAGAAAAAACCATTTTAGAGCGCATGGCCAGCCACCAAAAAATTGAGATTAACACATCTATCACGCCCGAAATGATTTTAAAGGCCCGCACGGTGGTAGATAATATTTACGTGGATGAGAAAATCAAAAACTATATTGTTAGCTTAGTCTTTGCCACACGCGAGCCGAAGGCCTACGGGCTGGAAAAATTAGCCTCGTTTATTGCTTATGGGGCCAGCCCGCGTGCGACGATTTTCCTTACCCAAGCCGCCAAAGCATACGCATTTTTGAACGGACGCGGCTATGTAACGCCCGAAGATATTAAAGCCATCGGCTTAGATGTTTTGCGCCACCGTGTGCTTTTATCGTATGAAGCCGAGGCCGAAAACGTATCGGCCGACGAAATCGTCAAACAAATTTTTGACGCCGTGGACGTACCGTAGTTTTTACAGGGGGTAACGGATGGACACCGCGGAAATTTTAAAAAAAGTCCGCCAAATTGAAATCCAAACGGACCGGCTGGTCAGTGAGACGTTTGCCGGGGAATATTTAAGCACCTTCAAAGGGCAAGGTATTGAATTTGCCGAAGTGCGCGAATATATCCCGGGCGATGACGTGCGCAGTATTGACTGGAATGTCACGGCCCGTACCGGGGTCCCTTATATTAAAAAATTTAACGAAACGCGCGAACTGACAGTATTTATCGCGTGTGACGTATCAGGCTCGGGGCAGTTTGGCTCGCAAACCAAACTCAAACAGCAAGCCGCCGCCGAGTTAGCCGCATTGTTTGCATTTTCTGCCTTGCAAAATAACGATAAAGTCGGCCTCTTGTTATTCTCGGACCAGGTGGAACTGTTTGTCCCCCCCAAAAAAGGCAAACGCCATATTTTGCGCCTCATCCGCGAGCTGGTGGCCTTTGAGCCCCGGCATAAAAAAACCGATATCGGGCTATGCCTGGAAACCTTACTTAAAGTGCTCAAACACCAAGGCATTGTAGTGCTTATTTCCGACTTTATTGCCCCCGTTCCCAGTTTTGAACGGCCTTTTAAATTGGCCGCCAAAAAGTTTGATTTAATCCCGGTCCTCGTGCAGGACCCGTTAGAACACAAACTGCCGCGCGTGCCCGTGTGTATTGGCGTAACGGACCCCGAAACCGGGGAAACGGATGAAATTTGTGCTTCCGGGGATGAATTAAACACACGCCTTAACGACTATTGGGCTTGGCAAGACCGCACCCTCAAACAACTTTTTACACCGTTTAAAATTGAACCGATTGTGGCCGATACCACGCGTCCGCTGGCGGACCCTGTAATTGCTTTTTTTAAGCGCCGGGCTAAAAAAATAAGGAAATAATATGAAAAAATGGGAATTATTTTTACTCGTATTTACCGCAATCCACGCGCAGGCCGAGGGGCTGAGCGTGCTTAAAGCCACTGCGCCCGAAAGTGTCCCCTTTGCCCAGCCTTTTACCGCCACCGTTGTATTGGAACACCCGCAAGGCCAAACCGTAGTGCTAGACACCGATTCCGTCGGCAAAGATTTTGCCGTTACCGCTTTACAATTATTACCCGGCAGCCCGCAAAGCACCCAAGCGCAATTAACCGTTATGCCTTTTGCGGTGCAAAAGTCCACCTTTACTGCCACTTTTGCCCTAGCCGCCAACCCCAATGTAACCGCCCCGGTAGAAATCCCGCTTACGGTTACCCCGGTCCAGCTGTTTAAAGATAACGAATTTAAAGAAATCCGCCCTCCCCACCGCCCGTTTGATTGGGTGTTGTGGCTATGTATTTTACTGGCCCTGGTAGCGCTTACATGCTTGATGATTTGGTGGATACGCCGGATCAAACAAAACACTGCCTTATTAAACACCCCGGCGGACAACCGCCCCGCACACGTGATTGCGCTGAGCCAAATTGATGCTCTCGTGGACAGCGGCCTGTGGGAACACAAACAATACAAAGTATTTTACATTACACTTACCGACATTTTACGTAATTACTTACAGCGCGGTTTTGGCTTAGACGTATCGGCCGACACCTCTGCCGAGCTCTTGCGCCACCTAAAAGCACAACCTAATTTAAACACATTTATCCAACAACTGCGTACCTTTTTATCCTCCGGGGATTTAGTTAAATTCGCCAAAGCCATTCCTACGGAGCAAACCCGCAACCGGGATATTACGCTATTGCGGGAATTTATTGAAAAAACCGCCCCTAAACCGGCACCCGAAACACCGGCCCATGTGGAGGTAAAACTATGAACTCCTTGTTACATACATTCTTCGGGAGTGCCTTATCCTTTAAACACCCGTGGGTACTGGTATTATTAGTTATTCCGCTGGGAATTTTAGTTTTTAAACTCTTAGGAGGCGGCACTGCCGGGCGGCGCCTGGCCTATCCGCTGGTGCATATCAAGCTGGAACAAACTTCTACCCGCTTACTGCTTACCCGCATTTTGCCTGTGTGTTTATATGCGTGTACCTTGGCACTCCTAATTATTGCCCTGGCACGCCCCGTCAAGTTAGATAGAAGCCAACTTCCTCCCACCCAGGGCGTGGATATCATTCTCTTAATGGACGCGTCAGCCTCTATGCAACAACAGGACTTTGAACCCAACCGCTTTGTGGCTTCTCAATTAACAGCCAAACGCTTTGTGGAAAAACGCCCGTCGGACCGTATGGGGCTGGTCGTATTTGCCAAGCAAGCCATGCTTCAAGCACCGCTCACGTTAGATCATGAATCTTTGCAAGCTTACATTTCAGCCATGTATTTAGGTATGATTGATGCCAATTATACAGCCATTGGCGACGCATTGGGCGTGGCCGCCAATCACCTCAAAGACAGCAAAGCCAAAAGCAAAATTATCATTTTGTTAACGGACGGGGACTCCAACTACGGCACCATTGACCCGGTCATGGCCGCCAAAGCCGCCGCGGCTTATAATATCCGCATTTACACCATTGGTGCGGCCAGTGCCCCGGGGCAAACAGCTTATTCCAACCCGAAAGACGAAATTAACGAGGCCCTTTTAATGGAAATTGCCCAAGCTACGGGCGGCCAGTTTTACCGCGCCCAAAACGCCGTACAACTTGCCCAAATTTACGATAAAATTAACGAATTGGAAAAAACTACTTTTACCCCGCCTTCTATCCTATATGCCCAGGACCGTTTTGCCCCGTGGCTGTGGGCGGCTTTAGTTGTATTGGCATTGGCAATCATACTGGAAAAATTGCTTTTAATAAGGATACCGTAATATGGGATTATTTGCTAAACCGATTTTTCTATTGTACGCACTCCTCGCTTTAGCCGGGCTGTGGGTAGTATTGTGGTTGGGCCGCAAACTGACCCGCCGCTACACACACGCTCTATTCGGGCCGCAAGCCTACGCCCAACTAACCGCTTCCTTCAAAACCGTTTCCCGCTGGAAAAACACCTGCTTGGCATTATGTGTACTGAGTATTTTTTTAGCCTTAGCCGGGCCGCAATGGGGCATTGAAATTGCACAGGCACAAGGTAATTTTGCCCAAACCGTCATCGCAGTGGACGTTTCGGCCAGTATGCGCGCGCAAGACGTCAAGCCCGACCGCCTGGCCAACGCCAAACGTATGCTCCAAATGTTGGTTACCCATTTAAAAGAGGATCGTATCGGTATTATTGCGTTTACATCTAAAGCGTTTATCCAATGTCCTATTACCACCGATGCAGATGCGCTTAATTATTTTATTTCGTCGCTACAGCCCGATATGTTGCCGGTAGCCGGGACCTCGTTAGCCGCCCCGGTGGAACTGGCGGCACGGATGTTATCCACCTATCCCGGGCAAAAGGCGCTCATTTTACTCACAGACGGCGAGGACCACACCCCGCAAGAATTACAACAAGCCCAAACGTTGGCCCAGCAAAACGGCATCCGCATTATTGCCGTGGGGATTGGCAGTACCCAAGGGGCACTGATTCCCGCCCGCACTGATGCCAACGGCACGGTGCTAGAATACAAAAAGGATAAATCGGGCAAAACGGTTGTTTCCAAATTAGATGAAAATTCACTTGTCCAACTGGCCCAAGCCACCGGGGGGGTGTATATTGCCTATACGACTCCGGCACAAGTAGCCCGGCAAATCGGGCAAGCGCTGGAAGGGTTGGACAAATCTACCGCTTCTACGGGGCGGCACGTGCTCTATAAAAACCGTTACGCGCTGGCCGTCGTGTTAGCGCTTATGTGCTTGGTATTATACCTGTTGTGGCCGGCCGGGCGCAAAAAAGAAGGCAAAAAAGGTAAAATAGAATGATGAAATGGAGTGTACTTTTCCTATTGATTAGTTGTGTTGCCCCGTTACAAGCCGGGGTAAAAGGAGACGTGCGCCAAGGCGGCAAACTCTACGCGCAGGAAAAATACGGGGCCGCCCTTTCTAAATACGAACAAGCCCTACAGGCGGACCCGCAAAATAAACAAGCCCAATTTGGTGCCGGGGCCGCGGCATATTACTTAAAAGAATACGACCAGGCCGCCCAAGCATTTGAAAACACGGCCGAAACTTCCGCCGAACTGCGGCAAGACTCGCTGTTCAACTTAGGCAACACACACTACCGCGCCGGGCACAAACAAGAAGCCATTGCCGCGTACAAGCAGGCTATTTTGCACAATCCGCAAGACAAAGAGGCCATCCACAATTTACAACTGTTATTAAAAGAACAGCAACAACAAAATAAAAACAACCAAAATAACGAAAATAAAGATAAAAATTCACAAAATCAAGACCAACAAGAACAACAAGATAATAAGGGACAAGCGCCGCAACAACAGGACCCGCAACAAAATAAACAACCCCAAGACCCGCAACCTAAGCAAGAAGGCATGAACAAACAAGATGCTAACCGCGTCATGCAACTAGCGCGCGACAACGAATTTAAACGTCCTTCACACCCCGGCCAAAGCGCAGGGGATGAAAGCGTGGAGAAAGATTGGTAATGAAACGCATTTTACTTTTATTTGTATGGATTTGTTTACCCGCCTGGGTGTGGGCACAGGTCAGTTTAACCGCTTTTACCGATAAGACCGACCTCGCTTTAGATGACGAGCTGACTTTAACTGTGCAAGTATCGGGGGTAAGCGGCACCATGGTCATGCCGCAACTACCCAGTTTACCTGCGTTTAATGTTTATTCACGGGAAGCCGCCCAATCTACTGTCAACGGCAAATCTACCTTACAATTTCGCTATATCATGACCCCGCGCTTTGTCGGCAATACCACCATCGGCCCGGTTACATTTAAATATAGCGGAAAAACCTACCAAACCAAACCGATTTCCGTACGTATTTACCGCAACACGCCGGTAACTACCTCCGCTCAAACAGCCCGCCCCCAAGCTACCGGGGCCCAGGCGGCGCGCGAAGTAGCCAACTTGCCCCCTTTAGAGCGCGAACTGGCTACCCGGGCCTATGCACACGCCCAAGAGCCGTATTTTATTGTCTCGGCCGTTAGCAACAAAACCCCGTACGTCAACGAACCTTTTACGCTGGCCGTACGGTTTTATTATTCGCAAGCATTTTACGACGCCCCCTACCAAAACCCGGCCGTTTCCAACCTGTTTATGGAAGAAGCCACCTCCGCACAAGGCCAGCAAACTATTCAAAGCACAATTTACCGTTACGAAGAAAAACGCTACCGCTTATGGGGGGCCAGTGCCGGCGAAGCTTCTATTAGCGGTGCCAGCGTCAGTTTCCGGCCCGGTTCTTCCCCCTTGTCCGTATTTGACCGCTTTTTTGGCGGCAGTGCCGTACAACCCGAACAAACCGTATCTTCTAAACCTATTAAATTAACGATCCGCGCAGTACCGGTTGCCGGCAAACCCGCCAGTTTTTATGGGGCCGTGGGCACGGGCTACACTTTTTCTGCCAAGTTGGACCGTTCCCAAACCGAAGCCGGTGACGCCGTTACCTGGTCCGCCACGGTCCAGGGGCCCGGCAACTTAAAATCTACGTCTGATTTAGTGTTCCCCTCTGTTGACGGCGTTACCGCTTATCCGGCCGCGGCGCAAGCGAGCTCGCTACCTAACAACGCCAACCGCAGTTATAAAGTATTCAAGACCGAATTAGTACCTGCTTCTTCGGGTAACTACACCTTGCCGGCTTTGGCATGGTCGTATTTTGACCCGCAACATGCCACATATAAAACGCTTTACACCCAGCCGCTGGCGCTGGAAGTTTCCCCCTCTACCCGTTCCGAAAAACAAGTAGATTTTGGTACCAACACGCCCGCGGATAACGGGATACAAACCTTCAACCGCGATATACGCTATGTTCTGCCGGTGCCGGAGGTACAACCCTCGTGGCTAGAACGCCTCAGCTTGTGGAAATGGGTCCACGCGCTTATTTTAGTGTGGCTGGCGGTATGTGTGTTTATGGCCTGTATCGGCAAACGGACTGCCGCCCAAAAACATGCCTATTTACATGCCAAAAGCCAACTAAAAAAAGCAACAACTTGCCAGGACATCTCGGATATTTTATCGGCGTATATCTTGGCCAAATTTGCGCTTTCTACCGCCAGCGTACCTTTAAAAGAAGTAGCCGATACGCTACGTAAAAAACATAAGCCCACTGCCGCGGTGGGCCAATTTACCCGGCTTTGGCAAGATTTGGAAGCCGCCCGCTTTGCCCCCACGCAAGAGGCGGCGGATTTAGCCCCGCTAAAAGAGCGGGCCAGCCAATTGCTCAAAGCCTTGGAGGAAACCAAATGAAAAAACTCCTCTTCCCCGTCATCCTTTGTTACTTTGCACTTACGGCCCAAGCGCAGGATGCAACCGCCCAAGCCGAACAGTTATACCGCTCCGGCCAATATACCCAAGCCCTGTTGCAGTATGAGCAAGCCTTAAAAAATTCCCCAAACAACCCTTATCTTTACTACAATATAGGTAACTGTTATTTTAAAATGGGCAGTAAAGGCCTGGCGGCCGCTAATTACTACCGTGCTTTTAACTTGCGCCCGCGCGACCCGGATATCCGCCATAATTTAACCTTGGCCCTAGCCGGTGAAACGCAAGGCCTGGTGCCCCCCGGCATGCCGGTGGCTTTACATAAGGCGTTATATTGGTTTTCACTGAGTGAACTAAAAGGCCTGGTGTATTTGGCAGGTTGGCTTTTATGTATCGGGGCCGGGTTGTGGTTGTTAACGCGCAAAGGCGGCAAGATAACGGCCCTGTTGGGAGTTTTGTTTCTGGCGTGCACGGGTTGGTTTTACGTGCGCCACAGTTGGCAAGCGCAACCTTTAGCCGTGGTAGCCGCCCCGGTGGCCGAAGTACGTAGCGGGCCGGGCCAAAATTTTCCGGCCAGTGCTTCTATCCGGCAAGGCCATTTGGTAGAACTGGTGGACCAAAAAGACCATTGGCAACAGGTCATTGTTAAATCCCAAGGTCTTAAAGGCTGGGTAGAAAGCACCGCTTTGGAACGTATTTGAGAGGAAATTATGTTTATACAAAAACAAGCAGATGAACTGATAGAAGCTGTAACCTATGTCAAAGAAAATTTAGCCACTTCCGTGGAAACACTGGCTCAAGAAGTGATTAAAGCCTTTAAAAACGGCCACAAAGTAATTTTGATGGGTAACGGCGGCAGTGCCGGGGATGCCCAGCACATTGCGGCCGAATTTGTAGGCCGGTTTAAAAAAGAACGCCCGTCATTGCCGGCCCTGGCTTTAAATACCAACACGTCCACCTTAACCGCCATTGGCAACGATTACTCGTACGACGTCGTTTTTTCCCGCCAAGTGGACGGGTTTGCCCAACCCGGGGACGTGGTAATCGGCATTTCCACTTCGGGTAACAGCAAAAACGTGTATTTAGCCTTGGCTTTAGCCAAGCGCAAAGGGTGCTTTACCGCGGCTTTTTTAGGTAAAACCGGCGGCACCATTAAAGAAATTTGTGACTTACCCTTAGTAGTAAAATCTAACAACACCCCGCACATCCAGGCTTGCCATATTTTTATGGGGCATTGTATGTGTGAGCTGGTGGATCAGGCTTACTAATGAAAATAGCTCTCGCGTGCGACCATGCTGGGTTTGCCTTAAAAGAAACGGTATTAAATGTACTCAAAGCCCAACAACACACCGTGTTGGATTGCGGTACCACCTCTTGTGAACGGGTGGACTACCCCGACTTTGGCCTCCAAGCCGCCCAACAAGTAGCCAACGGCCAGGCCGAGCGCGCTATTTTAATTTGCGGTTCGGGTGTCGGCATGTGTATTACTGCCAACAAAGTCAAAGGCGTACGCGCCTGCGTTTGTCACGACGCTTATTCGGCCCGCCAAGCCGTAGAGCACGACAATCTAAACGCCCTTTGCTTAGGCGCGCGCATTATCGGCCCGGCACTGGCCGAAGAGCTGGTAAAACAATTTTTAGGCGCTACTTTTTTAACGGGAACCCGTCACGAAGAACGCCTTAAAAAAATAACTGCGTTTGAAGACGCACATTTTAAATAAACTTAACAAGAAGGAAGGAACTATGAAGACACAAGCAAATCCCTTAGCTCAAGGTATTATCCGCGAGGGTGAAATCAAACTGGAAACCTTGGAATTTAACACCAAGTTTTGGGCCAAAGACCCCACTTTGTGGAAACAAGATGCATACCACAAAGATTTTATCGTTAAATTTTTAGGTTGGCAAAAAGTCTATGATTGGACGTTAGAACGCATTGACAGCGTACTCCAGTTTGCCCAAGAAGCCAAAGCCAATTTTAAACATTGTGTGGTAATGGGTATGGGCGGTTCTTCCTTAGCACCCGAGGTACTTCGCACCGTATTTGGCAAGCAAGAAGGCTGGCCGGAACTTATTGTTTTAGATACCACTAACCCCGATTGGGTCGGCGCGGCACGTGCGCGCATTAACCCGGCAGAAACCTTGTTTATTTTTGCCAGCAAATCGGGTGGCACGGTGGAGCCGTCTTCGCAATTTGCCTATTTTTATGAAGAAGTCAAAAAATCGGGCATCAAAAAACCCGGCGATAACTTCATTGCCATTACCGACCCGGGCACCGGCCTGGAAAAATTAGCCAAAGACAAAAAATTCCGCAAAACTTTTTTGAACCCGGCCGATATCGGCGGTCGTTTTTCGGCTCTTTCCATGTTTGGCATGGTCCCTGCTGCCATTATGGGGGTGGACATTAAAAAGCTCTTAGAAATTGCCAAAGAAGAAGCCGCCACTTTCGGGCCTGACGCCCCGGTGAAAGACAACGCCGCCTTGGAACTGGGCGCTTTAATGGGGGCGTGTGCCATCAACCAAACGCGCGACAAACTAACCCTGTTAACCCCGTCTGACTTTGCCACCTTTGGCCTGTGGGCCGAACAGCTGGTGGCCGAATCTACCGGCAAAGAAGGCAAAGGCGTGGTGCCGGTTGCGGGCGAAAGCATGGTGCCCAATTTTACCTACCGCGATGACCGCTTTTTCGTTCATCTCTCCACCGGTAGTGAAGACGACAAAAAAATAACCGCCTATGCTAACCAACTGGCCGCTAACGAGATGCCCGTGCTTACTATTTACATGCAAGATAAATACCAGCTGGGTGCCATGTTCCTGTTGTGGGAAATTGCCACCGCCGCCGCAGGGGCTATCTTGGCCATTGACCCCTTTGACCAACCCAACGTACAAGCCGCCAAAACCATGACCAAAGAAATTTTGGCTAAGTTATCGCAAGGCAACGTTCCAGCCGAAGTTTCCGTCCCGCTTTTAGCCGCGGCCGACTTGGAAGTCAAATTAGATACCTTAGGGCAAGACGTGTACTCCCTGTTGGAAAGTAACGACTATTTGGCCATTTTGCCTTATGTATATCCCGATGAGGAAACCGAAAAAGCCCTCTTGGCCTTGCGCGATAAAATCATGAACAAAACCAAACGCGCCGTATTGTTTGGCTATGGTCCGCGCTACTTACACTCCACGGGCCAACTGCACAAAGGCGACGGTAACAACGGCGTATTTTTGATTTTATCGGCAGACCCGAAAAACGATATCAAAATCCCGGGTCAAACCTACACATTTGGGCAACTGTGCAACGCCCAAGCGTTGGGAGACTACCAAGCCCTCTTAGAAAAGGGCCGCCGCGTGATTAAGTTGCACCTCACGCAACCGGTAGCCGAACAGATTAAGAAAATTACGGACTTATTCTAAGTAAAACGGGCGGCCTTAAACAGCCGCCCTTATTTTGCGTATGCCCCTTAAAATATTCATCCAAACCTACGGTTGCCAAATGAACGAGGCCGACTCCGAAGAAATGTTCCTACACCTCTCGGCCCGCGGCGCCGTACGCACGGATAACCTGGACGAGGCCGACGCCGTACTCATCAACACCTGCACCGTGCGCGACCATGCCGAACACCGCGCCCTATCTTTCTTAGGCCGCCTGTGCAAATGGAAACGCCAAAACCCCAAGCGCATTATCATTTTTGCCGGGTGCGCGGCACAGCGCCTGGGCAACCAACTCAAAAAGCGCTACCCCTATTTAAATATCGTTTCCGGGGCTAAAAACATAGAACATTTTGACGAAACCTTAACAAAAAGCGGCCTGTTTTCCCCCGCCGGGCAAACGGCCGCCCCGCAAACGGGCCTTAGTGCCTACGTAACCATTATGCGCGGGTGCAACTTTAATTGCACCTATTGCATTGTGCCCAGCGTGCGCGGCCCGGTGAAATGTTTACCCGCCGCCGATATTTTGGCCGACGCTACGCGCAAAGCAGAGGCCGGCGCCAAAGAAATTATGCTCCTGGGCCAAACCGTCAACGCCTACCAAGACGGCTCCGTCACATTTGCCGACCTTTTAAACCGCGTGAGCGAAATCCCGGGCGTGGAG
>JBGUOO010000014.1:0-24071 GCA_045129775.1 Elusimicrobiaceae bacterium
CTTTTTGTCGGCAAGCCGACGTTTTCCCCGCAAGGGGGACAAATAACAGCGTTATCTTTCATTTTATTTTCTCCTGTCTGCAATATACTAGGAGTGTACCAAAAAAAAAAAACAAGTCAAGGTTTTTTTTATTTCACAACGAAGAAATGGCAACAACCAAAAAAAACAACAAAAGGGACGGACCTGTTTCCAAATTTGAGATGATAAGCCGCCGTATGTTGCCCCGTGGCGTACGTCTGTAAGACAATGCGTCAGCATTGCAGGTACGCGAGGTGGGCAAATCGGCGGCTTAGGGCTCAAATTTGGAAACCGGAATTATTTATACAAAATACTACGAAACTCGGCGGTGTGGTTAATGCCTTTAAACATCCACCCTTTTTGGTCTTCTTCAAATAAACTTTCGTAATTTTTGAAATGATGATTGACGGCTTTTTCTAAATTTTGATACATGGCTTTGCGGTCTTTCTTCCAAGTCCAATACAAGCCCGCCAAATTTACATACGGCGTGGGGGCCGACGGGTCCAGCTTGATAGCGGTTTGAAAATCGGCCTTAGCGGCGCCGTACTCTTTTAAATGAAAACGGGCAAACCCGCGGTTGTTATAGGCTACGGCCCACTTTGGGTCCAGCTCTAACGCGCGGGAATAATCGGCGGCGGCTTGCTCAAAATTTCCTTGTTCCTCGTACGTGAGCCCACGGCGGTTAAACCAATACGCATCCGGTTGCAAAGCCAACACGCGCGTATAATCTTCCAACGCGGCCGGATAGTCCCCCAACTCCTTAAATGCATTACCGCGCAGTTGGTAAGCTTCCGTCAACTCCTCGTCACGATTAACGGCTTTACTAAAAGCCGAAATAGCTTCGTCTAATTTATTTTCGTTTTGCAACACGCGCCCCTGCCATATATAGTATTGGGCAGAATTGTCCCCCCGTTGTTCCAAGGCCAACAGTTGCTCTTTGGCGGTATCGTAACGGTACGCTTCTAAACTTACCGGGATTGCCTCGTGTAAAATTTCCACCGACGCTTGCGTCCAACCGCCTGCGTATTTTTTGTAATCCGCCAAAGAAAGGGAATTTTTCTTCAGCGCCCGGTACGCGCGCGCACGCGCTAAATAAAAAGGAGCGTACGACGGCTTTAACGAAATGGCTTTGCTAAAATCGGCCAAGGCCAGGGCATGTTCGCCCCAGGTTTCATAGGCTAACCCACGCGCATAATAGCGGAACGGATCCTTCGGGCGCAAGGAAATCACACGGTTATAATCTAACAACGCACGGCGGGTATCGCCCAGTGCTTGGTAAGCATCCGCCCGGTAATGATACGCCCCCACATGCCGGGGAGATTGGTTAATCACTTCGGTTAACAGTTCTACTTGAATGTTTAAATTCCCCTCTTGTTTGGCACGCTCAAATAATACGTCCGTACTTTCGGCCGCCAACACCCACGGGAAAAACAAACTACATAACACAAGAATATAACGCATAAAATCAACCCACGGCAAACACTATGTATAAGTTAACAGCGGCCACCGCCGCACCCAACGCATAACAAATTACTAATAAAACTGTAGCAAAAAAATGCAAATTTAAAAATACCGCCCCCACCAACGTGGCGCGCCCGGCAAATACTTTACTAAGTTGTACCGTGCGGGTGGCCCACTGGCTGATTTTGGCCGATAACACCGCGCGTACCGCTAAGGCAATTGCCCCCAAGCCTACCCACAAAAACAAACGCGGCAAAGCGATATTTTGCCGGCGTAACGAGGAAAACACTTCGCGCACACTGCCGCGTACCACACTGCGGGCTTGCGGTTTGGAAAGGCCGACGTTCATATCCGCTACCCGGTGGGCGGTTTGGGTTTGTATAATATCCAACACACCGTCAATAAAATCGTTCCAATGTACGCATGCCGCGCGCACCGCAAACACACACGCCGTCATCAATGAATATACAAACGCAATGCCCCCGTACAGGGCCAGTAAAACAAAACTGCCCAACCATTTTAGCCCGGTTGGCCACGACGAAAAAAACGCGCCGGCCGTGGCATAAGCCACTAATAAAAACAATCCGATACCACCTAACAAGTGCGGCAAAAACCAGCGTTTCAATTCCCATGCCAACTGCGCTAAAGAGGTTTTAAGTAACAGCTGTAGCGGCGGCACCGGGGCGGCAGATAACGGCACACTATCCGTGGTGGCCACAGCAACACTCCCCGCAACAGCGGTGCGAAGTTCCTTTTTT
This sequence comes from Elusimicrobiaceae bacterium, assembly GCA_045129775.1. Taxonomy (GTDB): domain Bacteria; phylum Elusimicrobiota; class Elusimicrobia; order Elusimicrobiales; family Elusimicrobiaceae; genus Avelusimicrobium. The sequence goes on from JBGUOO010000014.1 coordinate 2,238, forward strand.
GCACGACGGAATTTTATCGGACACTTTTACCAATTTGCCTAGTTTTTTATCAAATACGTACGTTCCGGTGTTACTCATATAGACTCCTTAAATTTTTCGTTAAACCAACGGATGACCCAATCGGGCTTGTAGTCAATAATTTTTTGGTTATGGCGCGTGTAACTCTCTGCAGGCGCGAAAATTTGTTTTTCACGCGGTAAAAACGGATAAATATGATTGGTTACCACCTCTATATTAGAGTACCACAGATTGTGGACCTTTTTGTCTATCCAATGCTGAAGGCCCAAATTGGGCAGTTGTAACCCCGCCGAGGCCGCCCAAAATACACTGTTCACGGCAATTACATAAAGCGCAAACTCCTGCTTGAGCGTGTGGAGTAGTTGCCACGTTTGGTTAATGGAAAGTTTTTTAATGTCAATTTCTTGGTATTGCGGGTTTTCCAGCGGGCCGCCTTTGGTAACACTCATCACAAAATAACCTTGCTTAATTAACCCTTCGGCCAATTCTTTGAGGTGCGGATAGACGTAATTGGAACCGCGGGAATCAAGCTGTAAAAACACAATGCCTTTGGTGGCTTGCGCTTGGGCACGCGCCGTGGATAAATAGTCCGCCACCACGGGGGCAAGCGTCTGCGGGAAATACATTTTGGGTGCCGGCACTTCGGGCGGGAGTGGCAAGTTGAACGTGTCAAACAAACTGGCTACGCGGTGAGTAATTTGCACGGCGTAATCATAATAAACCGGGATGACCAAAAAATCTTCCGGCACGTTTTTGAGGGCGTCCGAATAATCGTAATTTTTCCAAATGAGCGGGTGACGCATGCCGTTAAAATAAAATACCTTCTCAAAGTGCGGGTTTTCAGCCAGCAACTTGCCCACCAGCGGCGAATTGTTGCGGTCAAACTGCGCGCCCACATAGGCGTAAAACGGAACGTGTGGGTATTTTTGTTTGAGGGCTTCCAACACAGGGGTAGCATATAAGTAATCGCCAATGCCCATAAAAAACACAAAGGCAAAACCTTTGACGTTGGGATTGGTTGCTAAGGCATTGTCCAGGTTATAATAGACGTGCTCATGCCAATAAAGCGGGCGACTAATGCGGTACCAATTTTTATCTAGCGGTAATTTCTCGTGCGCGCCGTCGGCCGGGCGTTTATTAAACCCGTACCATACCGGGGTAACTTCGGGTATAAAAAATAGCACTTTGTGCAACAGCCAACGGCCTATTTCATACCCTACACACAAGAAACGATGCGAACGTAAAAAAGATTCAAATGAGTTCATATATATAGTATATAAAAAACAGCACGGTTTGAGATTTGCTAAAATATAAGTATGTCTTTAAAAACGATTTTTTTCGGCACGCCGCAACTGGCAGTGCCTTATTTAGAATTAGTACACCAACTGACCGACTTGCAACTGGCGGTTACCCAGGCCGATAAACCGCGCGGGCGCGGGTTGGAAATTTCTGCTTGCCCCGTTAAAGCGCACGCGCTAGAGTTGGGTGTGCCGGTATTATCCCCCGAAAAACTAAAAGACGATTTTGACAAAATTGCCGCTACGCCGTTTGATTTGGGCATTGCGGTAGCCTACGGAAAAATTTTCCGCCCCAATTTTTTGGCTCTTCCTAAACTGGGCATTTTAAATGTGCATTTTTCGTTGTTGCCCGCTTTGCGCGGGGCGGCCCCCGTGCAACAGGCACTAATCCAGGGTTATACAAAAACCGGGATTTCGGTTTTTTGGATTCGCCCCGGTATGGACGATGGCCCGTTATTTTTGCAAAAAGAACTAGCTATTGCCCCGCAAGACAATGCACAAACCCTGTTTGAAAAACTCATCCCACTAGGAATAGAAGGCTTGCGCGAAGTATTAACGCGCTTGCAAAACGGGGAAAATATACAAATTCCACAAACGGGAGAGCCAACTTTAGCCCCAATGCTTCAAAAGGAAGATGCGCTCTTGCGTCCGGCTGACTTAACCGCACCAGAACTGCACAACCGCGTACGCGGCTTGGCGTGTGGACCTAAACCCAAAGTACCGTTTTTGCATAATGGAAAAGCGGAATGGGTGCAAGTACTACAAACCCGGTTGGCGACTTCCGATCATTCTGCCCTGGCAGGGACCACGCTTGCCATTGAACGCGGGAAGGGAATTTTGGTAAAATGTAAGGAAGGTGCGTTGTGGTTTTGCACACTGCAACCCGCCGGAAAAAAACCCATGCCCGCCGAAGATTTTGCCAACGGGCGCGGTTTAAAAATAAATAACACTGTATTTATAGAAAATGCCAAATAACGAACAAAATTTTGACGAGTTTATGAGTAAAAATAAAAAGCCCGGCCGCTTGAAATGGCTGGTGCTTTTAATGGTTTGTATCTTTTTTGCCGGGCTGATTATTGTATCGGCCGATTGGGTACTGGGGGCTCTTATCCATACCCGCAAAGAAGTAACCGTGCCCGATTTAACCAAAAAGCCCGTTTCCCAAGCTCTTGATTTACTGGCTAAACAAAATTTGGCCGCCAAACAAGCCGGCGTGGAATTTGCGGGTAACGTTCCCCCCGGCTCCGTACTACGGCAGATTCCTTCGGCCGGGTCCACCGTGCGCGAAGGGCGCATCATCCGTGTGTGGATCAGCCAAGGCGACGAAATGGTATTTGTACCCAACACCGTCGGCACCACCCTGCGCGAAGCTCAACTGGCCATTCGCCAGGCCGGGCTCAACGTGACCAAAGTGGATAATGCCTACTCCCTTACCTATGACAAAGGGGTTGTGATTACCCAAAACCCCAAGGCCGACAGTATGGTACAAAAAGGAACGGGGGTAGCGCTTGTATCGTCTAATGGGGCACCGCCGGCCAGCGTCATTTTAGTACCCAATTTTAAAGGCAAAAAACTGGCACAAGCCACCTTATGGGCCAGCGGGCAAGATGTTAATTTGATGATCCGGGAAGACCCAAACTCGGCCTTCCCCAACGGCACCATTGCCGAGCAACGCCCGGCGGCCGATAGCCAAGTGGCCCCCGGCTCCAATGTGGAAGTAACCGTCAGCCGCCGCGCTACGGCTGATAACGAAAAATCGTACCACTTGCACTACGAGCTGCCCCAAGGCAAAAAGGACAGTGTGGTGCGTGTAGTAGTGGAAGATGCCACGGGCGAAAGTGAAGTATTAAACGAAACCAAACAGCCCGGCTCTAAGGTAGATTTGGAAATTCCGTTTACCAGTTTTGCCACGGTGCGCGTATTCGTGGATAACATTTTAGTGCGCGAGCGCGAAGTAAAATGAAAAAAAATACTTCCAAAATGCCTGCCGTAAATGGTAAAATATCTATTGCGCCATCTATCCTGTCGGCCGATTTGTGCCAACTGGGCCATGAAGTAGCCCGTGTGGAAAAGGCCGGGGCCGATTGGTTGCATGTGGATATTATGGACGGGCATTTTGTGCCGAATTTAAGTTTCGGCCCCGCCACAGTTCGTTCTTTGAGAAAATATACCGATTTAGCGTTAGATGTGCATTTAATGGTAACAAACCCGCTTCATTTTATTGAGCCGTTTGCCAAAGCGGGGGCCGATTTGCTAACCGTACACGTTGAGTCCAATGACGACACGGTACAAGCGTTGCAAACCATTAAAGAGCTGGGCGTAAAAACGGGCGTATCCATTAAGCCGGATACGGACCCGGCCGTACTTCAAAATCTAACGCAGTATATCGATTTAGTATTAGTGATGAGCGTATATCCCGGTTTTGGCGGACAAGCATTTTTAGAAAGTTCACCCGCCCAAATCAAGGCGGTACGCCAAATTATAAATGCTTCCGGCAAGAAAATTTGGCTGGAAGTAGATGGCGGAATTAACGTCCAAACCGCACCTTTGGCTATAAATGCCGGGGCGGATGCGTTAGTAGCCGGAAATGCAATTTTTTCGTCTGCGGACCCTGAATTGGCCCTCAAGCAAATTAAACAGGCGACGCCGGAAATTTAAACCGCTTTTACTGAGGTAAAAGCATATAAGGAGACATACATGGCAGTAGTAATTAGATTACAACGGGTTGGCAAAAAAGCCCAGCCGCAATACAGAGTAGTGGCGATTGAAAAGAAATCCGCCGTGGGCAGTGAAGCCAAAGAAGTGCTCGGCCAATATCATCCGTGCAACCCCAACGCCGCCGAACAGGTAAAACTGGATATGCCGCGCGTGGAATACTGGATGAAAGTAGGTGCTAAGCCTTCCCAAACCGTAGCCAGCTTGATTAAAAAAGCAAGCGCCAAATAAGCGCCGGGGGCAACCATGAAAGAGTTAGCCACCCTGCTCTTAAAATCGCTTTCGTCCACACCCGATAACGTGGTTGTGAACGAAACCACCGAAGAGAACCGCGTTTTCCTATCCACTAAAGTGGACGCGGCTGATAAAGGCAAAGTAATCGGCAAAGACGGGTGCATTATTAAAGCCGTACGCACCGTACTTACCGCCGCCGCCACCAGCCAAGATAAAAAGGTTACTTTGAAACTGGAAGACGAATGAAAATTGACGTTATCACCCCTTTTGAGGAGCTCATTAAGCAAACACTTTCCCACAGTATTGTGGGGCGTGCACAAAAGGCGGGGATAATTAAACTGGGCACCCTTAGTCCGCGGGAGTTTACCACGGACAAACACAAAACGATTGACGACCGCCCTTACGGCGGCGGGCCCGGGATGTTAATGAAGGCAGAGCCACTCTACCAAGCCATTAACAAACTGCGCAAGAAATCGTCGTATGTGGTATTAACCAGTCCGCGCGGCCAAGTATTTAGCCAAGAATTGGCTAAAAAACTGGCCAAAAAACGCCACCTCATTATCGTGTGCGGACATTACGAAGGGATTGACGCCCGGATTTACCCAGAGGTGGACCAAGAAGTTTCTTTAGGGGACTTTATCCTAACCGGCGGGGAATTAGCCGCGTGCGTGATGATTGATTGCATTACGCGTCTTCAAAAGGGAACTTTTAAAAAGGATGATGTAACGTCGTCCGAGTCGTTTGAAGGGAATTTGCTCGAAGCCCCGCAGTATACCCGCCCCGAAGTGTGGCGCGGTAAACGGGTCCCGCAAGTGCTGTTAAACGGCAACCATAAAGAAATAAAAGCGTGGCAACACGAACAAGCTTTATTAGTAACAAAGAAGTTTCGGCCTGATTTGCTTGAAAACGCCTCTCAACCCAAAGCAACCGGCCGAGCAAAGAAAAATATTCGGAGGAAGTAAAATTTATGAACATTAGTGACATTAAACATAACTTAAAAACCAACATCCCGGTTTTTAAAGCGGGCGATACGGTCCGCGTGAAAGTAAAAGTAGTAGAAGGCGATAACGAACGCTTGCAAGCTTTTGACGGCGTTGTGATTGCCCGCAAAGGGAGCGGCATTGGTGAGACGTTTACCGTGCGCAAAATCTCCTTTGGTGTGGGTGTGGAACGCATTTTCCCCATTCACTCCCCCCGCGTGGACAGCATTGAAGTACTTAAAGTAGGCAAAGTGCGCCGCGCTAAACTCAACTACTTGACCAAGCTCTCGGGCAAAGCCGCGCGCTTGCAAGAACTGAAAAAAACGACCGGTGCTACCGACGCTAACGGACAAACCGTTGAAGCCGAAGCCGCGGCCCCGGCCACTGAGGCGAAATAATTATCGCAAGATAATTTAACTCCGAATTAGGAAACAAGACATCCCCTGTCCAGCTGGCAGGGGATGTTTGTTAGTTGCAAAAATAACTACGAATAGGACTGCTAATTAATTCGGTAGTATGTAGTAAGACCATCTTTATAGTCAAGTTTTTCCCGTCCATTATTCATACTTTTACAAATTTCTTCTGCTATTTCGGTTTTAGCTTTACAACCACTTGTCCAAGTATAGGGAACACAGTAAAAAAAGCCTCTCGTATCCGTTGCACCTTCTGCAATTTCTTTATACTTAGTTGTATATTGCAAAAAAGGCATATCTGGGTTACAAGCATCTGCCATGCAACTTCCTGCCACTGAACAAGAATATACATATGTATTTGGCTGAGTAACATCAGCACGTGATTGCCTCGCCGATATTTGATTTGTAGGAATTCCTACATCTAATTTGTCAATTTCAGTAGTTCCAGTTTCATTCGCTAATAAATAAACTTCTTCTGCATGAGCTAATGTTTTTAATATCGTCAACGCCTCTGTTACACGAGATTTGACTACCGCTTTTTTGTATTGTGGCACGGCTACCGCCGCTAAGATGCCGATAATCAGCACCACCACTAATAATTCAATGAGGGTAAACCCCCGCTTATGACTTGTTTTAGACTTGTTACTCTGCATGTTAAATCCTCCTGGGCACGACCTAAGAGAAGTGTACCAAAAAAAAAAAACAAGTCAACTAAAAGTTTGGATAACTTTCCCCCTCTCTGCGGTGCTGACGCACTCGTTCTCCCCCTCCAGGGGAGAAAAACTTCGCCGGGGTAAAAAGTTTCAGCGTGCCCGCTGTTGACTTACCGCAAGCTGATTAGTTGTAATTCTAAGGTAATCTTGCCGTCTTTATACACAAGCTCGTGCGGTACGAACACTGTGCCGTCGGCAGAAATAGGCATATAATCGCCATAAGTGAGATCGGCACTGTTTAAGGTAGTGACGGTGCGGGCGGCCGTGGGATACACAGCCCCGCCTTCGTAAATGAAAATTTGTTTGGCGCGCGGGCCTTGGTAGGTTACACGCGTTTGCCCGTTCTTTGTGCGGCTACCCGCGTAAGTGCCAGGGGGCAAAAATAATAAATCTAGCAGTTGGGTAATACGCGCGCGCACAACGGCGTTATCCACATCTTTAAATAAATAGCGGTAGGCCACGCCCTCAGGGCTGACAATGGCGTGCATTACCTTATATAAGCCACCTGTAAGCAAGGCAACTTCTATATCTTCCTCGCCAATTTTTTTGGCCGTTACCACGCCGTCGGTCATCATGCCGTCCATGGTGCCGGTTACTTTAAAACCGGCTTGGGTTTTCCCCTCGGCAAAAAAGTTTACTTTTTGCAACGTACGCACGTTAGCAGGCACTTGTTTGACGCGCGCCGTGGCACACGCACACAGCAACACCGCACAAGAAAATGTTAAAATTTGTTTAAGCATAATGTTATTATAACTGTTTATGGAGTTAACTGTCCTTTATTTTATTGCCTTTGTATGTGCGGCCGTTGTTACAACACTCAGCTTGCCGCTACTTAACCGCACGTTGGGCAAATTTTTAACCGACGTTCCCGGCGGCTTAAAAACCCACGCAAAAGCCGTGCCCATGCTGGGCGGCTGTGCCATTTTTGCGGGCACAGTGGTTAGCTTGGTTTTAATTCGTTTGATTACCAATTTCCCCACGGGCACGTTACACAGTTTGCGCGGTATTTTGGGCGCGGGTGCGCTGATATTTGCACTGGGTTTATTAGACGATTTACGCAAGCCCAAAGGGTTGCCTATTTACTTGCGACTGCTCGTTCAAGCGGCGGCGTGCGCCACGCTGATTGCGTACGACGTATATGTACAAGTATTTGCCGCGGCGTGGCTCAATTACGCGCTTACGTTTTTGTGGCTTCTGGCCTTGACCAATGCGTTTAACCTCTTGGACATTGCCGACGGGCTGTGTGTTAGCCAAGCCGTTATTTGCGCGGCGGGGTTACTATTGATTGCCTTGCCCGGCGAGCTGTGGTACGTCAATTTTGCCGCCGTAGCGCTTTTGGGCGCGTGTGTAGCGTTTTGGCCCCATAATCACGCACAAAAAAAGATTTTTTTAGGCGATAGCGGCTCCACCTTCTTGGGCTTTTTCATTGCGGCCATTTCTATGGGCACGCAATACTCGCAAACGAATCCTTACGGTTACGCGGCCCCTTTGTTTATGTCCGCCGTGCCTTTGTTAGATACAGCGTACGTCAGCGCAGTGCGCATGTTAAAAGGACAAAACCCGCTTAAAGGCAGCCCGGACCACTTGGCCTTGCGCCTTAAAAACGAGAAACATTTTACAAATACCCGCGTACTGACGGCGTTTGCGTCGGCGGGCGTGCTGGGCAACTTGTGCGCCTATGCTATTGTGCAATGCCAACCCGCGCATACGGCGGGCGCGGTGCTGGTAAGTTTACTGGCCCTGGGAATGGTTTTATTATGGTTACTGCAAAAACTACCCACGTACAAACGCTAATTATCGGCGGCGGTTTAACCGGCCTGGCCACGGCATACGCCTTGCAAGAACAAGGCACGCACGACTATTTGCTGTTGGAGGCCAAAGACCATTTGGGCGGCTTGTGCGCTACTACTTTTTTAAATGGATATCATTTTGACTACGGCGGCCACTTACTCCACTTGCACAACAACTTGGGCAAAACGCTTGTCAAAAAATTACTGGGCAGTAATTTGCAAAAACATACGCGCCAGGCGTGGATTTATTCTAACGGCATGAAGGTGCCGTTCCCATTTCAAACTAATTTATGGGCCTTGCACCCGCAGCTGCGCGCCTTGTGCGTGGCCGAACTCCAACAACTGCAAGACGACCCGCACGCGCCGGAACACTTTGAAGCGTGGTGTTTAAAGTCTTTTGGGCGCGCGCTATATGAGGCATTTTTCCGCCCGTATAACGAAAAACTGTGGGGGAGACCGCTCACCAAACTGACGTGCGAGTGGTGCGGCCCGTTTGTGCCGGCCCCGCACCGCCGGGAAATTGTACAAAGCGCCACCCAAAAGCCCACCACGCCACAAGGGTATAATGCCCAATTTTATTACCCCAAGCACGGCGGGTGCGGAGCTTTAATAGAAGCGTTGGCCGCGCATGTAAAAAACGTGCGCTTAAATGCCCCGGTTACTAAAATTAACTTGAAAACCAAAACGGCATGGGTAAACGGCAAAAAAATTACGTTTGAAAAATTAGTCAGCACCATTGCCTTGCCGCAACTGGTCAATTTACTAAGCGCACACGACAATCTCAAACGCGCGGCCTTGCAGTTAGAGGCACAACCGGTAACTGTGTATCACTTGGCCATTGCGCGCCAAGTGGAGCATTTTAGTTGGATTTACTGCCCCGACAGCGCCCAACCGTTTTACCGCGTGGGGCTGACAAGCGGCTTTGCGCCGCAAAGTGTGCCCGAAAAAAATACCTCTTTATTTTACATTGAGCTACCCGGGCTCCCCCCCACTACACCAAAGACCGAACAGCAAATTTGGGACGGACTGTACCAAAAAGGGCTTGTCAATGCCGACGACGTAAAACTGTTTTCCGCCTGGCAAACCATTCCCTATGCGTACGTGATTTTTAACAAAAAGCGGGCCGAAATTGTGCCGCCTTTACTGGCCGCGTTGGAAAAAGAAAACTGTTTTTGTGCCGGGCGCTATGGCCGCTGGGAATACAGTTTTATGGAAAAATCGCTCACGGAGGCGTGGGAACTGGCACAGCGGTTGGCAAACCTATAGTACCTCACGTCCACCTGTAAAATGCTATAATAAAGGTATGAAGGTATTAGTTTTTGGGGGCAGCTTCGACCCCGTCCATAAAGGCCACGTCGCCCTTTTTAAAGGCGCACTCAAGGTAGTAGCGCCCGACGTAGCACATATCGTACCTGCTTATCATTCACCGTTTAAAGCCAAGTCCCCCACACCGTTCCGGTTGCGTATGGCTATGCTTAAACAAGCATTTAAAGGGGCCGGCAAAAACATTATTTTTGACGATTACGAGCTAAAACAAGGTGGCAAAACTTATACCTACCAACTGGTGCAATACCTTAAAAAACGCTACAACAACCCGGAAATTTTCCTCCTGGTCGGTACCGATTGTTTGAACGATTTACATAACTGGAAAAACCCGCAGTACATTTTTGAAAACGCCGTGGTAGTAGCCGGCAAACGCAAAGGATACGACGAAAACCCGGCCACCTTCCCACATATTTTTCTGCCGGGGTTTTTCCCTAAATTATCCTCTAGCCGCGTACGCGCGCACATTTTGGCCTGCGGGGATATCCCTGATACGGTGCCTTCGTCCATTGCGCCCACCATCCGCAAAAACAAACTATACGGCTTGGACGTGCACGATTGGCTCAAAAGTCACTTAAAACCCAAACGCTATTTACACTCAAAAAACGTGGCCGAAATGGCCGCCGCGTTTAGCGATATTTACGCCATTAACGTGGAATCGGCCGTCAAAGCCGGGATTTTGCACGACGCCGGCAAAGGCATGAGCGCCGAAGAACTCATTGCATTTTGCCAAGAGCACAAAATAAAAGTGCCGTTTTTTGAGGATATTTGCCGCATGGAACCGCAACTGCTTCACAGTTTTGTATCGCGCTGGCTGGCTAAAAATGAGTTTGGTATTCATGACAAAGATATCTTAGACGCCATTGCCGAGCATACCCTGGGCAGCTTGCACATGAGCACGCTTTCCAAAATGCTCTTTGTGGCGGATATTTCGTCCAAAGACCGCAAGTACAAAGACGCGTTTGTCATCCGCACACTTGCGTTGCAGGACTTGGACAAGGCACTGCGCTATGCGGCCAACCGCAAATTACTTTTTACCATTGACTCGCAAAAATGGCTCTGTCCGCTGGGCATTGACTTATGGAACCATCTTATCAAACACGAAAACTAATCGGGCGCCTGCTGCTGTGGGTCCTGCTAGGCGGCGTAGCCGGAGCCTTTTTTGCGCAATACAATTCCAAACTTGTGCAAGCGCTGGCAACCAGAACTCAAGGCCCGGTACGTATCCTTATTTTGACCCAGCCCGCCATGCTTTTTTCCTATAATCCTACCACCCGCAAATCCGTAATTACCCTGGCCGATAAAAAATGTACGGCAGATACCCGGGACACTTGTTTCAACAGCCAATATGACCGCTTTTATATCCCAGCGCAAAAAGAACAAGCCGCCTATTGGGAACAATTTAAAAAAACCCTGGAAACGTGGCGCTTTAACCCGGCACTCTTGTGGCCGTATATGCGCGGCTACGCAAATGCGCTGGTGCAACGCCGCACCAATTTGCGCCCGAGTGAATATATCTTGCTTTCTATGGAACTGCCCTATTTAACGCCGACCGATTTTGCCGTGGAACAATCCCTGCAAAAGAAGAAGATAATCGGCCGCCGCCCCCCAACCCAAGAAGAACCAGCCCCCGCCAAGCCGGAAATCATCTTGCCCAACCAACCCGATGCCGAAAAACCGCTGGTGGTGGAGATTTTAAACGCCTCGGGCAAAAAAGGCTTGGCACTGGCACTCACGCAATACCTGCGCGAACAAAACGCCAAAGGGCTTTTGCGTGTGGACGTTTTGCAATATGATAACTACCCCACGCAAGAAGAAACCTCGTTTATTACCGACTATAGCGGCAAGCTGGTGCAAGTAACGCAAGTCAGCCGCGCCATCGGCCTCACTCGGGAAATCCGCTCCGAAAAATCGTCCACCGCTATTTGTGATTCCCGCATTGTGCTGGGAAAAGACTTTGAAATGCCCCTATAAAATGCTAGACTAAAAAGAGAACCTATTTATGAATACAAAAGAACTTGTTTGCTTAGCCGCACGCCTGGCGGATGAAAAAAAGGCGGAAAATATCAAAGTCATTGACCTCAAAGGGCTGTCGTCCTTGTGTGATTTTATCCTGATTATGACAGCCACCTCTAAACCCCATTTAGAAGCCATTGAAGAAGAAATCAGCAAAAAACTAAAAGAAATCGGCATCTATAAAACCAACCGCGACGGTGCCGACAGCCTACAGTGGCGCGTGAGCGATTATGGTGCTTTTTTGGTGCATATCATGACCCAAGAGGCGCGCGATTTTTACGCCTTAGACAAAATTTTCAGTTTTGGGCAGGAAATTGACTTTACCAAACCCGTCAAAAAAGCCCCTGCTAAAAAAACCGCCAAAAAAACCACTACAAAAGCCCCCGCTAAGAAAGCCGCCACTAAAAAAACAGTCAAAAAGGCTTCCCCTAAAAAAACGGTAAAAAAAGCGGCCGCTAAAAAATCTACCAAAACTACCAAGAAGAAATAAACCATGTTAGAAAAATTAAAACGTGATATTACCCTAAAACTATCCAGCGCCGACTATTTTAAAGGGCAAGAACTGCCCGAAGTAGTTTTAGCGCCCGCCCCCGCACACACCGGGGCTGATATTTCGCTCGTATGGGCGATGGCCGCCGCCAAGAAACTGCACAAAAACCCCTTGGCTATTGCACAAGAGGCATGCAAAGTAATTGCCGAAGTTACCAGCGTTAAAAGCGCCACCGCCGTGCCGCCCGGGTTTATCAACGTAGTGCTGGAAGATAAATTTATCATTGATACCGCCACGGACCGCCGCATTAAAGACCGTGCTAACGAGCAAAACAAACAACGTATCCTCATTGAATTTGTATCTGCCAACCCCACGGGGCCTTTACACGTGGCCAGCGGGCGCGGCGCCAGCTTGGGTGACAGCTTAGTTAAAATCCACCGGGCCTTAGGCTACGCGTGCGACAGCGAATATTACGTCAACGACGCCGGCAACCAGGCCGAACTATTGGCTGTTTCTTTAAAAGCCCGCAAAGAAGGCAAAGAGCCGCCCGAAAACGGGTATCACGGCTCGTATTTAGTAGATTTAGCCAAGCGCATCCCGGCCGATTTACCCGAAGAGAATTACGGGCGTTGGGCCATGGAAGAGCTCCTCAAAACCCAACAGCAAGACATGAAAGATTTTCACGTTGATTTTACGCGCTGGTTTCGGGAGTCCGACCTGCACAAAGAAGACGCCCCTAAAAAAGCCGTGGCCTTTTTGACCGAAAAAGGGTACACGTATGAAAAAGACGGCGCCGTGTGGTTTGGCTCTACCCAGGACGAAGAAGCACAAGACGATAAAGACCGCGTGCTGGTACGTAAAGATGGCCGCCCGACGTATTTTATGGCCGATATTGCCTACCACAAAAGCAAATATGACCGCGGCTACACCACTTTAATTGATATTTTAGGGGCCGACCACCACGGCTATGTGCCGCGTATGAAAGCCGCCGTACACGCCTTGGGCCACGACGAAAATACCTTCGTGCCGATTATTCACCAACTGGTGCACTTAACCGAGCACGGCGAACAGGTTAAAATGTCCAAGCGTGCCGGGCACTTTATCACCCTGCGCGAGCTCATGAACGACGTAGGCACGGATGTGTGCCGGTTCTTCTTTGCCAGCCGCACGCCCAACGCGCACATGCTTTTTGATATGGACCTGGCCAAAAAGCGCACGAACGAAAACCCGGTTTTCTACGTGCAATATGTGCATGCGCGTATTTGTTCCATTTTTGAGGCCGCCAAGGAAAAAGGATTGGCCGAAGCTACCACGGCTGTTACCCCCCTGGCCCCGCAAGAGCGCGCACTACTACTTAAACTGATTTGGTTTAAGTCCGTCTTGGAAAACTGCGTGGCCGATTTGAGCCCGCACCATTTGACCACTTATTTGGTGGAATTGGCGGGCCTGTTCCACGCGTTTTATGACAACTGCCGCGTATTAGACGAACAAAACCCGGAATTGACGGCCAGCCGCTTGTTTATTTGCCAGCGGGTGGCGGAACGGATTAAAAAGGGGCTTGAGTTTATTGGCGTAAGCGCGCCGGAGAAAATGTAAACAACTTCCTTGTAAAGTTCTATGTTAATAATAGGGTTTCAAATACGTAAAATATTTGAAACCCTACTTATTTTCCAAACCACAATTACAATATAGACTTACATATTTTTGTGCCCAATGTACTTCTTCCTGTACATTTCCAAATATCTCGAATATTAGCAATATTCAAATTCTGATTAAAACACCATGCGCTTTGATTACCATTAGGAGCTACATGTACTCCGCAGGAAGCCCCATCCTTATAAAATGCGGCTATATGATCTGAGGAAGTTATATCAGATTTTTTAAATTCCGTTGCTTCCTGGACTACGTCTATATCTAAATTCCGTACGTCTATAGGCCACTCCCCATGTTGTAACTTATATACTTGTGCCGCTTTATAAAGAGCATTTGCCCTTATCCATAATTGTGTTGCCCGTGATTTTGCTACCGCTAACTTATATTGCGGCACGGCGACCGCCGTCAAAATTCCGATAATTAAAACTACGACCAACAACTCAATTAACGTGAATGCCACTTTTGAGCAAAGACAGCCTTGTATTGCATTTTTATTCATTAGGTATATCCCCCCTTTATATAGGTGCTATCCCACTATATCAAAAAAAAAAAACAAGTCAAGGGCTTTCCAAGCCACGGAGTTTCCGCGCCTACCGTAACCCTAAACTTTTTAGCTAGGGACCGTGAGAAGCACAGTAAGCCAACAAAAAGTCCGCACAAACAAAAAACAACCTCATAAAATTGTTAAAATATCTATAATGGATATCAGTTATTTGTTGTTTTTACAAAACTTCCGCCACTCCATTCACGACGCCTGGACGCCGTTTATGGAAGCCGCCTCTTTATTTGCCATTACGTATTTAATTTTTATTCCCGTTTTTATTTATTGGTGCGTCAATAAACGCAAAGGCCTTTATATATTAGCCTCGCTATACACGTGCCTTGCACTAAATGAACTCATCAAGCTAACCGCTTGCGTGTACCGCCCTTGGGTGCGCGACCCGCGCATTATCCCAGCCGGCCATGCTATTTCCACCGCAGGGGGTTACTCCTTCCCCAGTGGGCACACCACAGCCGCTACCCCGCTTTACGGCGGGCTAGCCGTTGTGCTTTGGGATAAAAAAATAACCCGTTGGCTCAGTGTGCTGTGCGTGATTGGCTTGCTGATTACCGGCTTTTCCCGCAATTATTTAGGCGTACATACCCCGCAAGACGTATTGGTAGGGTGGATACTGGGCGTACTGGTTTTGTGGGCCATGGCACGCATGTTCCGTTATTTAACCGCTCACCCCGAGAAAGAAAACTCCTTTTTACTGGCCGGTTTTTTGGGCGGGTTGTTGGCGTTTGTCTATATTTACTACAAACCCTATCCGCTAGATTATGTAAACGGCAAATTGTTGGTAGATCCGTACCGCATGACTTACGACGCCTATCTCTTTATAGGGGGGTTTATGGCACTGTGTGTATCCCGGTACGTAGAAAAACGCTGGGTACGCTTTACGCAAAGCGGCTTAACGCCCCGCGGGATTGGTTGGGCGTTGGCAGGTTTTATCCCGGCCTATGCACTTTTGCGGTTGTTACCGGGCTGGTGCAACCCGCTTTTAGGCCCGCACGTGGGGCGGCTAGTTTGCTCGGTCGTGCAAGTGTTTTACGTCATTGCATTTTACCCGTGGATTTTAAAACACCTCATGCGCCCGCACTGATTTTTTACGCATTTTTACAGGAGAAACTATGAAAAAACTTTATATTCTATGCACTTTGTTTTTAGCGGCTGTTTGTTTGCACGCCCAAGGGTTTGTGCAGGCCGAAAAATTCTATAACGAGGGCGATTTTACTTCGGCCCAGCGCGAGTATGAACAACTCCTACCCACCGCCACCGGCCACCAGCTTTACCAAGCCCAACTGCGCCTGGCCGCCTGTAAGTACAGCCAAGGAGAATATCTAAACGCCGCCAAAACCATGTTGAGCTACCCGTTACCCGAAAACACCTTATGGAAAGCCCGTTTTTTACTCTACCGCATCCAAATGGCCCGTCAAGTGGCCAACCAATACCGCCGCATCAACCAAACACGCGAAATTGAAAACAATACCGATATGGAACAATGGACAAACACACAGTGGCACAGCCAAATGCAAAAAGATTACGAAACGTTGTGGACACTGCGTAGCGAACTCATTAAAGCCCCTATTGAACAGGAAAACTTGCTCCTAACCCTCAAAGATACCGATACCCGCCGTATTGCCACCCTGTTTGACTTTGCCACCCACAACTGGGTTGATTTCTTAAGCACTACCGAACAACCCCTGCCCGACGGCACACCCCGCACTTATTTAGACGGTGCCGCCCAGCCTTTTGGCCCGCATAAAAACCGTGCGGACAAATTAGCTTATATCTTGCAAACAGCCTATTTATTGGAAGGTACCGGCCGGCAAAATGCACGCATCTTTTGGCAAACGGACTACCTTGTATTGCCGTTTGAACGCAGTAACTTTTTTGAAATCACCGACTCAGAAAAAGCCCTCAAAAGTGCCGTGGACCAACTGGGTGTTTTAAGCGGATACAAAAAAACAGCCGGTTTATGGAATAAAATAAAAGGTTATTTAGCCAATCCGGCCGCAGATTACGGCAAATCGTACGCCGCCTACCAAGCGGCCCAACTGCTTTTTACACACGACGACCGCTCCCAAGCCCTGGCCGTATGCAACTATGCCGTAAAATCGCTCGCTTCCTCTTATTACACCACGCAATGCCAAGAACTGGCCGACCAAATTACCCGCCCAGAACTTTCATTTCAAGAACTTCCCCCCGCCTTACAACCCACTAAGCCGCAACTGGAACTGACCGCGCGTAATATCCCCACCGTATATGCGCGCATTTATGCCGTTACTAAGGCCGAGCTGGAAAATTTTTACCGCACCCACCACAACGGGCGCACACTTAATTCGTGGAATGATTTAACCCAACTAAATAATAAAGACATAGAAGCCTTGCTGACTTCTGCCAAAACTTACCAAACCGCCCAAACCGCGGTAACCTATCCTAAGCCGTATTTTCAAACCGATACCACGCTTACGTTGCCACCGCTTTCCAAAGGGTTTTATGTGGTGCTCACAAGCGCAAATACTGATTTTGATACCCATAAATCTCCCGTTACGGGGATTGTCATCAACATAACCGATTTGGCCCTTTTTGTCACCGCCGCTATTGACGACAACCCCGATAACTACGTATGGACATTACAAAGCAAGCCCCATACTTATCATCCACAAGTGTTCCATTTTTACACAGTGAATTTACAAACCGGGCAGCCTATGCCTGCCACCCAATTAGATATCATTACCGCTTGGAAAGGTACACGCGAAAAACTAAACACAGCCGAAGATGGCACCGCCCATTTAAAACGCGCTATAGAAGTAAATAACCAGGCCAATAATTCCTACCAAGTGCAAGCGTGGGCCGAAAAAGACGGTAATGTTACATTTGCCCCCCGCGCTACTTATTTCCACTTATACATGAACGACCCCGTGCGTTTATTTGCCCAAACCGACCGCGCAATTTATCGCCCCGGCCAAAAAGTGTTTTTATCGGTGCAAGCATTTACCAAAACACCACGCGGCTTAACCGTGTTGCCCCAAAAATCAGTACAAATTAAAGTGAGCAACGCCTCGGGCAAACAAATTTATCAAGCAAGCCTTACATTAAATGCCTTCGGCACCGCGCAAACCCAGTTCACATTGCCGGATGAAAAAGACATTATGCTAGGTCACTTTTCGGTTGATATCAGCAGCCTGGTCAACAGTAAAACGTACCACACCTATCATTCCTTTCAAGTGGAAGAATACAAACGCCCCGAATATGAAATCACCCTGGGCGACCCTGCTACCCCGCTGGCCTATGGCAAAAAAGCCACCCTAAACGCTAACGCCACCTACTATACAGGAATGCCGATGCAAGCGGCAACCGTTAAATATACCGTTACCCGCCGCCCTTATGTGCCGCCGTTTTATTGGTGGCGCAATTGGGATATTGCCGCCCCCACCCAAGTAGCCCAAGGCCAAACAAAAACCGATGAAAAAGGCCGGTTTGAAATTACCTTCACGCCGCAAATCACACAAAAAGACGAAACAGCCACCCAATACACCGTACATGCCGAAGTATATGACGAAACGGGCCGCGCCATTGACACGACTAAAACCTACCAAGTCAGTATGTATCCGCGGCTGTTTAAGGTAGAATTGGCCCAAGGGTTTTATGATGCCCAAACACCAGTTAAACTGGCTGATATTACGCTGACTAATGCCGACGGAACCCCCATTACCGGGGCCGTTACCGCGCGCGTAACCCGCGTGCAAGACACTCCGGGCACTACGGGTAACAATTTAGACGCTTTTTATCAAAACGCCAAAGATACGGCTACGCTGTTTACGCAAACCCTTACGTTTCAAACGCCCGGCGCACAAACTTTGCAACTGTCTGCCGTAGCCGAGGGGATTTACCGCCTGCGCTTAACAGCACAGGGCGCGCAAGAACAAGCCCTTATTTTTGTAGTAGCGGCCCCGCAAAGCAAGTTGCAATTACCCGCCGTTACCTTACCCCAACACAGCACGTATTACCCGGGAGAGACGGCCCGCATTTTACTGGGGTCCGGTAACCTGGCAGGGGCCAAGCGTGTGGAAGTTTATCAAAAAGGTAATTTTTTGGTATCCAGTGAAGTACGCCCCGGCGGGGTAAGCGTGTATGAATATCCCATTACGCAAGATAACCGCGGTGGAATTTCTATCGGCTGGTTTGGGGCCAGCGGCTACCAATTTTATCAAGGCAATACTACCCTTGCCGTGCCTTTTGATAATCAACAACTCACGGTAAATGTAAACGTACCTGACGCTGTTAAACCCGGCCAAAGCGTGGCGTGGAAATTGTCTGCCAAAAATGCCGCCGGCACGCCGGTAAACGCACAAGCCAGTGTAACGGTGTATGATAAATCATTAGACTATTACGCCAAAAAGAAAAACCCCTTTAGCTTAGAAAATTTATTTGCACAAACGGCTTCTTTTCCCGGTGTGCAAAACAGCCGCTTAAACGCCTACAGTTCCACCGTTTTTAACGGCAAAACCGAACACACCTGGCAAGAGCCGCCGCAACTGCCCACGTTAAACTTAATCATGCAACGGGCATTTTACGGGCGCGGAGCCATGCGCGGCGTAATGAAGGCCAAGGCGGCCGCCCCTATGGCTACTGCTACTTTTGGGGGTATGAGTCTAAGCGACGAGGCCAAGGTAACTTCCAACGCTACCGATTTGGCCCTTGCAGAAAGCCTGTCTTTTGAAGAAGAGGGCACGGCGCAAGATACGCCAACCGTCCGTACGGACTTTGCCGAAACCGCTTATTTTAATTCCCAACTGCCGCTGACCAACGGGCAAGGCACCTTACGTTTTACGTTGCCGCAAAGTTTAACCACGTGGAATATTTTGGGTTACGCGCTAACGAAAAATGTAGAGCTGGGCAGCTTTGCGTTAAATACGGTTACACGCAAAGATTTTATGGTGCGCCTGCACTTGCCGCGCTTCTACCGCGAGGACGACAAAGGCGTTATCCAAGTGTCCGTCGCCAATGCTACCCGCCGCAAACTAACAGTCCCGGTGACGCTTGCCGTTAAACAAGGAAAACTCAACAAAGCCGCGGCCTTTGGCCTTACCACGCTGACCAAAAACATAACCGTCGGGCCAAACGCCACTGCGTACACCAGTTTTGATATCAAAGTTCCCGCCGCGCCCGGCCTGTACGAAATTACCGCCGTCGGCCGCAACGGCTCAGATAGCGACGGCGAACAACGTACCCTGCCGGTATTTGCGGCTTTGTCACGCTTGTTGGCTTCGGCACACGTGACATTAAAAAACGGGACCAATTCATTACATATTACCGAACTGGACGGCATTACAGATGCTCACGCCGAAGTAGCCGCATTAAGCGTGCACCCTACGTTGGCACTATCGGTATTAAATACAATGCCTAATTTGTTAAATTCGCCGTACAAAGATTTGGTATCTTCGTTAAACCGCTATGTGCCGCTGGCCGTGGTAAACACGTTTTATAACACCTACCCCGAGCTTAAAACAGCCGTGCAGAAATTGCCCAAACGCACCACGCTCACGGCACCGTGGAACGAAACCGACCCGTTGCGCTTAACTATGTTGGAACAAACACCGTGGTTGCAGCTTTCCCAAGGGCAAACAGCAACTAACGTGATTAGTTTGTTTGACGCGCAACAGGTATCCAAACGCTTGGAGCAAGAACGCCACAACGTGCTCAAATTTCAAAATGCCAACGGCTCGTTTAGCTGGTTTGCCGGCGGGCCGGAAGATACGTATTTAACCTTGCGCACCTTAGACGCATTTAGCCAGGCCGTACGTTTTGGTGCGCCGGTGCCGCAAGAAAATGTGGAAAAAGCACTGGCCTATATGGTGCCGCGTATTGAAAAAACCTTGAAAGAAGACAAAACCGGCTCCGCTTCCACCGTGGCGTATGCGTTATATGCGGCTTACACCTTATCGGCCTTTCCGGCTAACTGGCCGCAAGTAGCCGCCGCCAAGCCCTACATCCAAAAATGGGCAGACTATGCCGATGGGCAAGCCCGCTTTATGACCCCGCTGGGGCAAACCTACGCTGCCGCCGTCTATCACCGCTTGGGCGACGATGTAAAAGCCAACGCATATTTGGACAAAGTGCTCGCACGCATGAAATACAACCCCTTAACGGGAGCCTATTTTGCGCCCGAAGCGCAAAGCTGGGTATGGTACCAGGATACGTTGACCACCCAAACCGCTACGCTTAAAACCTTGCTGGAAGTGCGGCCAGAATCAGACCAAATTGACCCCATGGTACAATGGCTGTTATTCAACCGCCAAGTAAACAGTTGGCACAACCCGTCGGCCGCCGCGCAAGCGGTGTTTGCCTTGTTAGACGTAATGAAAACAAAAGGCGCTTTGTCATCGGCTACCACGTATCAAATCAACTGGGCCGGCACGCAAGCTAAAAAAACGTTTGAGCCGTTTGATTGGACGGAAGATTTGCGTTGGGTCAAGCAAGACGCGCAAATTACCCCCGCCGCTTACACAGCCACCGTTACCAAACAAGGCAAAATGACCGATTTTGCCTCCTTAAATGTGGTTTACACTACGGCCCAAGCCAAGGCATCGCCCAAAGGAGTAATCAATGTATCGCGTGCATACTTTGTGCGTTTTACGCAGAACGGTGTGCAAAAACTGCGCCCCGTCAAAGATATGGAAGAAGTAAAAGTGGGTGACGAAGTGGAAGTGCAACTCACGCTGACCACGGATAGCGCATTTGAGTACGTACTACTTACCGACCCCAAACCCGCCGGGTTTGAAAGTGCCGACCTGACCAGCGGCTGGACGTGGAACCCCGTTTCCATGTACCGCGAAGTGCGCGATGCCGACACCAACTACTTTATTAACCGCCTGCCCACAGGCACGGTGCGCGTAAGCTATGTACTGCGCCCGACGGTGCCGGGTAAATTTAACGCCAAGCCCGCACAAGTGCAAAGTTTGTATAACCCGCAGTATGGCGCGCACAGCGCGGCTGAAAAAATGAGTGTAGGAAGATAAAATTGCTCAAAACCCCCGCTAAAAAGCGGGGGTTTTATATTTTAGAAGAACTCCCCCGCAGGTTGTACAGGGGAGTTTAGATTTACTCATTGTAAGGCTGTAAAGTAACGCCGAAATTAGCACATTGGGCTACTGCACTAGTGGACTTAGAAGAATCCCCTTTACCGTTTTGTTGTGTAGCCCAGTACTCGCACATCATTTTTTGATACTCGGGGCAATCATTGGCTGTAGCCCGGCTGTAACCGATTATTATCGCTTTCAAATGCCATATTCCGTCTTTTTTCGAAAAACCAGCCTTACAATCCCTAGGATTGTTTGACTCGACGGCTCCTACCGTAAAGCCCATTCCACTCGACGACACATAAGCCACTGCTTCAGAGCCATTCCCTAAGTCATTGTAGTACGCGTCTACGGGGGTCCCCATATCTATATCTAGTGAAGCCGTTGCTTTAGTTCCTGTGAAATAGATACTGCCAGAAGAAGGCATATCATTTGCCAATACCCATGCATCCATAGCTTGGCTGAAAGATTTAAAGAACGTCAACTCTTGCGTTACACGTGCTTTCATAACTGCCTTCTTATATTGAGGCAATGCAATGGCCGCCAGTATGCCGATAATTAAAAC
>JBGUOO010000015.1:0-106594 GCA_045129775.1 Elusimicrobiaceae bacterium
TTTGCCGCGCCTCACCGTACAAAAACGGCTAAACGCAAAGAGCAATTAGAACTTCTTGCCAACCCTAGTACGTCTGCCGGACCGCGCGTAGCGCGGCAAGTACGCAAG
This sequence comes from Elusimicrobiaceae bacterium, assembly GCA_045129775.1. Taxonomy (GTDB): domain Bacteria; phylum Elusimicrobiota; class Elusimicrobia; order Elusimicrobiales; family Elusimicrobiaceae; genus Avelusimicrobium. Next base: position 109 of record JBGUOO010000015.1, read on the forward strand.
CGAAAGTCGGCCTTGGATATTCCAAATTTGGCAAATGGTTGCCGGGGTAAAAAGTTACATCGCGGTGGTTGTTTTAACAGCGTAGTGGCCGCCGTTTATTTCCCTAGGTCTTTTTTTCTCTTATAACTGGGCCCTTTTTCCCTTGCCCTCTTTCTTCAAAAACACTATAGTGTAAGTATGAATAGTCTGCCCCGTGCCGTATGTGCCGTACTCCTAGCCACGTTGCTGGCTTCTCCCTGCGCGCACGCCCAAAAATTCAAATGGGGCAAAATTCCCAAAACTTTCAAAACAGTCCAACTGCAACGCACCGTTTTAAACGCCGTCAGGCGGCCCGATATCCGCTTGTCCGTCGCCCGTTTGGACCATGCCATTTGTATAGAAGACGGGATCCCCATGAACAAACGCCCGCACTCCACCGCGTTTTTATTTACCACCACCTATAAAGATAAAAAAGATGTATGGGCCATAACGGCCGGGCACACAGCACAATTGGGCGAAAAACTACTCTTAACCTTTTATGACGGTAAAAAAGAGATCCCGGTAGCCGGCACGCTGGTACAGCAAGGCCCGGCGCTACTGTCCGACGCGGCTTTGATTAAACTGGACACCCCACTCCCGGCCAAACTGCGCCCCCTGGAATTAACCACCAACATTGACCCGCAGGAAAAATTAACCTCGTGGGGGTACGCTTCCAATAAGCTCTATCAAATCAAGGATTTATCCTTTGAAAAAGACAACACCCGCTTTATCCGCACCGATTTTCCGGCCACTCAAAAAAAGCGCTCCGGCCTGTGTGGCGGGCCGCTGTTAAACGCCCAAGGCCAGGCCATCGGTATCCATTGTGGTAGCACCTGGGAAGACAAATCCTACGCGGCCAGCGTACGCATTATTCCGTATTTATTACAAGCTTATTACGAAGGGAACGCCCAAATCCCGGTAATTGCCAAAGGGATCAACTTTGGCTCCATTGACCTCAACGAACGCATTATCTATATAGAAAATTTAGACGAACAAGGGCACGTCCTCAATCAAGAAGATATTTACGAACAACTCCCCCAATCGCTGATGATGGCCCTATACCAAGACCCCGAGGTCCGCTACCTGCGTTTTATTTTAGTTTCTCATCGCAACGACTATCCCACCTACCGCGTATTGATCTATGACAAAAAAACCGGTACACACTCTTTTAAACCGTTGCACCGGGGCTTATTTAACTAAAAAAAACAGGCCGTTCCTTTTTAGGAACAGCCTGTTTTACATAACCAAAAATTATAATCCCAACATTTCCTTAGCGGGCTCGCTGCCGTTTTCAACGGCTTTCTCCAACCAGGCACGCCCTTGGCGCGGGCTGCGGCGCACGCCCAATCCTTTCATATAAATCTGCCCCAACACATACTGGGCCGATGGGTCATTTTGCTGGGCGGCCTGTTCAAAAAATCGGATAGCCAGCGGCACGCTTTTGGCGGTTCCTTGCCCTTGCAGAAGCATAAACCCCGTCATATATTGGGCTTGCACATGGCCTTGCGCCGCAGCGTTAGAAAACCACGCAAACGCGTCTTCATACCGGGCCGGGTCGTCGGTGTAAGCATATTCCCCCAGCAAGTATTGCGCTTGTGGGTTTTTCAGTTCGGCGGCGGCGGCTAAAAACTCGGCGGCTTTATCCCCATTTTGTTCGGTACCTTCGCCTTTGTAATATAAGTCAGCCAACTCAAAAGCCGCTTGCGATAAAGTATGGTCCGACTTATTCCACGCTTTCTCATACCAGTTCAGCGCCACGGCATCATCACGCAAAATCGGGTTTCCCTGATGATAGGCACGCGCCACTTGCAACATAGCTTGCGTATCGTCTTTTTCGGCCGCCTGTAAACTTTGCATAAACCGTTCCATGTCGGCAGATAAAGCCGGGTTTTTGGTGGCAGTTTCTGTTACTTTTGCCTGTGCCGAGGCCGAGCCGTTCTGCGCCGCTTTTACATACCAAAACAAAGCTAGCCCGTCGTGCTGGGGCATGGCTTTGCCTTGCGCGTAGAGATTGCCCAGTTCATATTGGGCCGGTGCAAAATCAGCTTGTGCGGCACTTTGCAAATAAGCTAAGGCCAATTCTTTATCCTCAGACGGATTTTTCTTCGCACGGGCCGGCTGTCTTTCATACTCCATTTCTCCGCGCGAACTGCGCGGGCCCATGAACGGGTCATCAAACGGTTCCGGCGCGGGCTCCGGCTCCATAAAATCGTCCTCTTCTATTTCTTCCAATACACCTTGTTGTTCATAATACTGATACAGTTCCCACGCGGCTTGCGGCTTATCGGCGGCCGCGGCCTGTTTGTACCAGTTCAAAGCTTGCTGGGTGCTGGGCTTGGTGCCCATACCTTTCATATAAGCCTGTGCCACTTCTAACGCGGCATCCATATCCCCGGCTTGGGCCAGTTTCAAATTTTTTGTAAACGCCCGCTCCTGCGGCGTGCGGTAAAACGCAAATAAAAACAACCCCCCGGCCAACAACACCCCTACTAATACTTTTAAAAATGTTTTCATAAGCACCCCTCACAAAAAAAGGCAAACGCGCATAGCGTCTGCCTTTATTATACTTTTTAAGCAGTTATTTTGCCATGACAAAGGGCATTTGGTCCCCAGCCATATAGGTAGGCATGCGGCCGTCCCATTTATCAATGGCTTTAAGTTGCGCTTCCACTTGGCGCAGTTTAATCAAATTGTCCGACACTACTTCCCGCTGTAACCGTAACGATTTGGCTTCGGCCTCGGCTTGCAAGATTTTTTGTTCGGCCTCTTTTTTTACTTTTTCCACCAAGTTGGTGGCGCGTTTGGCTTCTTGCTCGGCAATTTGTTTTTCTTCCACCGCGCGTAAAAACTGTTTGGAAAATTCAAAATTCGTAATGGCAATATCAGACACAATTACTTCTTTTTCAGCCATTTTGGCTTTTAAAATTTCGTTTAGTTCGCGTGCCACTTCCACGCGGTTAGCAATTAAGCTATCGGCGGAGTATTTAGCAATCACGGCTTTGGTCCATTCTTCCACCATGGGTTTTAAAATGGTGGTAGTATATTCGGGCCCCAAGTTGCGGTAAATAGATTCCACCGTGTTGGGCAAAATGCGGTGGTTGACGGCCAGCGTCAGCCCCACCGTCTGCAAATCTTTCGAGAACGCCTCCGTATCAAACGAATCTTTTTTAATACGCACGGAAAATTTTTCCACCGTATCAATAAACGGCACTTTAAAGTGGATACCCTCGCCATACGCGCCAACCAATTTCCCAAAGCGCAGTTTTACAGCCACACTCCCGGCCGAAACCGTAAAGTACGAGCTAAACGCCGCAAAAATAAGAATCAACAAAAACACAGGCAAAAAAATCACAGCGGCCGGAACCCTATTTGGTGTCACATCTTTCATCGTAAAATCTCCTTATAAGTTAAGATAATTTATTATATCTTTTTACGTAGGAAATGTGCTACAATAAAGTATCTTTTAGCAGGAGGTTTTTAAAAAACCGCGCCCCGGGCGCACCCTAAAAATTTTGAACTGTTTTTGAACCGTATGAAGAATACGGGACAGCGCGAAAGCGCTCTCCGCAAAGTCAAAAACAGCTGTTTTAAGGCACAACGTGAACGGACTAATTACCCGTTTGTGTTGTGCCGAGTGTTTGCCACTCGCAAGAGTGGCAGGCCACGGCTGTTAGTTTGGATGTCTTTGCGGAGGTCCAAGGTAACGGCCGTTTTTGTTACCCTGGGCCCGATCTTATGAGGAATATATATGCAAAAAGAAAATGTAAATATGCTGTTTTCTATCCCCCTTGCGGGGAAAGTGGCTCGCAGAGCCGTAAGGGGGGCCTATAAGGGTTTCACCTTAATTGAACTACTCGTCGTTGTTTTAATTATCGGCATTTTAGCGGCGGTCGCCGTGCCGCAGTATAAGGTAGCCGTGGCTAAAAGCCGTTTAGCTACCTTAAAATATTTAGTAGCCACTATCAAAAATGCGCAAGAAATTTACTATTTGGCTAACGCGCAATACGCCAGTCAATTAGACGAATTAGATATTGATTTCCCTGGCGGCGGAGAATTAGACACAGATAAAAAGAAATATACTTATCCGTGGGGACACTGTATCATCACCAGCACTACCACTTTTTGCAAAAATTTCCAAGAACAATTAAGCTATCAGATGTATTACGACCATTCTTCGTTCCCTACTAGAAAAGTCTGTATAGCCTATGGCAATAATGTCACAGCCAATAAAGTATGTTTAAATGAAACGAACCAAACTTCTCCCACCCAAGGAGACACCTTTACATCTTATGGTTATTAACATTTGATAAAAAAGCCCGCTCTTTGTGAGCGGGCTTTGCTGTTCCGTAAAACCGAAACTTATTTATCTACAACTTCGGCTTCCACAACGTCATCTTTACCGCCGTTGTTGGCTCCGGCTTGCGCCGCTTCCGGGCCGGGTTGCGGTCCGGCTTGCTGGGCACCGGCACCCGGTTGGGCACCGGCTGCCGCGCCTTGTTGGGCTTTGTACATAGCTTCGCCCAATTTTTGGCTGGCTTGCAAAGCCGCGTCGGTAGCGGATTTCATACGGGCCGCATCGTCGCCTTTTAAGGCTTCTTTGAGGTCACTAAGGGCTTGTTCAATTTTGCCGCGTTCTTCCTGGCTTACTTTATCGCCATATTCTTTCATGGCTTTTTCGGTTTGGAAGACTACGCTGTCGCCCTGGTTTTTGGCCTCAATAATTTCCTTTTGTTTTTTATCTTCTTCGGCAAATTTTTCGGCCTCTTTGACAAACTTATCTACTTCCGCGTCGCTAAGTTTGTTAGACGACGTAATCGTAATGTGCTGTTCTTTATTGGTGCCCAGGTCTTTGGCGGTTACGTTCAAAATACCGTTGGCATCAATATCAAACGTCACTTCAATTTGCGGCACACCGCGCGGAGCGGGCGGAATGCCGTCCAGGTCAAATTTCCCCAGCGGCACATTGTCTTTAGCCATGGGGCGTTCGCCTTGCAGTACGTTAATGGTTACCGCGGGCTGATTGTCCGACGCGGTAGAAAACACTTGCGTGCGGCGCACGGGGATCGTGGTGTTGCGTTCAATAAGGCGCGTGCACACACCGCCCAAGGTTTCCAAGCCCAAGGAAAGAGGCGTTACGTCCAACAGTAACACGTCTTTGACTTCCCCGGTCAAAATACCGGCTTGCACGGCGGCCCCGATCGCCACACATTCCATGGGGTCAATGCCGCGTTCAATTTTTTTGCCGACCAGGTCTTCCACATATTTTTGCACAATGGGCATACGGGTCGGCCCGCCGACCAAAATAATGCGGTCAATTTTGTCGGTGGTCAGCTCGGCGTCGTTCAGTGCTTGATTGACGGATTTACCACAGCGTTTTACAATGTCGTCCACCAAGCTTTCCAGTTTAGCGCGCGAGAGACGCATTTCTAAGTGTTTCGCACCGTCGGCACCGGCCGTGATATACGGCAAGTTAATGTCGGTTTCCATGGTGGTGGAAAGTTCAATTTTGGCTTTTTCGGCCGCATCTTTTAAGCGTTGCGCGGCTTGTTTATCGTTGGATAAATCAATCCCGGTTTGTTTGCGGAACTCATCGGTCATCCATTTAATAATGGCGTTATCCATATCCGTACCGCCCAGTTGCGTGTCGCCGGACGTAGCCAGCACGTCAAACGTACCTTCTTTGCCCATTTCCATAATGGTCACATCCAAGGTACCACCGCCGAGGTCAAACACCATAATTTTTTGTTCTTTGCCGGCCTTATCAATGCCAAAAGCCAAGGCCGCGGCCGTCGGCTCGTTTACCAAGCGTACCACGTCTAAGCCCGCAATGCGCCCGGCGTCTTTGGTGGCCTGGCGTTGGTTGTCGTTAAAATACGCGGGCACGGTGATGACGGCTTTCTCCACAGGCTCGCCCAAAAATGCTTCGGCGTCCTTTTTCACTTTCTGCAAAACGAAAGCGGAAAGTTGTTGCGGGGTAAATTCTTGGCCGCGCAAGTTATATTTAAAGTTTTCCCCCATTTTGCGTTTAAAGGCGGTTACGGTGCCTTCGGGGTTAGCAATTGCCTGGCGGCGGGCGGGCTCACCTACTAAGCGTTGCCCGTCTTTGGTGAACGCTACATAAGACGGAAACGCTTTCCCGCCAATGGAGCTACCTTCGGCAGACGGAATAATCGTTCCTCTGCCCCCTTCCATCACAGCGGCCGCCGTGTTGGAAGTTCCTAAGTCAATACCAATGATTTTAGCCATATATTTATCTCCTGTGTAAATTGAAAATTATTTTTCTTCTTGGGCCTGGCCCACTACTACACTGGCCGGGCGCAATACTTGGCCTTGCATCATAAAACCCATTTTCACTTCGTCTATGACCAGGCCGTCTTTGTCGGCGGGTGCGGGAATGGTCGCCACTACTTCCTGGGTATCGGGGTTGTAGGGTTTATCCAGCACGTCCATTTTTTGGATGCCTTCGGCACTAAACGCTTTGTTTAGCTCGCTTAGTATCATACGCATCCCGTCTTGCAAGGCTTTGGGGTCCTGCTCTTTCCCCTCTTGCAAGAGTTTCTGTTGCCGCAGTAATACTTCATACATGGGCAACATTTTGAGGGCAAAATCTTTTTTGCCGTAGGCGATCAGGGCCGCTTTTTCACGCTCGGTGCGTTTTCTGTAGTTGTCAAACTCCGCATACAAGCGTACGTATTGGTCGCGGTAGTCGGGCTCTTCGGTTTTAGCGGGGGTCGGCTCGTTTTCACACGCCGCTTCCTGCGCTTGTTCCTGCGATAGCTGCTCCTCGGCTAATTCCTCGTACCCGTTTTTATTTTTTTTATGTTTACTCATAAATCGTCGTCCTCTAACGGCAGTGCGTTCCAGTTATTCATAGACGCCTCTAACAAACTGCCAATGTAGTTGACTAGAGACATTACGCGCGTATATTCCATGTGTTTAGGGCCGATAATGCCCAGCATCCCCACCGTTTTATCACCCACGCGGCACGCGGTGGACACAATGCTCAAGTTTTTAAGTTCCGGCGTTTCGTTCTCACTGCCGATAGACACATTCACGCGCTTTTCGTTCTTATCCAGTTCGGCCAGTTTCGCATTTAATAAGGAAGAAAATCGTTCGCGCTCTTCCACCACGCGCATCATTTGTTTCAAATCTTCATAATCATCTTGCGTGGTATTTTCCAACAAACGCCCAATGCCTTCCACATATAGTTCGTCGCCGCCGGTTTGCGGTTTTTCCATATCCTTTAATACTTGGGTTGCCACGTCGGCCACGCCGGCCAGTTCGCGGTGGCCCGAGTGCAAATATTGCCACAAAATTTGCCGTGCCTGCGCCAGTGTATGCCCGGCAATTTCGTCGTTAATAAAACGGCTTAAAACTTGCAGTTTAGCGGGCGAAATTACTTGCGCCGTACGCACGGGCCAGTGGCGCACCGTGCCGGACTCGGTCACCAACACCGCCAGCATCGCACCGGGTGCCAAAGGCACAAAGTCCAACCGTTGGATACGTTGGTCATCTACTTGCGCCGTATAAACAAACCCCGCCGCGCCCGAGAGCATGGCAAGTAAGCGCGACGTTTGCACCAGCATATTATTTACCTCATTCACGCGCGCATCATATTGTTTTTCAATTTGCTCACGCTCTTTGGCGGCCATTTTTTGCACGTTAGCCAAATAATCCACATAATAGCGGTAGGCCTTATCGGTGGGGATACGCCCGCCGGATGTATGCGGCTGATAGAGGTAGCCCTCTTCTTCCAACTCGGCCATAATGTTGCGAATCGTAGCACTGGAAACATCCTTCAAAACGCCGTCGGCAATCATTTGCGAGCCGACCGGCCGGCGCGTTTCCACATATTGCTGGACCACCCAACGCAAAATTTTCTCTTTACGGGCCTTGGCCACTTCGGGTTTTAAAATACGCATGGTGCAAATCTCACTTGATGTTTTTACCGTCGGAGCACTTTTTTATTTTAGCACTCTTAAAACAAATCTGCTAATATTATAAGTAATTATTTTATTTTTGTCAACCCCCTTTTTAGAGTGCTAAAAAAGCCCCCTTTTTTATGAGGGGACTTAGCAAAAATTACAAAATTATAACCAATAACTTGTCTGATTTCTTTCTTCTTTTCCTAACGATTTGCATACCGCCAAGGCACGAGAAGTGGTTCCATAACAAAATGTTTTTCCTTGTTGATTTTTATCAATTTCTTTTTTGACATCTTCATTAGAATAATGATCAAAAAACATCTCTATATTTACAAAAAATTCACCATTTACAACAGATCCCATAGCACGGGTCCCACCACCATTATTGCATTTAAGCTGCGTGTTATTATTCCCTTTTGTTGAGACATACATACCCGGGTTCGCTTCTCCGTATTCTCCAAACCCGCCCGGTAAATCAGCCCCTAGTTCTTCGCAATCGGCGGCATAATGCCCGTGTGTCAAATAAAAAACCTCTTGCTGTACTTTTAAGTTTTTCACAAGGGCAAAAAGTTCGCTCACCCGCGCTTTATCCACCGCTTTTTGATACTGCGGCACCGCCACCGCCGCCAATATACCAATGATTAAAACCACCACCAAAAGTTCAATAAGCGTAAAACCTACTTTTGAGCAAAAACAACTTTTAAAACAGTTTCCTTTCATACTACGTACCTCTCTATTTATATAAGTTTATCTTTCGCTATACCTCAATATAACAAAAAAAAAAAACAAATCAAGGCCCAGGGCCCTATAGGCCCAAAGGCCCTCGCGCCACACCCCACAAACCGTTACAATATAAGTAGCCGGTAATAACAAGAGGGTTATTTCCCCGGTAATTAAAAAATAAGTTATGAAAAAAGTATTGGTTTATTTCTGCTTATTAGGCTGTTTTCTTCCCGCCCATGCACAATGGTATAAGAAAGCACTCCCTGTTTTGGCTAAAAAAAACCCTTTTGTTGCCGTCCAACGTAAAGCTGCGCAAGCGCAACAAGCTATTAACCCCGCCCAGCAATCTGTCTTGCAACTCATTCGCAATTATCATCCGCATTATGGCTCTTTGGACGACAGCCCCAGCAGTGCTTTTGTCATAGAAGAAAACTTACAAGGCACTCCCCGCCTGTGGGGTGTTACCGTGGAGCACTATCATCTGGTTCGCCCTGCCGTGTGGCATCCCTCCGTATCCCAAGCCTACCCCATTACGTTGCAAGCCGCCGGGCAAAGCAGATATAGCGACGTTGTTCTCTTTTCCCTACCGCCAGAGTTACGCTCAAAAGTTCCTCCCCTTAAATTAGCAACTTCCTTACCCAACCCCGGGGAAGAGCTTACCTCTTACGGTTATTATCATGACGACTTCCGCCACCTCTCTCACCGCAAGGTAAAACAAGTCACCCCCGCCCGTTTAACTACTTCTTACGAGTTTTCCCCCTCCGTTAATAAAATCGGTGCTTGCGGCGGGCCTGTGTTAAACGCACAAAACGAAGTGGTAGGCGTTCATTGCGGCAGTTATGCTCCGCACAATAACAGCTTTGCGGTTCCGGTTACGCATATTTACCGGTTACTACAGGCTTATTATCAGCACAATCAAAACACAGAGCCTTTGTTATTTAACGGGAAAAAGATTTACGCACTCAAAGTCAATCAATCGGTCCGTCAGATCATTTCTCTGCGTGCGGAGCAAGAAGTAGAAATCATTACTTTCTATTCTTTTGACGCGCAATTAGATCCGGCCCATATTGAAAATTCCCTCTCCACCCAAGAGATAGACAAACTCGTCTTTGTCATTGATCAAACCGACTTTTCCACCAACACCCGGTTGCCTTCTTTTCAACTGGTGTATGATTTAAAAACCGGGCAAACCCAAACCGTTTCTTCTAATTAGTTTTTGCGCTTTAAAAATGGCGCACACTGTGTTAATATATCCGCACATAAGGAGGTACTTATGATGAAAAAACTAGCAGTATTTTGGTCCTTTGTTGCCCTGGGCATGGTGTTAGCCACCGTAGCCCAGGCCGAAACGGTCCGCGGCGAAGGGCGGTATGTAGAGCAAACGCTCGAAAAATTGCCCCCTTTCCACGCTATTGACGTGCGCGGTGCCGCACAAGTAGATGTGTGGCAAAAAGACACGCAGGGGGTCATGGTCAACGGCAAAAGCAATTTGGTAGAACTGGCCGATATCCGCGTAGAAGATAAAACGCTGATTGTGGACTTCAAACGCCCCGTGCATATTAAAGGTACGCACGCACTGCACGTAACTGTCATGGCACCGCAGTTGCACGCTATTTCGGTCCATCAGAACGGCCGGGTCCGCATCCGCGGCGGGATGGATACCACCCAGCTCTCGCTCATGGCTAATGATAAGAGCTATTTGACGGGCGATTCCATTAAGGCGGACACCTTACGCGTGCAAGCCATGAATCACGCCGAAATTGACCTCGAACGTCTCCACGCCAAAGACTTGGAAGCCGCCTCTTTTGACCATGCGGAAATAGAACTTTCCGGCCATGCACAAATGGCGCGCCTGACCAACAACGGCCATAGCGATATGGACGCGGCCGACCTGCGCGTCAATGATGCGCAAGCGGCGGTCAACGCCAAGGGAGACGTGGAAGTCTTTGCCATGCACTCGTTAAAGGCACATGCCAACGGGCACGGGGAAATCAAATACCACGGTCAGCCCACCCTCACACGCGGCGGAAACACCCAAAAAATCCAGCCCGCGTTTGACGATTAACCTACTAATCTAAAATCGGCCCCCGCAAGGGGGCCCTTTCTTGTTATAATAAAAGTATGAAAAAAGTTATTTTATTCTTAGTAGCTGCTGTTTTATTGGGCGTACTCGTCATTGTCTATTTGCCGTTTACGCCTGCCCAACCGCAACAGCCGGTTGTCGGCGCCGATCGCGACGCACATAACTGCATTGCCTCTGCCGGATACACTTATAGTGCCGTGCGCGGCGAATGTATCCGCTTGTGGGAAGCCGGCACCGCTTTAATGCCCGTGGTGCAAATTGAAGAGCCCGTGTTGGCCGCCTACGTCGTGCAAGATGAAAGCGGCAAAGAAGCCGAGGTTTTTATCCCCGGGTTTGAGCAAGGCCTTGTCATGACCCGCGACGACAATGCCGATATCCCCACCTGGGCTACTGCCGGCGGTTGGACGTTAACGTACGACCCGGACCAAGGCTGGAAATTAGCCCAAGACGGCGAGCTGGTGTACGCCAGCAAGGCACAATAATCGTACAACCTGTATTGGGAACACCGCACTTCCCCAAGTACAAGGGAAAATAGCGGATAAGATGATTTTTCAGATTTGAGCCGTATTTGCGGGGCTAGTTGCCCGCATAGGCGTGTCTGGATGACACGTCAAGGGTAAGGGACCGCAAAGACGGCCAAATGTGGAAAATTGTATCGCTGAAAAGCAACAAAATTTAAAAATCTTTCGTTTTTAAATTTTGTGCGCCAAAAAAACATCGCGGGGGAGTTGTTTTTTGTATTGATAAATTGATATAATAATATTGTCCCAAGAATGGGGCAATTTTTTTCAAAGAAAAACTAAATGGCAAGATTTGATAACAGAAGAGAGTATAAAAAAGATCTCTACCGCAGAAACCACAACATCCGCGTACCCGAAGTACGCGTGATTGATACCGACGGCAGTATGTTGGGCGTAATGTCCGTATCCCAAGCCGTCAGTTTGGCCAAAGAGCGTGAGTTGGACTTAGTGGAAATTTCCCCCAATGCCAACCCGCCCGTGTGCAAAATTTTAGACTATAACAAATACGTCTATGAGCAAGGCAAAAAAGCCAGCGAGGCCAAAAAGAAACAAGCCAAGGTAACCCTGAAAGAACTGCGTATCAAATCGCACATTGCCGAGCACGACTTGGAAGTACGCATGCGCCAAATTGAAGAATTTTTGCGCAAGAAAAACCAAGTGCGCTTTGTGGTTGTTTTCCACGGACGGGAAAACCAACACAAAGATATTGGGATTGACATTTTAAATAACACCGCCAAACGCATGGCCGACATTGCCACCGTGGACGGAAATATGCAATCCATGGGAAACCGGATGTTTTTAACATTCATTCCCAAAAACTAGATTTTTTGGCTCTTTTTGCAGTGACTGCGTTCGGGGCGGACCGGCTCCTGCCGCAGGTAGGATAAATAAGAGCACATTAAAAAAGAGGTATAACTAAATGCCAAAATTAAAAAACCACAGTGGCGGCAAAAAGCGTTTCCGCAAAACCGCTACGGGTAAATTCACCCACAGAAAAGCCGGCAGAAAACACTTGCTAACGCCTGTTTCTGCCTCGCGCAAGCATGACATGCGCCAAACCGGTGTTATCACGCCGGAGTCTAACAAAGGCAAAATCTTAGCTAAGTATTTGCCTATGGCGAAATAAGAGGTTGAAACATGAGAATTAAATTCAGCGTTCCCAGACACGCAAGAAAGAAAAAAGTACTCAAAGCCGCCAGCGGTTATTACGGGGATAAATCCCGCCGTTTACGCATGGCTACCCAACAGTTGGGTAAGTCGGGCGTGCACGCGTATGTAGACCGCAAAGACAAAAAAACCACTTACCGCCAAATGTGGATTACCCGCATTAACGCCGCGGTACGTGAAGAAGGCTTGTCTTACTCTAAGTTTATTAACGGCTTAACCAAAGCGAACATCACGCTTAACCGCAAGATGCTTAGCGAAATGGCCATTAAAGACCCCGCGTCTTTTAAAGCCTTGGTAGAAACTGCCAAAAAAGCCGCGTAAGCGTTCTGTAAAGCAAGTATAAAAAGCCCCCGCCCAAAAGGCGGGGGTTTTTAAATTTCTCACTAAATCCACAGACATTCGGTTGGGTAGTCTTAGTCTTTATAAATAGCATAATAAAAATCGTTTTTATTTGTGAATAAGGAAGAACGTTTTGTTTCCTGTAAACAAATTTTACTATCCGGTGCACTCAAATCTTTAGAATATGCCCGACAGATACGTGTATTAGGTTCCATGGAATGTGCAAAACGTTGAACATAGGCCATAGAACGTTTATTTGATTGATAAAGATAGCAAATCGCAGCTCTGTAAGGAGTAGAAGTAGAAGTAGAACAGTTTAGTTCGCAGACACCACCATCAAATGTACAAGTGCCCGTTGTACACGAAGAATCACCCGGTAAACTAATATCCAAGTTGCGGAAATCAGTTGTATAACTTCCGTTTGCTAAGTAATAAACTTCTTCTGCCTGTACTAATGTTTTAACCATTGATTTTATAGTAGCATAACGGCTTTTCAAAACCGCTATTTTGTACTGCGGCACGGCCACGGCGGCGAGGATGCCGATTATTAGTACGACGACTAATAGCTCAATAAGCGTAAAGCCCAGTCTTCCTCCCTTGCGGAGGAAGTGGTCCGCAGGACCGATGGAGGGGCTCATTAAGGAAATGGCTTTATAGGCCCCCCTTTTTGTCGCTAACGCGACGTTTTCCCCGCAAGGGGGACAAGAAACGGCAACTACATTTTCTTTTTTCATTTGCATAAGTTCTCCTCACAATTTTTTGATTCTGAGCTTATGCAAAATACGGCCATTTTATTAGGCGTCAGAGAAGAAACCTAACATAACAGCCGCGGTTTGCCATCCTAAGATGGCAAACACTCGGTGCAACAGGATGTACGGTCCCGTTGCACCTAATACCGGCTATTTTTGACTTCTCTGACAACTTCTTGCGAAGTTTTCCCGTATTCTGCATACGGCTTCAAAAATAGTTTTAAAATTGTATCTATAGTATAATAAAAAAGCACGCATTTTACAATGCGTGCCGGATAAAAATTTCGTTATAAACTACCCGCGTACGCGGCGCAATTTATAGGCGTTTTGGCGCATCAATTGATTTAGTCTTTGGTCCTGTTCCTGCAAAATTTTCTGCTGGGCACTTAAATAATTTTGATACGTATCTGTTGTGTTCGCAACGCGCACCAAAATCTTCTCGGACTTGGAAACAATCGCAAACGCTTGCGCTTGGGTATCCCCATCAAACATAAGGCCAATATCTTGCAAGGCTTGCTGATTAGATTGTTTCACGCGTTCAATGGCGCGTTGCATGGCCTGGCGTTCTTTAAACGGGGCATTGCTTTTAAACCGGTTCACGCGCGAATCTTCCATCGTAATTTCCAAAAATTGTTGTGCCGGCTTTGCTTCTACTTTATCCCAGCCAGTTTTAGCTAACACTTTTGCTACCACCGGGTCGGCATTGAGCGGATACCCCTGCACTACGTGCCCCGCAATAAACAAAGTAGGATAATTGACTTGTGACAGGCGATATTTGCGCATCATCGTTTGTAACAGCGCTTCGTTTTTGGGGATAGATAAATCATATTCCGTCAAATTTATTTTCCCGGCGTATTTATCTTCAAATTTGGAAACCCAGCGGTCTTGTTTTAAGCGTTGGCACCGGGGGCAAGTGGGGCTGACAAACAACATAGCCTCTACCACACGCGGCGCTTTGGCAACGGCAGGGGCTTTGGCCGCGCCCTGCTGTGCGGGATTTGCCTTTTCGCCCTCGGTAGGCTCTGGCGCAACGGGGGTTTCTTCAGCAGGAACAGCCTGCACAGGCGGCACCGATAACGCCGCAGGGCGGGCCTGCTTAGGCATAAACTGCATCATTTGTTCCAACCAAAAAAGTTTAATTTGCGCGTCTTCTTCCGGCGTAGTACACGCACACATCCCCACACTCACAGCTAGTAAGCATAAAATTTTTCTCATAAAATCCCCTTTGTCACACTATAACAAATTTTAAGAAAGTCCGTACAAAAATCTTGCATTGGCTGTAGTTTTGGCGGCCAATTCTTCCACAGGAACATTTAAATAATCTGCTACAAATTGGGCAATCAACGGGATATTAGAAGGGTCATTGCGGGTGCCGCGTTTGCCTTGCGGGGATAAATAAGGGCAATCGGTTTCCAATATAATTTTATCCATCCCTGCTTTTTTAACAGCCTCGCGGATATATTCATTTTTCTTATAGGTAAAACATCCGTTAATGCCTAAGAGCATACCGTGGTCCAGCGCTTGTTTGGCTTCTTCATACCGGGCACAAAAACAGTGCAACACCCCGCTATACGGGCGGGCAACCTGCTGTTTCCATTCCCGTTGTAATAAGGAAAACGTATCGTCATAAACGCTGTAATCTTCTGCCTGGCGGCGCACGTGTAACACAAGCGGCAAATTAGCTTGGTCCGCCTCATGAATCATGTGCGTAAAAAGGGCCTGTTGGGTTTCTTTTTGTGCTTCTTCCAAGCACGTGTAATCTAGGCCGATTTCGCCCACCGCACAAACGCGCGGGTCTTTTAGTAACTGTTGAAACGGCTCCTCACAAGCGGGTGTAAATTTTTTAGCATATTCCGGGTGCACGCCCAGCACCGGGGCAATCAAGGCCGGATATGTAGCCGTTAAATCTAAAGCCGGTTGCCACTCGTCGGGCGCACAGCCGATTTCCACACTTTTAATCAACCCCGCTTCGGGCAATGTACGCGTGATGAGGGCGTCGCGGTCCATATCAAAGGCCGGGTCGGTCAAATGGGCATGAGAGTCTATAAAATTCATAGTTATATTGTAGCTTTTTAAGCGGGTATTACAAACCCAACTTCTTGCAGAGGAAACTGTTTTTTATTATACTATAGGTACAATTTTATCTGTTTTTGGAACCGTATGAAGAATACGGCTTACTGAAAAGTATAGAGCAACGCCAAAAACAGCCGATTATAGGCGCAAAATGAACGGACTAATTACCCGTTTGTTTTGTGCCGAATGTTTGCCATATTTATATGGCAAACTACGGCTGTTATAGTGTGGCTTGGTTGCTCTGGCTAATTGTACCAGCCGTTTTTATACGTATTTTCCAAGGGCAGACAGAACAAGGAGAATACGTATGCAAAAAGAAAATGTAATTATAAAAGAAGTACCTTTTTTCACCTCGCCCCTTGAGGGAGAGGATGCCCGTAGGGCAGGTGAGGGGTTATCCCAAGGTTTCACCCTCATAGAACTTTTAGTCGTTGTGCTGATTATTGGTATATTGGCAGCTGTAGCTGTGCCACAGTATCAAATAGCTATTGCAAAAAGTAGATTAGCTAGTATGAAACCCATATTACTAGCTATTAAAAATGCTGAAGAAGCATATTACCTACAAAACGGAGAATATGTCTCTACAGATTTATCAGTTTTAGATATAGATACTGGCTGTACTTTTACCTTTGATAAAACTGTTTTTACCTGCAACAAGTTTTTTGCTGTAGATGCTTTTGAGAACAATGGGCAACTAGATACACAAAGACATATTTATGCTAATTATTGTCCTGGTTATGAACAAAACTGGAATGATTGCCAGCAAAAAAAAGATTTCCTATTCAGAATTTGGCTTCAACATTCTGCCCATCCCAACAAACAAGAGTGTGTGGGATTTTCTTCTTTAGGTAAAAAAATATGTAAAACTGTGCAATAATTTAGGATATATTCATTACATACACTATTTACCTGACCCCATGTGAGCGCGGGAGAAGTATTTGCTGTATCTCTTGCGGTATACCCGTGTGTGGCTTTCCCGACCTCTCGCGGCCACTTACCCAAGTTTTCTTTGCAAACACTCCGCGCGGAATTTGCCCGTGCGGCTCGCACCCAAATTTGCTAGAATAAGACTATATTCTTTTCCAATTTTCAAGGGGGCTTATGAGCAACCGCAGACAAGCACGCGAATGTGCCTTACAGTCACTTTACTATGCCGACAGCGCCGCCTGGGCGCCCGAAGCAACCGCCGCCTATATGGCCCAATTCAAAGGTGAGCTGGCCGAATGTTTCCCGTTTTGTGAAGAACTGGTACACGGCACCACAGCCAACCTACCGCAAATTGATAAACTTGTTTCCGCGTATGCCAAAAACTGGACGGTAGCGCGCATGTCGGCGGTGGACCGTTCTATTTTACGCATGGCCACGTATGAAATGGTTTTCAGTGCCGAAAAAACCCCCGTTCCCGCCATTATTGACGAAGCTATAGAACTGGCCAAAAAATTCTCTACTGAAAATTCGGGCAAGTTCATCAACGGTCTGTTAGACCAGCTGAAAAAAGAACGCAAAAAATAAATTTTATGCACCCCAAAGACGAGATTGAAGCGCTCAAACAGCAAATCAATTACCACAACAATTTGTATTATAATTTGGACGCTCCCGTCTTGTCCGACACGCAGTACGACGAACTTTACCACCGTCTTAAAGAGTTAGAAGACGCCTACCCGCAGTTTCGCACCAAGAACTCGCCCACCCAACGTATTGGCGGCAAAGCCAGCAAAAGTTTTGCACAAGTAAAACACGCCGTGCCCATGATGTCGCTGGATAACTCGTACAACGTGGGCGACATCCGCGCCTGGCACGAGCGCACCGCCAAAATCTTGCAAACCCACACGTTTGAAATGGTGCTGGAAGCCAAGATAGACGGCGTTTCATGCTCGCTGACGTACGAAAACGGCCACCTCATCCAAGCCGCCAGCCGCGGCGACGGCAAAATCGGCGAAGATATCACCGCCAACGTACGCACCATTAAAAGCATCCCGCACACGTTAGCGGGCACGGCGCCGCAAGGGCGGTTGGAAATCCGCGGCGAAGTCTATTTAGATAAAAAAGATTTAGATGCACTCAACAAAACCCAGCAAGAAAAAAACGAAAACACATTCGCCAACACGCGCAACGCGGCCGCCGGTTTTTTACGTCATAAAAATGCCGACGTGGTAGCCCAGCGCCCCTTAAAATTTTTTGCCCACTCCTTTGGCACCGGCAACGTACCCGCCGACAGCTTTAGCGCATTTATTGACTTATGCAAAACCTGGGGTTTTACCGTCGGCCCGGTGCGCACCAAAACCACTAATATAGAAGATATCATCACGTTTTATAACAAGTTTGATGCCTCACGCCACCAACTGCCCTTTGACGTGGACGGCCTGGTCGTAAAAGTAAACTCGTTTAAAGAGCAACAAATTTTAGGTTCCACCGCCAAAAGCCCGCGTTGGGCCATTGCGTTTAAATACCCGGCCCCGCAAGCCACTACCACTTTAAAAAATGTTACGTTTTCCGTGGGCCGTTCGGGCATTATTACGCCGGTGGCGGAGTTGGAACCTGTCAGTATCGGTGGGGTCACCATTTCCAACGCCACCTTGCACAATTTTGATGAAATCAAACGCCTTAGCGTGCGCGTGGGCGACACGGTCATTGTGGAACGCGCCGGAGAGGTCATCCCCAAAATCGTCAAAGTGGTGGAACAAAAAGGCACGCAAGATATTCTTCCCCCCACCGTTTGCCCGGTATGCGGCGGCAAAATTTACAAAGAAGCCGACGAAGTAGGATATTACTGTGTAAACCCGTCGTGCCCGGCGCAGATCCGCGCGCGGCTCCTTCACTTTGCCTCGCGCGACGCCATGGACATTGACGGCCTGGGCGATATGGTCATGGACCAACTTTTAGAGCGCAAATTCATTGCCGACTTTGCCGACATCTATCACTTAACATTCTTCCACGTCTTAAATTTGGAAAACTTTAAAGACAAAAAAGCGCAAAATTTATTGGATGCCATTGAAGAAAGCAAACATAAACCGCTCTCCAAATTACTCTTTGCGTTAGGGATCGGCTTTGTGGGCGAAAAAACAGCCGAAATTTTGGCCGACAGATTCCGCACGTTAGACGCGTTAAAAGCCGCTAGTTTAGAAGAACTGCAAAGCGTGCGCGAAATCGGCGAGACGGTTTCCCAAAGCGTCTATGATTTCTTCCGTGACCCTAAAGTCTGCGAGCAAATTGAACTGTTACGTCAAGCGGGGCTTAATTTCACACAGCCCAAAAAAGAGCTTTCCGGCAATATTTTAGAAGGCAAAACGATTGTTTTCACCGGGGAACTGCAAACCATGAAACGCACCGAGGCCGAACTGCTTGCCAAACAATACGGCGGCTACGCCAGCGGGAGCGTATCCAAAAAAACGTCGTTTGTCGTCGTGGGCGAAAATGCCGGCACCAAACTTCGCAAAGCTAACGAACTGGGCATCCCCGTGATGACCGAAGAAGAATTTTTAAAACTGATTGGCCGCCCCGTGGAAAAAACGGACCTGTTTTAATTTACCCCACAAGCCGTTTTCCCGCGTTGCGTCATACGTTCGGGCCCATAATGTTCCAAGTAGTATTGGCAGACTATAGGATCTGCCGCCGGAGTATTTATATATTGTGTAAACCCCCATTTCCAAGCGCCTGTTCCTTCCTCGCGTTCAATTTGCAATTGCCTAGGGTTTAACCATGCTGTTCTGGTTTTTCCGTTTTCATCAAACTCTGTAGCCAACCAAATAGAACATAACTTCTTATCTTCTGAATCCACCTCGCAGTTAATTTCCCATCGGCCTAATTTATTGTAACAATACCAACTGGAACACTTATCAAAAGGGATATCTATATCTAAAAAACCTTTTTTATAAGAAACAGACCCTGTAAAACTAACACGCGAGGAAGGGAACCCATTTTGTAAAACATATAAGTCAATGGCTTTTGCAATTGTTTCACTCGTTGTTACCCACTCGGTAAAGCGTGCTTTTTTAACCGCTTTTTCGTATTGTGGCACGGCCACCGCCACCAAAATACCGATAATTAAAACAACTACTAAGAGCTCAATGAGCGTAAAACCCCGCATGCCGTTTCCCTCGCCCCTTGTGGGAGAGGATGCCCGTAGGGCAGGTGAGGGGTTATTTAATAAGATTATAGCCTTGTTATCTTTCATAGTATATTCTCCTTGTCAGCATATAATATGAGGATAACAAAAAAAAAAAACAAATCAAGCAAAAGTTGGAGCCGCTTTTTCCCCCCCGCCTATAGTTCTGCCAAAACTTCCCCAAGCACCGGGCAAAAAAGTCAGTACCCTGATTTGTCAAAAAAAGCCCACCCTTTACAGGGTGGGCGAAATGAAACTTCGCGCAGTCGCCGTTATTTTTTAAGAGCCAAATATCCCATCAGCCTATATATAAGCTTAGACACATTAAACTCCGTAATCGTGTCCGCCTTACGCGCACACGCTTCCACCACATCCACGGCCACAATTTTTTTATGTTTAATGACCTCGCGGAAAAGGTCCAGCGCTTCATACCACATAAACCCGCCGGGTTGCGGCGTACCCGTAGCCGGGATGACCGACGGGTCAAACCCGTCCACGTCAATCGTGATATACACGGTGTCCGTTAGTTTTTTAAGCACTTGCGGGATGAGTTTTTTCACGTCGCGGTGCTCGTGCATTAAAAACGTCGTTACTTTGCCGGCGTTACAAAACTGTTTTTCTTCGCTCGCCACACTGCGGATGCCCACTTGCACCACGGGCACTTGCCGGCTGGCCGGATACAGCGCACACGCGTGCGATTTAGGCGTCCCCTCAAACGTGGGGCGCAAATCGGCATGGGCGTCAAAGTGCAAAATGCTCAAATTTTTATACGCATCAATATAAGGCTGCGCTAGCGCCTGCGTAACCGTATGTTCGCCACCGATATAAAAAGGAATTGCCTTATATTTCATCAGGTTGCGTACGGTTTTATCAATATTTTTAAAAACGGTGTTGGTGGAACCTTTGCAGTTAATGGCAGGCTGGGTGTTAATGCCCAATTCCCACGTTTCGGTTTTGGTTTCCTCGTCCCACAGTTCAATCTGGGTGGAAGCCTCAATCACGGCGGCGGGGCCTTTGGCGGTACCGTGCCCGTAGCAAACCGTTTTTTCAAACGGCACCGGCACGACCGCGAACTTACAAAGGGGCAGAGAGCTTTTTTTGCTCTCTAGCCCCATAAACTTATCAATTTGTACGTTATCGCTCACAAAGAACTTCCGAAGTTACTCTACAAATACCGCGGCGGCAATAACGGTGGTCCATACCCCGTTAGCGCACACGGCCGATTGGGTGATATTGGAAGTGCGCACAATTTTTCCGCTCATCTTCCAAATTTCTTCTTTTTTATCCCACGTGGTGTCGTTATCAAAGTCAATACCCAACGTGGTGGAAAGCATCAGGGCCGCCAAATCTTCGGCGTAGTCACCGGCTTGTTTGTCGGTTTCGCCAAAGCTGTGGTGCTCGGACAAATACCCATGGTGCGTGCGGTCTTTCGGGATCGCCACACCCACAGACGCCGCAATCATACGGCGGTATTCGTTGCTGGTATTGCGGCTGATGACACAGTGTAAAATTTGACCCGGGCGCAATTTCTTCAAGCCTTTTTCCACGGGCACGGTTTTGCAACCGGGCGGGAAAATGCTGGAAACCGGCACCAAGTTAAAGCTGGCAATTTTAGCATCGCGCAAAGCTTCTTCAAAGCTGGCGAGTTTTTCTTTATGACGGCCAATCCCTTTGGTAAGGAAAATTTCTTTCGGAACAAACGCTTCGTACATGAGGTTTTATCACGCTCCTTATTAAGATAAGTATGTATATATTATAACAAATACGTTACTTTGTAAACTGATATTTTAACAACACCCGCGCGAACCAAATCCCCACAAGGTTGTATGCTAGGGAAAGTATTAACACAAATTAGGCAGAAATTATGTAGAATGGAAAAGTAGTAAACTAAAAATTTTAATTTGTTTTTGGAAGCGTTTTAGAAACGCAGAGCTTGGCAAACCAAGCACAAGACAAGTCCATAAACAGCCTTATTTAAGGCACAAAATGGCGGACCTTCGAAACCTGCTGTTTTGTGCCGAGTGTTTATTGTGCAAACAATAAACCGCGGCTGTATGTTTGGGTTACTTGTCTTGGCTCAAATATATGAGCCGTTTTGTTACGTTTCCGCAAATTAAATCTTACAGGAGAACGTAACATGATAAAAAGAAACACCCGGAAGGGTTTTACCCTTATTGAACTGCTCGTCGTTGTACTTATCATTGCCATTTTAGCCGCCGTGGCCGTGCCGCAATATCAAATGGCCGTAGAAAAAAACCGCGCCGTGCAAGGTATTGTTTTGGCCCGTGCTATCAAAGACGCCCAAGAATCCTATTATTTAGAAAATGGTTTTTATGCTTCTTCTCTAGACCAGCTTCCTGTTTCGTTCACATGTCCCAAAGATTATACGTGTACATTTACAGCAGATCTAATTCGGTTACGATACAAAGGGGCACGGTGGTATATTTCTTATAAATATAATCATGCTACGGATTCTTATTCTTACCTAAATGGAAAACTTTATTGTTGGGCTAATGCTAGCTCAGGTAGAAGAGTATGTAGTAAATTAGGTAAACAATGGATTGGGATAGATGATCAAATATATTTGTTAAACTAAAACATTGTGCCTAATTAAGAAAGAAGTCTGCTCTCGTGCCCGAGTAAGAAAATATATGCTATCATATGAGTATGACGAGAAAATTCATACTCATATCTTTTTTACTGCTTTTAACCACGGGGGTTTTTGCTATGCCAAATATGTTTAATAAGGACGGTGTCCTTCATTTCAATTATAACGCCAAGGACCTGGCCCCCGCCGAAAAGGCCGCCCGCGCCCAACTGGAAAAAGACCTCGCGGCCCTTATTGCTATCCCCGCCGATAAACGCACCTTTGAAAACACCATTTTAGGCTACGAAAAAGCCTTTGATAAATACGGCGACGCGTTGGGCATGAGCGGTTTTCTCTCTTACGTTTCTACCGACAAAAACTTCCGCGACACCGCACGCGATTTGCAACTTCAAATCAGCCAATACATGGTAGATGTAGCCACTCGGCGCGACGTTTACAAAGCCATTAAAGAATACACGGACACCAACCCCCAATTGGGCCCCGTGGAAGCCAAGCTCGTCAAAGAAATGCTTATTGGCTTTAAGCACAGCGGTATGGACCTGAGCGACGAAGATTTAGAAAAATTCAAAGCACTAAATAAGGAAGAGGCGCAGTACGTCATTGAGTATGATAAAAACATCCAGGAATATAAAGACCCGCTTCCCGTCACAAAAGAACAACTAAAAGGCCTGGGCGAAGATTATATCGGCAAACTCGAAAAAACCGCGGACGGCAAATACCTCGTCACGCTTGATTACCCCGATTATGTACCCTTTATGCTAAACGCGGACGACGAGCAAGCCCGCAAAGAGTTGGAGTTTAAATACAACCGCCGCGGCGGCGAAAAAAATGTGGAACTCTTGGAAAAAACACTTACCTTGCGCCGCCAAATCGCACAACTGCTCGGCTATCAAACTCATGCCGACCTTAAACTGGAAAACCGCATGGCCAAAAACCCTAAAACGGTCATGACGTTTTTAAAAGATTTACAAAAAAAATTAAAACCCATGGGCAAAAAAGAAGATAAATTTTTAATTGCCTACAAAAACGAAAAAACCGGCAAAAAATCGCGCACCATTTACCCGTACGAATCGGGCTACTGGGCCAACAAATACCGCAAAGAAAATTTACAGCTAGACAGCGAAAAAATCAAAGAATATTTCCCCTCGCAAGTCGTCATTGACGGCATGCTGGAAATTTTTGGGAGCGTCTTTGGCATCACGTTTGAGCCGGTCAATATTCCCACCTGGCACCCCGACGTCAAAGCTTTTTTAATTAAAGACAAACAAACCTCCGCCCCCGTTGCTTACTTTTATATGGACCTTTACCCGCGCGAGGGTAAATACAAACACGCCGCGTGCTTTGGCCTGGTGGAAGGAGAAGAAAAAGAAGACGGCTCTTATCAAATGCCGTTTGTGGCCATTGTTGCCAACCTAAACAAACCGTCTAAAGATACCCCCTCTCTACTCAAACATAGCGAAGTGGAAACCTTGTTCCACGAGTTTGGCCACGTCTTACATAATGCACTGACCAAAGCCAAATACAAAGCGTTTTCCGGCACCAGTGTCAGTTGGGATTTTGTAGAAGCCCCCAGCCAAATGTTAGAGCGCTGGGCGTGGGACCCTACGGTACTTAAAAAAATCAGCAAACATTATAAAACCGGTGAGCCCCTGCCCGACGATTTAATCAAACGCATGCTGGCTGCTAAAAATTTTGGTAATGGCGGCACATACTTGCGGCAAAACTTTTTTGCCCAGTACGATATGACCCTGCACACCGCCCCTAAAACGCCCGACACCACGAAAGTCTATTTTGACTTAACCAAAAAAATCCGCGCCTTGCCGCTGACCAAAAACACGTACCCGCAAGCGGCTTTCGGGCACATTATGGGCGGCTATGACGCCGGGTATTACGGCTATTTATGGTCCGAAGTCATTGCCGAAGATTTCTTCAGCCAATTTGAACAAAACGGTATTTTTAACCCGCAAATTGGCCTCAAGTTCCGCCGCGAAATTTTAGAAAAAGGCGGCAGCGAAGACGAAGAAAAACTCGTAGAAAATTTCTTAGGCCGCCCGGCACAAAACGGGCCTTTCTTAAAATCTATCGGCCTGGAGGGAAAATGAGCGTTATTATCGGTATTGACGTAGGCGGCTCCACCACCAAAATTGTCGGCTATACGCATGAAGCCAAACCCATCGGCATGCTCAAGGTAGAAGCGGCCGACCCGCAAACCTCGGCCTATGGTGCCTTAGGCAAATTTGTGAACGAAAACAACCTCTCTTTGTCCGATGTCCAACAAATCATTGTCACGGGGGTCGGGGCCGCGTCGTTTAAGAATAAAATTTACGGCATTTCCACTTCCACCGTGGACGAATTTCAAGCTATCGGCCTGGGCGGGCTGGCACTTTCCGGCAAGAAGGAAGGCCTCATTGTCAGCATGGGCACCGGTACTGCGTTCGTGCGCGCCGGTAAAAAAGGCATTTTCCATATTGGCGGCTCGGGCGTAGGCGGCGGCACGGTGGTTGGCCTGGGTGGCAAGCTGTGCGGCATCAAGTCGTTTCACTCCCTGGTAAGTTTATCTGCCAAAGGCACGCTAGGCAAAGTAGATTTAAACATTGGCGATATTTCCAGCAAAGCCATTTCCAACTTAGCCAAAGACATTA
Organism: Elusimicrobiaceae bacterium; assembly: GCA_045129775.1. Classification (GTDB taxonomy): domain Bacteria; phylum Elusimicrobiota; class Elusimicrobia; order Elusimicrobiales; family Elusimicrobiaceae; genus Avelusimicrobium. The sequence continues at coordinate 25,062 of JBGUOO010000015.1, forward strand.
CCGCTTCTAACTTTGGCAAGATGGAAGACGGCCTGCGCGCGCAAGATTTAGCCGCCGGCGTACTGAACATGGTCTTTCAAACGGTAGGGATGTTAGCTGTCTTCGCTTGCCGCAACGACGACATGAAAGACGTCATTTTAACGGGCACCCTTTCGCAAGTGCCGTCTGCCAAAAAAGTATTTGAACTTTTGCACACCATGCACGGTGTCAATTTTATCATTCCCAAAAACGCGCTTTACGCCACGGCTACCGGGGCGGCGCTTTCGTACTTATACAAAACAGGCAAGAAAAAATGACCCAACCCAACGCGTATAAAAAATCCAGTTTTGGCCCTGCGTTTTTCTTTTTAACGCGCCGCCAGCGCCGCGCCTTGGCCCATTATTACGCTTTTTGCCGTCAAGCCGACGATATCGCCGACGAGCCGGGCCGGGCAAACCCACAGGCCGAATTAAACGCCTTAGCGCAAGAGATTGAATTTATTTACATTGATGCCCCCAAAACTCTGTGGGGGCAAGAATTATTGGAAGATATCCGTCAATTTAACATTCCCAAAGACCGTTTTACACTCTTACTTGAAGGCATGCGCGCCGACCTCGCCAAAAAGCGCTACGCCACCTTTGAAGAATTGGATTGGTACTTGTACCGTGTGGCTGTTATCGTCGGCAAAGCCACGCTGGATATTTTAGGTCTTACAGGCACGCACGCCAACGAACTGGCTTATTACTTAGGCCGCGCCGTACAGCTTACGAATATCGTGCGCGACGTGTATGACGACGCCCGCCTGGGCCGCGTCTATCTGCCGTGTTCCTTAAACGCGCAGGATATTTTATCGGGCACCCATAAGGCCGAAGTAAAAAAACTGTTACAACAAACGGCCGCCCGCGCGCACGAATGTTACACCCGTGCCTTCGGGTTTATGGACTATTTTTGGCCGACAAAAATGCTCCCCTGCCGCATCATGGGCTACACGTACCAAAAAAATCTTGCTAAAATAGAGAAAACAGGTTTTTCGTTTACCCGCACCGTTAAACTGGGCAAATTGGAAAAACTGCAAATGGTGTTATATGCAATCATCAAAACGCTTTTTTAAGTTTACCTCATCGGTCTTACTGGGCACTTGCACGGCGTCTTTGCACGCCGCCCCGCAAACGCTTGGGGCTTGTTTAGACGAAGGCAAATTGCAATATACCAACACCCAATATACGCAAGCCGTTGCCACCTTTAACCGCTGTTTAACGCTGGACCCTAATAACGTGGACGCCCACCTTTCCTTGGCCGGGGCGCTGCTTACCCAAAACGATTTATCCGGCGCCAAAACCCACTTTGAAGCCGCACTTAAAAACATGAAGCGCACCTCGCCTTATTGGTCTTATACGTACTCTATGCTGGGCGATATTGCGCTCAAACAACGCAACCTGAAACAAGCGCTTTTGCATTACAACAAATCGCTGGAATACAACACGGCTAACGTCAATTCGCTCATTGGCAAAGGCGTCATTTTAGAAACCCAAGGCGATTATTCCGGCGCGGCCGAGGCTTATACTTCGGCCCTGGCGGTAGAGCCGCTCAACGTCATTGCCCGCCAACGCCTCATTAACTTAGAGCCCGAATATCTGTCCGACAGCGAAATTTTAACCGCTTTAAAACAGCGCTACGCCGTCAAGCCCGAGCAAACCGAACTGACCGACGCCAACCGCACTTTATTTGCCGACATTCACCGTGCCGAACAGCGCCGCGGCGTAGATTATTTAAAAAACAAATACGGCAAAAACACACAAGACTATATCGTCACCCTCAATAAAGGGACCGATTTTGCGCGCGAAATGCTTACTTTAAATGGCTACAACGCTTTGCAAAAAAGCATGGGGCAAGATGCCGTAGCGGCCTTTCGCCGCTTAGGCGTACCCGTGCAACAAGTCTTTGAACTGCGCGATAAACAAGGCCTACCCGTTTTTACCAAAAACACCACCTTAACCGAAGAGGGCTTTGCCGTTTACACCCAAGCGCTTTCCGGCAAAAAAGAGTTTTTACTCCCCGGTCAAATGGTACCGCTTACACAATCGCAGAAACAAAAAGTAAACGCCCGCATCAAAGCGCTTACGCAAAAAGGCTACGTTGAAATTTCCCGCCCGGAACTGAAAATGTTGGAAACCAAAACCCTGTGCTCTGAAGAAACTTTAAAAGACAAACTTGGCGTCTATTATTTTCCGCTGGGGCAAAAGCATTACCGCTACTTAGTGCGTACTACCGATAAGGACCCTCTTAAAACTGTGCCTTATTATTACGTCATGCAAGCGCGCCACAAACGCAACCCGAAAGTGGAAGTTCCCAAAAACGAACTGATAGAATATTATAATTATTACGGTTACACTATTTGTTTGTCCGACGGCAATTTAACCCTGGAAGAAACCTCCTCTACTAAATAATTTTCCCAAAGCCATATTTCTCTGCCTAGTTTTGCTTTATGCAAAATTAAGAAAAAATTATGTTAAAATAGAGAGTAGTAAACTATAATTTCAATCTGTTTTTGGAACTGTATTGAAAGAATACAGGTCACTCTACCAAGAGTTGTCTGCGACTCCAAAAACAGCCGATTAAGGTACAGCCGGGGACTATAGCCTTGGCTGTACCGAGCGTTTCCTGCCCTTTAGGGTGGGAAACCACGGCTGTTATGCAAAAGGACCGTCGCAGGCACTTAGTATAATGGCCGTAACTTTCATACACTCCAAAACAAAAAGGAGTGTACCAATGAACACAACACGTACCCGGCGGGGCCTCACGCAAAATAAACGGGGTAGTCAGGCTCTGCCTAACAATGCCCCGAACAAGGGTCATCTTGCCGCCTTTACCCTTATTGAGCTGCTCATCGTCGTTTTAATTATCGGTATTTTGGCGGCAGTGGCTGTGCCACAATACCAAAAGGCGGTGGATAAAGCGCGGGTGAGTGAGCTGTTTGCGCTGGTAAAAAATTTAAAAGTACAGCAGGAAGTTTTTTTCTTGCAAAACGGGTATTATGCCAAAGATTGCGAAGAACTGGGGGCCGATTTGCCGGGCGGGTTTGAACAAACTGAAGACGGAAATTATGGCTCAAAGCAATACTTATTAGACAAAGGCCCTTTTGAAATAATTTTGGGTTGTGCTAACAGGCAAAATAATAAGTCCGATTTTTCTCGAGTTTTCGGAAAACTGAGAGAAAAAAATGATTCTTTGTCAGTGAATATAGAACAATATTTTAATCATCTAACAAATGATTCACAAGCCGGGAAAGAAAACCGTGCTTTTTGTTCGGCTGTGAACAAAGATGCCCGCAGTTTAGCGGTATGTAAATCTTTAGGAAAAGAAGTTTTAACACAAGGGAAAAGTTATTGGTTATAATTTTTGTCTTGTTATTTAAAAAACCCCGCCAGGCGGCGGGGTTTTGTGTGTAAAAGTTTTGGCTACTTAAAACCGGCAACCGATTTTAAGCAAAATCTCAGTATAGTGGATATGGTTTTTGCCAAACGCGGCTTTCATATCATCGGGCGTGCGCACCATATAATAGCGGCCTTCCACCCCTAAAATCCACGATTCGTCCATATCAAACTCCAGCCCGGCGCCTAACATACCGGCCAAATCGGTGCTGTTGAATGTTTTATGGGAACCGTCATTATTTTTTTTGCGTGCAAACGTATGCCCGATACCTACCCCCAACGGGATATACAAGCGCGTGGAATGACGCGGGAAGAAGTTAATGCGCCCGGCAATTAACCCGGTAGCTACTCCGGTGCGGTAGTAATATTGGGCCGCGGTTCCTTCATTTACTTTGTCGCCGTCACCAAATTGGGCATAGTTGCCGTCTAACCCTAGCGACAATACGCTGGAAATATTGCGGTAGAAGCCTAACCCGGCAGTCCAGCCCAGTTCGCCCAAATCTACTTTTTCCCCGTTATGGGTCCAAGAGCCTTGGGGCATTACCATACCGCCGTAAAATTCAATGCGGTTTACACCTGCATGCAAGCCGTATTCATCCATCGGATAATAATTCTGGGCGGACACGGCCGAAAAAGCAAACAACAACGAGCCTAACAAAAACAGTTTCTTCATACATCTCCTCTTTGGTATTAAGATACTATATTGTAAATATTTTCTTTCTATTTGACAATAGGACTTTGTACCCCGGCACCTGGGTAAAAAGTTTCATCGCGTCCGCCGTTCTTAGTCCAAAAATTATATAATACTATTATGAGGAAATATACCGCCCTATTATTCACCCTCTTGCTCTGTGCCTGCACCCCCAAAACGGTGCTCAGCCCCAGCTATGATTTCAGCCAAATAAACCGCATTGGCATTATGGCCTTCTCCAACTCCTGGGCGGATTTAAACGGGGTGGAAAACCTGTTTGCCAAATACCTAATCCGTAACGGTTTTAAGGTGGTAGAGCGCGCCCAGCTCGAAAGCGTTCTGCGCGAACATAACATTTCGGTTTCCGGCTACTTAGCGCCCGACACCACGCGCGAAATCGGCCGCATTTTAGGCGTGGACGTCCTGCTCGTAGGCGAGGTCAGCTCCTACTCCCCCGCCCGTACCGAGCTGGCCATGACGGCCTCGCGCCGCACGGAGTCGCGCCCTATCATGACACAAGATGTTATGCGTATGCCCGACGGCACTTACGTCGGCTACCAACGCCCGGCCGGCACGCAGGTTTCCAATTCCGTAGATATGCGCCCGACCGAATATACCATTAACGCCAAAGTGGCTTTAATTGCCAAACTGATAGACGTAGAAACCGCTGAAATCATTTGGATCGGTTCGGACAGTGAGGAAAGCTCCCGCCCGTTAGACGCGGCCGACTATATGGCCCGCCAACTGGTCAAAAGTTTTACCAAAGAGCTATCCAAGCAGGAGTCCAAAAAATGAATCCCACCCTTACGCAGCAATCTGCCGCTATCGCCCTTCGTATGTTCTTTGCGTTTGTCAAAGCAACCTTTGTGGCGTTAGTGCTGGTGGTAGGGGTGTTGGTGGCCGGTCAAAGCCGTGTGGCCCCGGTCAGTGTAAATTTACTTACTACGTACGCCATGGAATATGCCGTAAACACGTTTAAACCCTGCCGCGGATATTTCCCCGAGCCGTACCTAATTCATATTGAAAAAAACTAAGAGGAACTTATGTTAGACATTAAACAAATCGTTGCTAGCCCCGAAGAAATCAAAAAACGTCTTTCCCTACGCAAGCCCGAGTTGGCCGCGCAAATTGACGAAGTTTTAACCAAATACGAATCTTATAAGAAAATTTTAGCCCGCGTGGAAGAACTGCGTGCCAAACGCAACGAAATGTCTAAATCTATCGGCAAAATCAAAAAAGAACAAGGCGACGCGGCCGCCCAAGAAGCCATGAAAGCCGTGGGCCAACTCAAAGAAGAAATGACCGCTAAAGAGGCCGAGCTTGAGCCCGCCAAAGCCGAAATTGACAACCTCTTGCTCAGCATTCCCAACTTACCCAACGAAAAAATCCCCGTTGGCCTGAGCGATGCCGACAACCCCGAAGTCGTTCCTTGCACGATCCCTCTGCCTAAGTTTGATTTTACCCCGCTGGACCACCAAGCCGTCGGCGAAAAGCTAGGCATCTTGGACTTCCAAGCCGCCGCCGCTCTTTCCGGTAGCCGCTTCGCCCTTTTCAAAGGCGACGGTGCCCGCTTAGAGCGCGCCATTATTGCTTTTATGCTCGACTTGCATGCCAAAAAAGGCTACACCGAAATTATGCCGCCCGTGATTGTGAACGAAAACATTTTAATCGGCACGGGCCAACTGCCCAAATTTCGCGAAGATATGTATGAACTAACCGGCGAGCCGAAACAATTCCTCGTTTCCACCGCCGAAATTCCGCTCACGAACTTAAACCGCACCCGCACCGTGGCCGAAGAGGAACTACCCATTAAACTCACGGCCTACACGCCGTGTTTCCGCAAAGAATCGGGCACATACGGCAAGGACACCCGCGGCCTCATTCGCAACCACCAATTTGACAAAGTGGAGCTCGTCATGCTCTCCAAGCCCGAAAATTCGTACCAAATGTTAGAGCAAATGGTCCTGGACGCGCAAGACGTACTTAAAAAGTTGGAAATCCCCTATCACGTCGTAGAACTGTGCAGCGGGGACATTGGTTTTTCGTCTGCCAAAACGTACGATATTGAAGTTTGGATGCCCAGCGAAAACAAATTCCGTGAAATTTCTTCCTGCTCCAACTGTTTGGACTTCCAAGCCCGCCGCATGGGCCTGCGCTTTAAAAACGCGCAAGGCAAGCTGGAATATGTCCACACCCTTAACGGCAGTGGTCTTGCCGTCGGGCGCACGTTTGCCGCCATTTTGGAAAACTTCCAACAAAAAGACGGCTCTGTCATTATCCCCCAAGCTTTGCGCCCGTACTTTGGCAAAGACAAAATTGAGGCCAAGTAATGCGTAAATTCCTGCACGTTTTGGCGGCCGTTTTCTTCTTGCTGACGGCTACCCTGGCCCCCGCGCGTGCCGAGCTTTCTCTCCCGCCCGACGTCATGCACCACGCCACCGTGGGCATCAACGGCGTGTATAACTTAGATTACGACACCGCCCAAGAACATATCGCCTGGGTTTTTGACCACTACCCCGACCACCCGTTTGCGCACTTTGGCAACGCAATGATCGCCTGGAGCCGCTACGAGTACGAATTTGAAACCAGCGACGACGCCCAACGCAAAGTCTTTGAAAAAATTTTGGACGATTCCATAGACGGCATCAAACGCTGGATCAAGCAATATCCCAACGATTCCAACGGCTACATGGGCATCGGTGCGCTCTACGGTCTGCGCGCACTTTTTAATATGCGCAACCGCAACTGGATCACTTCGTACTTTGCGGGCCGCAAAGCCATTAGCAATTTGGAAAAAGCCCTTAAATTAGACCCTACTTATTACGACGCTTTTTTCGGCCTGGGCATTTACGAGTATTACGCCGGCACCTTGCCCTCGGTCATCAAGGTTTTGGCACGCATTGTAGCCATTAAAGGCAACCCGCAACAAGGCGTAGCGTACTTAAACACCGCGCGCGAAAAAGCCCACTTCACGGCCGACTCGGCCAAGCTCATTTTAATTGACGTGCAAAATAACCGCCGTAGCGGCTTTTACGCGCCGGAAAAATCGCTGGAATTTATCCGCCAGCTTCGCGCCAAATTCCCCAAAAACCCGCTCATGCACTATGTGGAAATTATCTGCTTGTACGAAACTAAAAATTATGAGGAAGTAACCGCTCAAGCCAACCAATTTTTAAAACTGATCGGCACCGATAAATTCTATAAAAATATTTACATTCCCCGCGCTTACACCGCCTTAGGCACCGTACAAATGGCGCAAGGCAATTTTGAAAAAGCGCGCGAACTGTTTGAAGAAGGCCGCCAAAAAATCCGTTCCCAAGAACCCAGCCGCTGGGCCGTATGGAACGAACTGCGCCTGGGCCAAGTGTATGACGTTTTAGGCGAGCGCGCCCAAGCCCAAGCACAGTACAAATACGTGTTAACGTTTAAAGACAAATGGGGCTTTGACGACCTGGCCAAAAGCTACTTAAAAAAACCCTATGTGGTTCCTGCGGACGGCGTCGGCCCACTCCCGCCGTTATAAACGCACCCCCTGTAGAGTGGCCCGCACTTCCCCAAGTACAAGACAAAACTAAAAGCAAGCTGATTTTTCAAATTCGTATTTAGTTTGCGGGGAAAAGTTGGGAAAACATCACCGCGTAAAATTTCCAATACCCTGATTTGTCAAATTTGAGGATAGGCAAGGTCGTAAGTTGAGCGTGGCGTACGTCTGCCGGACCGCACAACGTGCGGCAAGTACGCAAGCGAAAGTCGGCCTTGGATATTCCAAATTTGGCAAATTGTTGGTCCACGTACAACGCAACTTAGCAAGGTTTTGTTCTCCCCCCTCTTGCATTTTCCCGTCGGTATTGGTATTATACTCTTATGACTACTCAAATGTTTATCAAAATTTTCTTAGCGTTAGTGCTCGGCGGTGCGCTGGGCATGGAACGCCAATATCACGACAAGCCCGCCGGCTTTGCCACCAACTGCCTCATCTGTCTGGGGGCCATGCTTTTTACCGTTCTGTCCGAAGTCATGGGCCTGGCCGGGGGCGACCCGGGGCGTATTGCCGCCCAAATTGTTACGGGCGTGGGCTTTATCGGCGCCGGCTCTATCTTGCGCGACGGTAACAAAATTTCCGGCCTTACCACAGCCGCAGGCGTGTGGCTGGTGGCGGCTATCGGCATGGCTATCGGATACGGCGAATATCTATGGGCGGCGGCTTGCGCGGCGGCTATCTTAGTGGTGCAACTGGTATTGCGCCGCACGCTGATTTGGGTAGAAAAAATGCGCCATTACGACACATTACACCTCATTTGCACGCCACAATGGTCCGTCGTGGATAACATTACCAAACAAATTGAAAAACAACATATCCGCATTTTAAAACGCGACGTCACCAAGCAAGACGGCTTCTTCCACGTCTGCATTGTGGCGGCTTTTACCGCGCACGAATTTCAGACGGTCACTAAAGACTTACTGGAAATGAAAGAAGTACAAAGTTTGTGTCAGTAACTTAATCAGTTTTCCCAAAGCACACCGCCCGGTGTGCTTTTTTTATGCAAATTAGGAAGAAATTATATAGAATAGAGGAGTAGTAAAAACACAATTTTTCCTGTTTTTGGAACCGTTTAAGAAACGGGTTGCTTTAGTGATACTAAAGTTTCAGTGAGTTCAAAAACAGCCGATACCAGGTACAACATAGACGGAATTGCAAACCGTTTGTGTTGTACCGAATGTTTATCGTCGTGAACGATAAACTACGGCTGTTCTATGTTGGGCAACTCACTGAGCTCATATATTTCAGCCGTTTCTTTGTACGTATTTTCCAAAAGCGGAAAATTATAAATCAAAAACCAAGGAGAATACGTATGCAACAAGAAAATAAAGAGTTGTTTCCTGTCCCCCTTGCGGGGAAAGTGGCCTGTAAGGCCGTAAGGGGGGCCCATAAAGGCTTCACCTTAATTGAGCTGTTAGTCGTCGTGCTGATTATCGGCATCCTGGCCGCCGTGGCTGTGCCACAATACCAAAAAGCCGTCTATAAAAGCCGCTATGCCACGCTGAAAAACTTAGCCAAAAATATTGCTGTAGCAGAAGAAGTGTATTACTTAGCCACCGGGCAATACACCACTAACTTTGAAGATTTAGATATTGATATGCCCGGTGGCAAAACAAATGAAAGTACGGATAGTAGATATTATTATGATTGGGGCTCTTGTTCTATTACAACTAAGCAGGCCATGTGTTTCAATTCTAACATACAAATGACTTATCAACAACGCTACAACGTGCATCATGAGGGGGCACAATCACGCGTTTGCATTAGCCACGTAACGGAACAAGATTCAATTCAAAATCAAATTTGTAAAATGGAAACGGGGCAGAGTAATAAAACCGGCGGTAGTATTGCCGAAGGTTATTTTGGATATCATTATTTAAATTAAAAATCGTCCGCAACCTCACGGAGTAAAATAGCCAGTATCTCAAAATTAAAGTGTAAGGAAAGACAAAAGAGCGCGGGGTAATTTCAAAATAATTTGGCGTATTTCTAGGCGGGGGCCGACGTAGCGTACGTCCTGCCGGACGGTGCGTAGCACCGCAAGTACGTAAGTCGGCCCACAACAACGAAATACACCAAATTAGGAAGAAATTACAACATCTTGCTTTTCAGCCGCCCCGCAATATTATCTAATTCCTCTAACGAATGATAGTGAATAACTAACGTCCCCTTCTGCGGGTTCCGCCCAAACTTCACTTCCACCTTCGTCCCCAGCGCCTCTTGCAAGCTCTGCTCAAAGGCCACCACATCGGGGCTTTGGGGTTTCTCCGGGTGGGCGTTCCGTTCGCGCGCGCGTACGGCCTCGTCGTTAAGGCGGGCCACCATTTGTTCAGTCTGCCGCACGGACATTTTTGTCCGCACAATCCGGTTAAACACGTCCACGCGGAATGGCCCCGCCGGCAACATCAGTAGCGCCCGCGCATGTCCTTCGGTCAATACCCCGTCTTGCAGTGCCTGCTGTACTTCGGGCTCTAATTCCAATAGGCGTAGCGTATTGGAAATAGACGCTTTTGATTTACCGCAATACGCGGCCAAATCTACTTGTTTGACGTAAAACTTCTGCATCAAATTGCGGTAGCCAAGCGCGGTTTCAATGGGGTTTAAATCTTCGCGCTGGATATTTTCAATAAGCGCCAGGGCACATAATTGCTGGTCGTCTAAATGTTTGTGGATAATGGCATCAATTTCCGTGAGTCCGGCTAGTTGCGTGGCCCGGAAGCGCCGTTCCCCGACGACAATTTCATACTTATCCAAGCTCGCATCATACACTACCACAATGGGTTGCGTAAGCCCATGCTCTTTAATAGAGGTGGCCAGTTCTTGCAGTTTTTCCTCGTCGAAGATACGACGGGGCTGAAAGCGGTTGGGTACAATCTTTTTAACATCAATTTTTTGCACGCTCATTTCGGGCAAATTTTGCACGGCTTGCACCGCTTGCTCCGTCGGTAAATTGGAAATTTCCTGTGTTTGCTTCAGTAAAGCATCTAAACCTTTTCCCAGTGCTTGTCTGGCCATATTATCCTCCAAAATCGTAATTTAAGGGCGTATCCCCGGCTAGTTTAAAGTCGCGGAAGTCCTCGATATTTGCCCCGCGGCGGGTCAAAAATTCCACCGCCAGTTTAATATACGCCTCAGCCCCGCGGCAGGCGGGCTCGTAGTCAAAAATGGCTTGTCCAAAGCTTGGCGCCTCGGCTAAGCGGATATTGCGCGGAATAGGCGTTTTATAAATTTTATCGCCAAAGAAACGGCTCACTTCCTCGCGCACTTGTTTGGCTAAATTGAGGTGGGAATCGTACATCGTTAACACCCCACCGTCCATTTTGAGTTTCGGGTGCAGAAATTGTTTAATCTTATTGACAGTACCCATAAAGTGAGCCAACCCTTCCATGGCATAATATTCGCACTGCACGGGGGTAATTACGCTGTCGGCCGCCATCATAGCGTTTAAAGTAAGCAGCCCCAAAGACGGCGGGCAATCAATGATAATAAATTTGTACATATCGCGGATAGGGGCCAGCGCTTCTTTGAGCATATTTTCACGCCCACGGACATTGACTAATTCCACCTCGGCCCCGGCTAAGTCCTTACAGGCCGGAAGTACATCTAAAAACTCGTTAGACGTTTGACGTACTACTTGGTCAAACGGGGCTACTTTGGTCAATAAATGGTAAACCGATTTTCCCCCCTCTTCCACCGTTACACCCAGGCCCGAGCCGGCATTACCCTGCGGGTCAAAATCCACGAGTAGCACTTCCTGGTTTAAGCAGGCCAGTGCGTATGCTAAGTTAATAGAGGTGGTTGTTTTCCCCACCCCGCCTTTTTGATTTGCTACTACTACAATTTCTGCCATAAATCCTCCTGCCTATATTTAACCATATATAAAGAAAAAGAGCAAGAAGTTTTCACGTGAAAACTTCTTGCGTAAAAGTAGGGTTAGGGGTCAAAAAGTTTTCACGTGAAAACTTTTTGCGATTTTTAGGACTATTTAATCAGGCCAATTTTGCGCGGCGGCCAGTGGATAAACCAGGCTTTTCCCTTGATATTTTCGCGCGGAACAGGGCCCCAAAAGCGGGAATCGCATGAGTTATCGCGGTTATCCCCCATGACGAAATAGCTGTTAGCGGGCACAATTACCGGGCCAAAATCGTCGCGCAGTTCCAATCCCAGGTAGTTATCTAATAGGTGTTCCTGCCAAATTTGCTGGTAGAGTGCCGGGTCGTCATTAACTACGCCGGAAACACGAGGAACATTCTCATATACAGCGTATGGCTCGTCGGTTAGTTCTTGGCCATTGACCCACGGGCGACCGTTTTTCACTTCTACAGTGTCGCCGGGCAGGGCAATAACGCGTTTTACAAAGTCGCGCCCGTACTGGGTTTGGCCGCCGCAGTTAAGCTGGGTGCGGTCCTTAGCCGGGAACTCAAAAATGACAATATCTCCGGGGGCAATTTCCTTAAACTGCCCAAAACGGATATGGGTAAAAGGAACGCGAAAACCATATACAAATTTATTAACAAACAGGTGGTCCCCCTCTACCAGTGTATTGTGCATAGAGGCCGACGGAATTTTAAACGCCTGGATAAAGAAAAACATTACAATAGAGGCCACAAACCCGGCAAAATAGACTGTATTACACCAATCTAAATCACTCTTAATCATTTTATCCTGAGCTTTAGCATTTGCCTTGGTAGCCGTAATATAGCCATAAATAGCAATTCCTATTACAATTATTTCCCCTATAATAAACTTATTAACCGGATAAGGAGCCCCTGCACCGCCGTTCATGACAAATAAAAATACATATAGCGCACAGGTTAAAATTAAGAATAGAAACGACGCATGCCACTTATTAAATACAGCAGGTAACGTAAGTTTGTTGTGTTTTTTAAGCCAGCGTGAGAGTAGCATAAAAGCGTACATGATACACGCGGCAGTAAATAATCTAGCTTCCATAATCCTCCAAAAAGTTTTCACGTGAAAACTTTTTTAGTATTTTAAAAGTTTAAAATCGGTCCAAATTTGTATAAAAAGTTTTCACGTGAAAACTTTTTACAGGTTTACAACTTGCTCATAAAGCTGTTTATATTGCTCAAAACAATCCTTTTTTCCCCCCGCACGGCGCACGGTTTCAGCGGCCATACGCTGGCGGAGTTTCTTATTTTCGTACAGTTCCGCCAATAGACAAGTCATCAACATTTCGTCTTGCGGATTACAAACAAACCCAGTTTTACCGTGCTCTACTTGTTTAGGCATATCCCCCACCTTACTGACAATACAGGGTAGCCCCACTTGCTGGGCCTCTAGCAAGGCCAGGGGGAGTGATTCCTCTTTAGATACCAATACAAATATATCGGCCATATTGAGCCAATCGTTACTATTTTTTTGCTCCCCGGCCAGCAAAACCTTATCTTCCAAAAAATTGACTTTTATTAAATTTTCCAAATCAGAGCGTAGTTCCCCCTCCCCCACAAAAACCAGTTTAGCATGTGGGCAAGCAGGTACTATTTGCGCAAAAGCTTGTAATAACTTGACCGGGTTCTTAACCGGGGCTAAACGCGCTACACTTAAAAAGATAATATCCTTGTCCGAAAATCCATTTTTTTGGCGCATTTGGGCTCTAATAGAATTATCCTTAAAAAATAAGGATTTTTTTGTAGAATTGGCTATAAGCGCCGTTTTTTGGGGGGGGTAATGTTGGACATCCCGCAAATAGTTAAAGGTGGACACAGATTCGGCTGTGCTTACGCTATCCAGGCTTTTAAGTGCGCGGTCCAGCCAGCGCATCCACAGCGGTTTTTGGGATAAATCAAAATGGGGGGTAGTAATGAGTTTTATATTTTGGCCCGCACAAGCCAAACGCGAAAATTCAATGGCGCGAAACAGCATGGCGTGAACAATATCGGGCTGAAAAGCTTCTATTTCTTTTTTTAATTGGGACACGCACCCCAGGCCCGAGCCCGTCATATGAAGCGACGTAACCGACGCACCAAGTGCTTGTAATTCTTGCGCGACGGGGCCGCATGTTTTGAGGCTCACTACGCGTACGGTGTGAGGGGGGGAAACGGTTTTAACCAGAGAAACGAGTGATTTTTCCGCGCCGCCCACGTCGGTAGAAGTGATGACGTATAAGATTTTCATTAAGATTATTATAGCAAAGAATAACGGCGGGCGTGATGTTATAATAACGACGTACCTATAAAGTTACGTTATACGTGGACCAACCATTTGCCAAATTTGGAATATCCAAGGCCGATTTTCGCTCGCGTACCTGCGGCGCTTCACGCCGTCCGCAAGACGTACGCCACGCTCAACTTACGGCCTTGCCTATCCTCAAATTTGACAAATCAGGGTACTGACTATTTTGCCCGGTGTTTGGGGAAGAACGGTGTTTTTGTACAGGTGGGGAAAATTTATTGACGAGAAAACAGCAATTTAGTAGTGTAAGTATTATGAAAAAATTATTTATTTTATGTTTAGCTTGTATGCTCTTTTGCGGGTGCGGGCTGTACGGTACGACGAAGTATCATGTAACGCTTAACGCCCAAGCGGCAGATTTGCACGATATGGAACACCTTAAAAAAGCGTCGTCGTGCTCGTTTTTGATTTTGGGGTTTATCCCGTGGCCGTGGCACAAAAACAAAACGCCGGACACACTGCTTGAAGCTATGCAAAAAGCCGATATACAAAAAATAGTGTGGATAGACAGCACGTATGATTATAAATTCACGTACGCCGACAGATGCCAAAACGCGTATGGGTATTAAGTAACGGCCTGCGTGGAAGACCCTGAAACACTTTTATAAGACCCTGAATTACAACCTTTCAGGGCGCGGCTAAGGGGTAAAGGCCGCGATTGAGGGATAATACTTGATTGGATAACGATAACGACAAGTACGTGGAAGATCCCCGATAGAAACCTTCGGGGATGACAAATTATTGATAACGGCAAAAGCAGATACCCCAACGGGGTATTGTTAGGAAACAACTCATCTGTAACGAGCGATAAACACATAAAATATCAAAATCTTGTAATTTGACATTCTTTTAAGTTTCCCCATGCCATAGAGGGCTTTTTATCACAAAAACTACTACAAATTTTTTCAGCAAATGCACTTTCTGCTTGAGCGGAAGAAAAAAGACAATGAGCACTTTTCTTTTTTCCTAACCATTGGACAGTTGCACCAAATATCGTGGTGTAACAGTAGATTTCTAAATTTGGTCCTTTGAAACAAAAAATTGTTTTTTTGTTAGAATTGTATGCTTTTTTAGTTTGTGAATCATAAACGGATAAATTGACATCGAGTTTATCCAAATCAGAAGTCATTTCTCCAGTAGCCAGCATATACACCTGTTCTGCATTGAGCAAACTGTTTCCTAATGTTATTGCTTGGATATAAATACTTTTGGCAATGACCAGTTTGTATTGGGGTACTGCTACCGCGGCGAGAATGCCGATAATTAAAACGACAACTAATAATTCAATAAGTGTGAAACCACGTCTCAGGTGGAGATCCTGAAACAAGTTCAGGAGGACATTTTGTGTGAATACTTTTTTGTTACTTAACATAATACCTCCGAGAGCTTCGTCGTACGGTAGTATGATAACAAAAAAAAAAAACAAATCAAGCCCCTTCCAGGGCCGGCAAATCCGCGTGTTAAGTTTACCGTCAATGTTTTAGTGACTGACCGCGAGAGGCCTGTTAGAAAAATAGCAAAAAAACAACGCAAACGACCTGCGTGGAAGACCCTGATAGAAACCTTCGGGGATGACAGATTATTGATAACGGCAAAATTTGGGGATGAGAGGCTTTTTTGATACCTCCTCACGGGGCCTGCGGGCATCCTCACCAAAGAGGGAAACAACAACCCCTCATCCGGGCTTCGCCCACCTTCCCCCACAAGGGGGGAAGTGAACGACAGCAACCCCCTTTTGTTATTACGTGACGTTTTCCTCGCAAGGGGGACAAGAAAGAAAATTTTGTCGTCCGTAATATCACCGCGTAAAACTCACAGTGGGCTGGAAGTTGGGTAAAGATAAAAGAGTAAGAGGGAAATTTCAAAATAAATTTGCGTCAGTTACGAAAGAAAATTCCTGTTTTCAAATTTGAGATGATAAGCCGCCGTATGTTGCCCCGTGGCGTAAAATTTGTTGTTCGTTACATCACCGCGTAAAATGTACAGTGGGCTGATTTGTCAAAACCGCTCCAAGTTAGCGGGGCAAGTTACCCGAAGGCGCACTGCCAGGTGCGTCGAGTGGTAAGGGACCGCTAAATTGGCAGGTTTTGGCAAATGGTTGCCCGGAAAACGGACAGGGCGCCAAAGACTTTACGTCTTTGAAGCCCTGCCGTTAAAATGCAACGTCACCGGGAAGTTGTTACTCTGCCTTCTTGAATTGGTCTTTGCCGACGCCACAGACCGGACACATCCAATCTTCTTTCACATTCTCCCACGCCGTGCCGGCCGGGACGCCATTGTCCGGGTCGCCCACTGCCGGGTCATACACATAACCACAAACTTCACATACGTATTTTACCATAACACTCTCCTATAAATGAGTTGCCCCCGTGGGGGTTTTGCCCTTAATGACCGTATGATAATACTCATACGTTAAGGGGGGTTCTTTCTTAAAAAATTGAGCGGCGGTAACGTCGCCGATAAACAATGTGTGGGTGCCTACATCCACCGCTTTTTCTACGCGTGCCTCTATGCACGATAATGTGTGTTCGCGCACGACGGGCGCACCGTTTTGGCCTTTCTCAAACGATACTTTGGCAAACTTGTCAAAATTGCGGCCCGTGCGAAATCCAAAATTACCGATAAAAATGAGCGGCGTTTGTTGCTCCAAGGGCATAACCGCAAAAATGTTACTTTTGGAAATAATTTCGTGCGTGAAGCTTTGCTTGCATATACACACCGCCACTTTGGCCGGGTCCGCCGATACTTGAAACGCCGTGTTGGCCACCAGCCCATTGTTGTGTGTGCCGTCGGCCGACGTGACAAGGTATAAGCCGTACGACAAACAATTTAAACTTTCACACACGCATGCGTCCATTAGCTAAGTTTCTCCTTGAGTTTTTGGCTGATAAGCGTGCCGAGATTTTCGCACTCTTTGAGTTTTGCTTCGTCGGGCACGAAAAGTGATTTAACGGCCGGGCTGACTACTTCCACTCCCATTTCTTCCAGTTGTTTAGTTAGGCCGTCTATGGGGGCGCCGTTCCACCCGTATGAGCCGAAGGCCGCGCCGATTAAGTTTTTCTTTTTGAGGCCTTTTAAGTAGCAAAGCACGTCGGCCATGGCGGGGTAGATTTGGCTGTTTAAAACCGGTGTACCGACGAGGATAGCCCCGGCGTCTAAGAGCTCGGTAATGACGTCGCTGCGGTGACTTGCGTGCATGGACATGAGCTGCGCTTGCGTGCCGTTTTGGCGCAGACCGTCGGCAATAGATTGGGCCATTTTTTCCGTGCTACCCCACATGGTGTCATAGACAATGACGGCTTTATTAGTGGGTTTTTGAGCGGCCATTTGCGCATAAAGTTCTATAATCTTAGACGGATCTTTGCGCCAAATAAAACCGTGGTCCGGCGCAATCATTTTGGGTTTTAAGCCCATTTGCGTGACTTGCGCCAAAAAGCGCGTGACAATATCGCTATACGGTAAAACAATGTTGGCGTAGTATTTGCGGGCTTCTTCTAACCAAATATGTTCGTCATTTTCGTCGTCAAAAAGCTGAGACGTGGCTAAGTGCATGCCGAAAACATCGTTGGTGAAAAGGATATCTTCTTGGACGAGGTAGGCAAGCATACTGTCCGGCCAGTGGAGCATGCGCGCTTCCACAAAAGAAAGCGTGTCACTGCCCAGGGAAATTTTGTCGCCAGTTTTGACGGCTTTGATTTCAAAAGACGGGTGCAACTGCGCTTGCAAATTTTTTACCCCCATGGCTGAGGCGTAAACTTCGGCGGGGTGCATGTCGGCCACGGCTTCTAACAGGGCGCCGGAGTGGTCCATTTCCGCGTGATTGGAAATAATGATTTCAATTTTTTGCGGGTCTATCACACTTTTTATGCGGGCAAGCATTTCGTGATAAAACGGTTTTTTAACGGTGTCAATTAACGTGGGTTTTTCGCCCAAGATTAAATAGGCGTTGTACGTGGTGCCGCGCGTGGTGGCATAGCCGTGAAAATCGCGCAGATTCCAATCAATGGCACCCACCCAGTAAACGTGGGGGGAAATTTGCAATGCTTTCATAGGAACTCCTTATAAGCCCCCGCACGCGGCGGGGGATATTTACCACATTATATTATTTTTTGCTTTGCCACAGCCCGTGTAAGTTGCAATATTCGCGCGCGGTGACATCATCCGAGCAGGATTTAAAGGTGGCTTGGGCGGGGTCGCCGGGTTTGATATAGGCGCGCTGGACTTGGTGGCACGTATTGCAAATCAGCTCAATAAACTCAATGTGGTGCTCGGGCGTGGCCGGGTGCGGCACACTGCCTACTTTGACAAGGTAGCTGCCGTCGGCGTTTTTTTCTACCACCGGCACGTGTTTTTCGGCCGCGCCATCCGTTTCACCGGCTACCATTTTGTGCATGGGCTTGCCACAGCACGATAATTGCCCGGCAGACGCGTGGACTACTTCCACCATGTTGCCGCACACTTCACATTTGTATATTTCGTTTAATTGGGTCATAAAAACCTCCTTACTAAGATTTTTTCTTACTGCTATTATAACATAGATACTAAACCGTTTGGCAAGCTCAAAAAATGATTAGTTGGGCCAAAAATGGCTTATTTTTATAAAAATACCAAATTTTGGAAAAAGGGCCGATTTTTTAAAAAATGGCACATATCCCCTTTTTTAGCCGTTTATTGCGTATTTTATGTTTTTTACCCATTGACCTGTTGCTTTATAAGTGGTAAGATAAAGAAAATAGATTTTAGTAAGGTGATTTACGGTGGATAACTTTCAATTAGATGGCGCGCTTCTTCCTATCTTCCAAGAAGTAGAACAAATTATCGGAAAAGAAACATACGAGTTGTGGTTTAAAACAGCCGGGTTTACACTGGAAGACAATGTGCTCACGGTAACCATTCCCAATGCCACCTGGGGACACACACTTCAATCACGTTATGAAAAAATTATAACGGACGCGTTTTTAAAACATACCGGGTTGACAATCCGGGTGGTATACCGGGTGGATAACGCGCCGGCACAAACCCCTACCATTTCATCGGCGCAAGATGTTTTATCTTCGGTACCGCAACCGTTTGTGCCAACAATTAACCCGTTTGCCGTGCGCTTTAACCCTAATTATACGTTTGATAATTTTATTGAATCGCCCTCTAATAAATTTGCTTATAAAGCCGCACAAGCTGTGGTAACAAAATTAGGAGCGCGCGAAAATAACCCGCTGGTCATTTATTCGGCCCCCGGACTGGGAAAAACACATTTGTTGCAGGCTATCGGTAACCAAATTTTAAAAGAAAACCCGCAGGCAAAAGTGATGTATATGTCCGGCGAGGAATTTGTCAACGAATATATTGAATCTATGCACCAAAAAACCGGAGATGCTTTCCGCAAAAAATACCGGTTTTTAGATTGCTTTTTGGTGGATGATATTCAGTTTGTAGTCGGTAAACAATACAGCTCCGAAGCGTTCTTTTATACGTTTAATACACTGTTTGAAAGCGGCAAACAAATTGTTCTTTCATCAGACCGGTCCCCGCAACAGCTGGAATGGGATGAGCGTTTATCGTCACGCTTACTTTCAGGCATCAGCACCGAAATTAAACGCCCCAATGTAGAGGCGCGTATTGCCATTTTACGGCAAAAACGTGACTCTATGAATTTTATTGTGGGGGATGATGTTATTACATTTTTAGCCGAAGGAGTACAAACCAATATCCGTGAATTGGAAGGCGCGCTGATCCGTTTGCGCGCGTATTGCACAACACACAGCGTAACACCCACTATTCCGATTGCACGCGAACTGCTGGGCGACTTGCTCGTGAATGAAAATGAAACGCCTGTTTCCGTCAATGAAATTAAAAAAATAGTAGGCAAACATTTTAATGTGCGTATGGAAGATTTTAGTGCCAAACGCAAAACACAATCTATTGCCTGGCCGCGCCAAATTGCCATGTATTTGGCAACAGAACTGACAGATTTATCGTTACCGGAAATTGGGCGGGAATTTAACCGCGACCACAGTACCGTGGTTCACGCGCGTGATTTAATTAAGGAAAAAATAGGAACGGACCCGTTTTTTGCCGCAGAAATAAACCAAATTATAGCGGATATCCGCGCTGTGGAAAAGCTGTAGATAATGTGGGGATAAAGCGGTGTAGAAGTGGGAAAACAAATTTGAATGTGTATAATGTGAATAAGAAAGATAGGTTATGCACAGGAAAGGAAAAAAAGGTGTATAGCTAAATTAACAGTATGCACATTATGCACACTACATAATAATAAGGATAACTATGAAAATAAATATTACTAAAGCCACGCTGTTGGAAGGTTTACAGGTTGTATCTTCGGGAGTGTCCGCACGGACCACTTTGCCGATTTTGCATAACTTTTTAATGGAAACGGAAAAAGGAAAGTTGCGCTTGGTACGTACGGATATGGAAATGGCTACAGTGCATTTTGTACCGGCTGAAGTAGTGGAAGACGGCAGTATTACGGTGCCGTTGAAAGAATTTTCGGATATTATTAAGAACTTGCCCGATGATAAGGAAATTACGCTTACCAGTGATGAAAATAATAAGTTGCATATTAAATCGGGCAAGAGTAAATTTTGGGTCATCGGTACGCCTAAAAGCGAGTACCCGGCCATCCCGGAAGTAGAACGTAAAGGCGCAATTGCGTTAAACCCGATTGAACTGCAACAAATGGTAGAGAAAACGGCCTTTTCGGCTTCTACCCAGGAAACCCGGTATATTTTAAACGGGTTGTTGTGGAATAATAATGAGGGTAGTTTTGAAGTGGTGGCTACGGACGGAGGGCGCTTGGCGGTGGCCAATAAGCCCGCGTTAGCCGGTAGCAGTGAATTTAAAATTATTATTCCTACGAAGATTTTAAATGAAGTATGCCGCTTTATTGGGATTGCCAAACCGGGTAAGGATAGTAAAATTGAAGTGAATGTGGCGGCCAACCAAGTAAGTTTTATGATGGATGAAACGACGTTTATTTCGCGGCTTATTGAAGGGAACTTCCCGAATTATAAACAAGTGATTCCTACCAAGACGACGGTAAAATTTGAGTCGTTTGTCAAAGAATTATTAGCCTCCACCCGCCGTGCGGCGTTGTGTGCCGGAGAATTTGGCAGTATTGTAAAATACAAAGCGGAAAATAATAAATTGACTGTGTCTTCCAATTCCCAAAATATGGACTTTACCGACGAATTGCCGATTGAGTATAGCGGTGAAGCGTTTGAAGCAAATTTTAAACCGCAATATATCATTGACGTACTTAAAAATATTTCGGCCGAAAAAGTATCTTTTTCGTTTGTCAATGCGTCCCAGCCGGTGCTGATTGAGCCGGTAGATGACCCTACCTTTAAGTATGTAATTATGCCGATGAGGGCGTAATGAAGTTTGGAGCTACGCCCAAGAAACAGTGGCAATCAAGCCGGGAACTTTTAAACCCGCGCACTTCACTAGGGCGCAGTTTAAACCGGCTGATGGTGCTGGACTATGTGTGGGGGCAGTTAGTAGGAACAAAAGGGCGGTTTTGGGTGTTACAGGCTGTGAAAAAAGATACGCTGTATGTGCAGGTAAAAGCCTCGGTAGCGCGTAATGAACTAACAGCCCGCAAAAGCCAACTAATCAAAGAGCTGAATAAACATTTTCAGACCCCTTGGATTAAACAGATTGAAATTATTTAGACGTATTTTTAAGGAGTTTTAGATGACTGAAGAACAAAAAGAAAAAGAGTACGATTCCTCTAAAATTACCGTACTAGAGGGTTTAGAGGCCGTACGTAAACGCCCGGCGATGTATATCGGATCCACCGGGTTGCCCGGGTTGCACCATTTAGTGTATGAAGTAGTAGATAACTCGGTTGACGAAATTTTGGCCGGCGGTGCCACCACCATTACCGTTACAATTAAAGACGATATGACGTGCTCGATTAGTGACGACGGGCGCGGTATCCCGGTAGATTTGATGAAAAATGCCAAGGACGCAAAACTGCGCAGTAAATCGGCCTTGGAAGTAGTAATGACGGTATTACACGCCGGGGGTAAGTTTGACTCGGGCGCGTATAAAGTGTCCGGCGGGTTACACGGGGTAGGTGTGTCGTGCGTGAACGCGCTTTCGGACCATATGGAAGTGGAAGTGCGCCGCGACGGTAAAATCCACCACCAGGAATATAAACGCGGTAAACCGCAAGGCCCGGTGGAAGTGATTGGGAAAACCGAAGAACACGGGACCAAAGTAACTTTCCATGCCGACCCGGAAATTTTTGGCAATTTGACTTTTTCGTACGAAACCATTGGCAACCGTTTGCGTGAACTGGCCTTTTTAAACGCGGGTGTTAAAATCATTTACACCGACGAGCGCAAAGAAGATAACCAAACCGTTACGTTCCATTACGAAGGGGGGATTGCCCAGTTTGTTAAATACTTAAACACCAACAAAACCGTGCTCAACCCCGAGCCGATTTACTTGACCAAAGAAATTGGCGATAATTATATTTCGTTTGCTATTCAGTATAACGAAGGATATTCCGAAAATGTGTTCTCGTTCGTCAACAACATTCACACCATTGAAGGCGGTACGCATTTAAGCGGGTTTAGAAGCTCGTTAACGCGTTTAATCAACGAATATATTAAAAACAACAACCTGGCTAAACAGCACAAAGATATTTCAGTTTCCGGCGACGATATTAAAGAAGGGCTGGCGGCTGTATTATCCGTTAAAATCCCGCATCCGCAATTTGAAGGGCAGACCAAAACAAAATTGGGTAACAGCGAAGTGGAAGGGATTGTGCGCTCGGTCGTGAGCGACACGTTGGCAACTTTCTTTGAAGAAAACCCCAAAACCGCCCGTGCGATTTGTGAAAAATGTATGGGCGCGGCTGTAGCGCGCGAAGCCGCGCGCAAAGCGCGTGATTTAACACGGCGCAAAGGTGCCTTGGAAGGCGGGGGACTGCCCGGTAAACTGGCAGACTGCCAAGAACGCGAAGCCGCCAAGTGCGAGTTGTTCCTGGTGGAAGGGGACTCGGCCGGCGGGTCGGCCAAGCAAGGGCGCGACCGTGTGTTCCAGGCTATTTTACCCTTGCGCGGTAAAATTTTAAACGTGGAAAAAGCACCTTTAGTGCGTATTTTATCGTCCGACACGGTGCGTGATTTAATTGCCGCCGTAGGGACCGGCGTGGGCGAAGGGGAAGGCGGGTTTGATATTTCCAAACTGCGCTACCACAAAATTATTTTGATGGCTGATGCCGACGTGGACGGACAGCATATCTCTACGCTACTCCTTACGTTCTTCTACCGCCAATTAAAGCCTTTAATTGACGGAGGACACGTCTATTTGGCCCAGCCGCCTCTCTATAAAGTTAAAAAAGGCAAAGTGGAACAATACTTGCAGACCGAAGACCAAATGCAACAGTGGCTCATGAAAGAAGGGCTGGCTACGGTTACGGTAACCGATACGAAAAAAGACAAAGCGCTAACCGCTGAACAACTGCGCGATCTGCTTAAAATTTTGCGCGACGTGGAAGATACGCTTACCAAATTGGAAGTTAAAAATATTACGCTGGCCGACTTTATGGCTTTCCTCAAAGAAGGCCGCGTGCCGGTGTACCGCATTCCGCTCAAAAGCGGTGGGTTTAAATACTTCTACGCCGAGCCCGAATACCGCGCGTATGAAGAACAATACATTGCCGAAAAACGCGAAGAACTGGCCGCCGACGGTGTGGACGCCGAAGCCATTGCCGACAGCGCCTTGGTGCCCGAACACCAGAGCCTGTTTGAATTTGGCAAGCTATTAGCCGCCGAAAAGAAATTGGAAACCTTCGGGTTTAATTTTGAACAGTATCCACTGATTACCAACGAAAAAGAACGCGTCAACCCGCTCTTTAAAGTAAATAACGGTAAGACCGATGCGCTGGTGTATAGCTTGGCCGAGCTGTTAAAAGCCGTCAAAGAAGCGGCTACCGCGGGTGCTACCATTCAGCGTTACAAAGGGTTAGGGGAAATGAACCCCGAACAACTGTGGGAAACCACGATGGACCCGTCCAAACGCAAACTGATTCAAGTAAAAATCAACGACGCCACCGACACCGAACAGGCGTTTACTATGCTGATGGGTGACCGTGTGGAACCGCGCCGCGATTTTATTTACTCGCACGCGTTAGAAGTGAAAAACTTGGATATTTAAGCGTTTTGTTTTAGGAGATTTTGAACATGAGTGAAGAATTAAATAACTCGCAACAGGCAGTAAACGTAAATGTAGATTTGTTTGGCGATATCCAACAACGTGATATTGCTACGGAAATGCGCTCATACTATATTGACTACGCGATGAGCGTAATCGTCGGGCGTGCGTTGCCCGACGTGCGCGACGGATTAAAACCCGTGCACCGCCGTGTACTTTATTCTATGAACGAAATGGGCCTTAAATACAACCGCCCGTATAAGAAATCCGCCCGTGTGGTGGGGGATGTGCTGGGTAAATATCACCCGCACGGAGACACCGCCGTGTATGATACGCTGGTGCGTATGGCGCAAGATTTTTCCATTCGCAAACCTTTAGTGGACGGGCAGGGGAACTTCGGCTCTATTGACGGAGACTCCGCGGCCGCCATGCGTTACACCGAGTGCCGCTTGGAAAAAATTGCCGACACCATGCTAGACGATTTGGACAAAGATACCGTCAAAATGATTCCCAATTACGACGGCTCTTTGTTAGAGCCCTCGGTACTGCCCGCTAAACTACCGGCTTTGCTCGTCAACGGCTCAGCCGGGATTGCCGTGGGTATGGCTACCAACATTCCTACCCACAACCTGGGCGAAGTGTGCGACGGCATTATTGCTTATATCAAAAACCCCGATATTACGACCAAAGAGATGATGAAAATCATCAAAGGGCCGGACTTCCCCACCGGGGCCACGATCCGCGGCACCAAAGCCATTTACGAGTATTTTGAAACCGGCCACGGCAGTGTAAAAGTGCAGGCCGATACCGAAATTGAAGACCGCAAAGGCGGCCGCCAAGCGATTATTGTAACGGCCATTCCGTATCAGGTAAATAAAACGTCTTTGATTGAAAGTATTGTGGGCTTGGTGCGCGATAAAAAAGTGACCGATATTTCGGACATTCGCGACGAGTCGGACCGGCGCGGCATGCGGCTCGTCATTGAAATTAAGCGCGACGGAAATGCACAAGTGGTGTTAAACCACCTGTTCAAACATACGCAGTTGCAAACGACGTTCCCCGTCAATATGCTGGCCATTGTGGACGGGCGGCCGCGTGTGTTATCACTCAAAGAAGTGATGAAAGCGTACGTAAAACACCGCCAGGAAATTGTAACCAACCGCACAAAATTTGACCTCAACAAAGCGCAAAAACGCGAGCATATTTTAAGCGGCTTGCTGATTGCCATTGCCAATATGGACGAAGTGGTGGCCATTATCAGAAGCGCCAAAGACCCGACGGAAGCGAAATTTACCTTGATGAAACGCTTTACGCTGACTGAAGTACAAGCGCAAGCCATTTTGGATATGCGCCTGCACCAGCTGACGCAACTGTCCGCTTTGGCGATTGAAAACGAACGCAAAGATTTACTGAAATTGATTGCCGACTTGCAAGCCATTTTGGCCAGCCCGCAAAAGATTTTAGACATCATTGTGGAAGAACTGGCACAGCTCAAAAAAGATTTTGACGACCCGCGCCGCACGAAGATTGGGCCGGATATGGAAGACTTCTCCATGGAAGATTTCATTGAGAAGGAAGATGTGGTAATTACCATTTCCAACGACGGGTATGCCAAACGCATTCCGCTTTCCACCTACCGTAGCCAAAACCGCGGCGGTAAGGGCATTATTGGCAGTAAGACCAAAGAGGAAGACTTTATGGAAAACCTCTTTATTACGTCTTCACACGCCACGATTTTGATGTTCACCAACCGCGGGCGTGCGTTCCCGCTACGCGCGTTTGAAATACCGGAAGGGAATAGAATGTCCAAGGGGAAGGCGCTGGTCAACTTACTGCAACTGACCGGCGAAGAAAAAGTAACTTCCACCTTGGCCATTGAAGATTTCAACCCCGAAAAACACAGCCAAGACGAACAACAAACCTACTTGACGCTGTGCACCCGGTTGGGAACGATTAAACGTGTGGCACTTAAAGAGTTTGACCATATCCGCCGCAGTGGTATTATTGCCATTGGCTTGGATGAGGGCGACGTGCTGATTAGTGCCCAGCTCACAAACGGGCATAGCGATATTTTAGTGGCTACCCAAAACGGTAAATCGATCCGCTTTGACGAAAATGAAGTGCGTTCCATGGGCCGCCAAGCCCGCGGCGTGCGCGCTATCAGCCTGGAAGACGGCGACGTGGTAGTGGGGATGGAACAAGCCCCCAACGACGGCTCTGCCCAGCCGGATGTGCTGTCCGTTTGTGAAAACGGGTTTGGTAAACGCACCGAGTTTAGCGAATACAAACGCCAACACCGCGGCGGTATGGGGGTGATTACGATTAAGACCTCGGCCCGCAACGGTAAAGTGGTGGGAATTAAACTGGTAGATGAGTCCAAGGACCTCATGATTATTACCGAAAAAGGCATGACCATCCGCCTACGCTGTGGGGATATCCGCTCCGTCGGCAGAAACGCGCAAGGCGTGACGCTGGCGAAGATGGATGAGGGGGATAAGATTGCCCGCATTGCGCCGGTAGTGAAAACAGAGGAAGAAGAAACAGCCGAAGAAAAATAAAGACTTTCCGCGAAGTTTCTTTATAACCGTACAAAACCTAAAACATTTTGTTTTAGGTTTTGTACTTTCCAGCGAAACAATTTTCCAAAACCGGGCCATTTTGACGTACCTTGCCGACTCGACGTAGCGCTGCTACGCCTTCGGGCAACTTATCCGCCAAACTAACCTCGGTTTTGAAAAATCATCTTATCCTCTACTGTACGCGGTGTTTGGGGAAGTGCTGGTAATAACTACAGGTTGTAGGAAATTTGGCGGACGCGAAGTTGCGTTTTAACGGCAGGGCTTCAAAGACGGTAAGTCTTTGGCGCCCTGTCCTTTTTCTAGCGAAAAAAATTTTGTGTTTTGAGTTTCGTTACTTTGCTATTACAATATACCTGTTTGGTGTAATTCATTACACAATTTTTTTTGTATAGTTGATGCTTGTTTGTGGGCGCAATATATTTTTTCTGGTTTAGTAGGCATGATATACATATAGTAGGCAGAAGAAACTGTGGTTTCGGTTTGTGTAGCTATTCGGTTTGCTATACCAATAGAGGCCAAATCAGAGCCTTGCACAGAATATGCAAAGTCTTTTGTAACGATACGTGGTACCCCGTTTAATTTTTTTACAGTACTATGTGGAATTTCTATTGTTAAAGCGTTCAAATCGTCATTGGTAGGATAAGAACCATTTTCCAAAAAATATAATTGACTCGCCTTTGCGATAGCGCGTAGGTTAACAATAGCTTCTGTCATGATGCTTTTTTCGACAGCTTTTTGATATTGTGGGACGGCGACGGCGGCCAAGATGCCGATTATTAAGACGACGACGAGCAGTTCAATGAGGGTAAAACCTTTGGTTAACCCCTCACCCGACACTGCGTGCCACCCTCTCCCACAAGGGGCGAGGTTTTTTATAGCTACATTTTTTTGTTCTTTTTGCATACGTTCTCCTTAGCTGTTTGGAAACCTATGCAAAAAAATACGGCGGTTGCAGTTAGATCTATTCACGTATCAAACGACAACAGCCGCGGCCACCCGCATACGCGGGCAACACTCGGCGCAACAAGGGTGTACATCCCCCATTGCGCCTAAAACAGCTGTTGCTGGACGTGAATAGAAACTTTTATAAGTTACCCGTATTCCACATACGGTTTCCAGGAACAGATCAAATTGTATTTTTACTTCTCCTCTATTCTAACATAATTTTTTCCTAATTTTGCACATTTCGTCGTTACGAGCCTCCTTACGTACTTGCGGCGCTTTGCGCCGCTAATGACGTACGCTACGTCGGCATGCGTCTAGAACTGTGCAAAATTAGATTAAAATTATCCCGCTTTCTTTATGTGTGCGGTTTGCTTGCATATTGCAATTATTCCGGGTTGTTTGTACGGCGCACTTACGATTTTCTTAATTGGGCAGAGTTAAAACAATTGTTTGAAAATACTTTACAAGAAGTGGGGAAAATTGCTATAAATTTTTTAGGGGATGAAATCACATGCGCAGTAATCCGCACATTTTGGAAATAAATGCACTTTCGTGGCTTAGACGCCACGAAGCACGTGCCGGGCGAAAAATGACGCTGGCGGATATCCAGGCCGACGTGTGGGATAAAATCCAACGCAACGGATTTGACGCCGTGTGGCTGATGGGCGTGTGGAAACGCAGCCCCGCCGCCGAAAAAATTGCGCGGGAAAACGAAGAAGTCAAAAACCAAATCCGCGCCAGTAAACCCGAATTCGCCGAGCAGGATATTGCCGCTTCCCCCTATGCCGTATATGAATATACGGTGGATGAAGAACTGGGCGGCAACGAGGCCTTGGCCGCGTTCCGCCAAAACTTAAATGACCGCGGCATTTTGCTGTTCTTAGATTTTGTGGGCAACCACATGGCCATTGATTCCCCGGCGGTAGAACAACACCCCGATTTATTTATTACCACGGGTAAAAACGCCCCGCATATTCACCCCGATTGGTTTTTTCAAACGAAAAACGGCAATTATAT
This sequence comes from Elusimicrobiaceae bacterium, assembly GCA_045129775.1. Lineage (GTDB taxonomy): Bacteria > Elusimicrobiota > Elusimicrobia > Elusimicrobiales > Elusimicrobiaceae > Avelusimicrobium. Next base: position 53,622 of record JBGUOO010000015.1, read on the forward strand.
TGCGTACGGGCGTGACCCGTATTTTGCCCCGTGGACCGATACCGCGCAACTGAACTATTTCAACCCCAAAACGCGTGAGTTTATGCTGGGCGAACTGAAAAAAGTGGCCGCTATGTGCGACGGTGTGCGTTGCGATATGGCCATGCTTTCACTCAACAAAGTACAGCGCGATACATGGTGGGAGTTTATTGGCGGGGAACTGCCGCGCGAAGAGTTTTGGACCCAGGCGCTTAGCGCCGTGCGCGCCGAAAAACCCGAATTTGTGTTTATTGCCGAAGTGTACTGGGGCCTCGAATGGGATATCCAGGAGCTTGGGTTTGATTACACGTACGACAAAGTTTTGTATGACCGCTTGCGCTTTGCGAATGCCGAGAGTATCCGCGGGCACCTGCGCGCCGAGCACTTGTTCCAAATGCGCTCTATCCGCTTTATTGCTAATCACGACGAGGAAGAGCCGCTAAAAGCATTCGGGCGCGAAAAATCGCTTGCCGCCGCCACGATTATTGCCACGCTCCCGGGGGCGCGGCTGTTCCACTTATTCCAGTTAATGGGACGCCCCGAACGCATGCCCATTCAATATATTAACGACGACTTTAAACTAGACGAGGCCGTGGAACAATACTACTGGAAGATTTTGCGTATTGCGTCCGACCCGGCTTTCCACGGCGGGCAATGGGCCTTGCAAGAAACCGTGCCGGTGTATGCGGGCGAGACAACCTATTCAAACGTGTTGTGCTGGATGTGGAAACAACGCCATACCGGCAAATTGGTGTTTATCAACTACAGCGCCGATCCGGCCCAATGCCGCGTGCCGTTTAAGGGAATTGCCGATTATACGGTGCGCGAGGAAATTGAAGGCAAGACGATTACTCTTAATAAAGAGTTGGCAGTGCAGGGGTGTGAGTTGGTGTTGAAACCCTACGAGTGTAAAATTTTTACGTTTAGTATTTAGAAACAACTTTCCTGTGATGTTCCTTTTGCCCGCCCTTATAAACTAAGGGCGGGCTTTTTTATGGAGAAATAAGTTAATAGGGATATTCCCAAGAAGTAGTACCATATGTGTCTAATATGGTACCGGATGCAAGCCCCGTTTCTGCTTTGCAAATACTTTGACGGATATCGGCTGGATCAGTAGATTTTACCGCACATATTTGCCGCACCCCGGTACGGCCAGGCGCCCAAACACGGTTTTGATAACTCATACCCGTAAGTGCGTGTGAACAGGAACCCTGAGCATACCTACCGGTGCTGACATCGGTGTGACATTCTCCCCAATCATAAAAGTATTGTTTATCGGTGCTTTTGTTAGTTTTGCCGCCGGGCATGTCAATATCTAGGTCCGCCAATTTAGTAGCGTATTGACCGTTGGCTAAAAAATATACTTCTTGGGCGTGTGCAATACTTTTGGCCAAATGTTTTAAAGAGGCGTACCTGCTTTTTAAAACGGCTTTTTGGTACTGCGGAACGGCGACGGCGGCCAGGATGCCGATAATCAGTACGACGACTAATAACTCAATTAAGGTGAAGCCTTTATGGGCCCCCCTTACGGCCTTACAGGCCACTTTCCCCGCAAGGGGGACAGGAAACAGCTTGGTTACATTTTCTGGTTGCATAAGTTCTCCTTTCTCTGCTTGGGAACGTATGCAAAACGGCTATTGTACTAAGCGTATTCGAGCACCCAGCAAAACAGCCGTAATCCCCCGTCAAAGACAGGGAACATTCAGCACAGGTAAAGCAGCTGACCTTACCTGTGCTTAAATCGGCTGTTTTTGGCTTCGAATACTCCTCTTGGTACAAAGAGAGCCCGTATTCCACATACGGTTCCAAAAACAGAATCAAATTGTGTTTTTACTACTCTTTTATTCTAACATAATTTTTAGCTGAAAATTTAGTGTATATTTTTTATAATGTAAGTAACCCCCTTTGTAGAGGAGATTTTGCTATGCCGGCCGGGCCGTTTGGTGCGCAAGACCAACTGCAAATTGCTTCGTTAGGAACGGAGTTTGCATTAACTGAAATTTTGGGCGCCGCCGCCGGGTATTGGCTGGATAAAAAACTCGGCACGTTGCCGTGGTGCTTGGTGGGGGGAGTTTTAATAGGGTTTGCGTTGGGGTTGTGGCGTATCATTAGCGCCGCCAAAGACGCAAACAAAAAGAAAAATGGACGTAGCTGAAACTATATCACACCATATTTTGGACCACGACTGGGGCGTTGTGCTGGGCGGATTTCGTATCCCGGTTACAACCCACTCCGTGACGATTTTTGCCGTCAGCGTATTGTTGGTACTGGCCTTAGCGTGGGCCGCACGCGCGCATAAAAGCCGCGGGGGAAAACTGGTAACGGTGCTTATGGAAGAATATGTGTCCTTCATCCGCGGCGGTATTGTACTGCCCAATATGGGCGAAGAAGGACGCGCGATGCTCCCGTATTTCTGCACACTTTTCTTGTTTATTTTAAGTGTCAATTTAGCGGGCATGATCCCCGAGATGAAAACCGCCACGTCTAACATTTCTGTAACGGCGGCCTTGGCGTTGTGTTCGGGGGCGCTTATTGTGGGTAGCGGCTTAAAATATCACGGGCTGGGCGGATTTTTAAAGAGTTTTGTGCCGTCGGGCACGCCCGCATGGCTGATTCCGCTTATTTTCCCGCTTGAGGTGATTAGCTTAATTATCAAAGTGTGTGTGCTGGCGATTCGTTTATTTGCCAATATGCTTTCGGGCCACATGGTGCTGATTTGTTTGCTGTTAATCATTTTTATCATTGGGGAAATGAGTAAATTTTTTGGTGTGGTTTCTATGTTCCCCGCCATGCTGTTAGAAATTTTTATGACGTGTTTGGAGTTGTTAGTTGCATTTTTACAGGCGTATGTGTTTACCTTGCTTACGGCTATTTTTGCGGGCTCGGTCATTCACACGCACTAAATTTAATGGGGCTATTGCCCAAAGGAGAAAAACGTATGGAATTAGTAGCACTTAAATATATTGCCGCCGGCATTGGGGCCGGGATGGTTGTGTTAGGCGCTGGCTTGGGGCTGGGTAAAATCGGCTCGGCCGCGTTAGAAGGCGCCGCCCGCCAACCCGAAGCCGCCGGTGACTTGCGCACGACCATGATTATTATTGCCGCCTTGTTAGAAGGGGCCGCCATGTTGGGGCTGGTTATCTGCCTCTTAACGATGGTTATGAAATAAACTATGGAAGATTTGTTAAAACCGGACTACGGCGTACTGGCATTAACGGTTTGTAACTTTTTGCTCCTGGTCTATTTGCTGAAAAAATTTGCGTGGGGGCCCGTAATTGGTGCCCTGGAAAAACGCGAAAACCAAATAGCACAGGACAAACAAACCGCCGCCAATGCACGCCAAAGTGCCGAACAGTTAAAGAAAGAGCTGGATGAACGCTTGGCCCAAATTTCCGAAGAGGCCGCCCAAAAAATGGCGGCCGCGGTAAAAGCGGGTGAAGCGCAAAAAGAACAGCTTTTAGCCCAAGCTAAAGAACAGGCCGAACGGTTGCTGAGCCAAGCCAAAACGCAAATTGAGGCCGAGAAAAACAAAGCCTTGGCCGACGTGCGCGGCGAGATTGCAAACCTAAGCGTGTTGGCCGCTTCGCGCGTGATTGAGCACCAAGTAAAAGACGACCGCGCTGACGAAATTGTGGCACAAGTGTTAAAGGAAGTACAAGGAAAATAATATGAATTCTCAAGAGCGTATTGCTGCCGCCCGCTACGGGGCCGCTTATGACGGGCTGAGCACCACCACCGAACAAGCCGAGGAGAATGCCCGGCAGTTACGTACGGCCACGCAAATTTTGGCCGGAGTGTTTGCCCAGTTGCAAAGCCCGCGGCTTTCCAACGCGCACAAAAAGTTGATCTTGGGCGAGGCATTGAAAGAAACTCCGCAAGCGGCCCGGCTGATCAACGTGCTGATTGACGCAAAACGCTTGAATTTGTTGAATGAAATTTGTGCCCGCGTGCAAACGCTGTTAGACGACCGCAAAGGTATTTCGCGCGCGATTGTAACGTCGGCGCGAGAGCTGAGTATGGCCCAGCAAAAAGCCGCCCAAAAAGCGTTATCGGCCCGCTACGGCAAAACCGTAGAGGCCGTGTTCCATACGAACGCTTCGTTACTCGGAGGGCTCAAATTGGAGTGCAACGGCGAATTGTTAGACGGTAGTATTCAAGCACGGCTTGCTAAATTACAGGAAGAATTGAAAGGGTAACGTTATGGCAATCAGACCCGAAGAAATAACAAATATCATTAAAGAAAAAATTGCAAAATTTGAACCTTCTATAGACGTGAGCGAAGTGGGGACCGTCATCCAGGTAGGCGACGGCATTGCCCGCGTGCATGGCCTAAAAAACGTAAAAGCCAGTGAGCTCGTTGACTTTGGCCACGGCGTAAAAGGCATGGCACTGAACTTGGAATATGACAACGTGGGTTGCGTGCTGATGGGGCCGGACCACTTGGTGCATGAGGGCGACACAGTTAAACGCACCGGGGAAGTAATTAGTATCTCGGTCAGTGAAGACGTCATTGGCCGTGTGGTAAACCCCTTAGGGAGCCCGCTAGACGGCAAAGGACCGCTTAAAGAGGGGAAAATCATGCCGCTAGACATTGTGGCCCCCGGTATTATTGATCGCCAACCTGTCAAACAACCGTTGCAAACCGGGATTAAAGCTATTGATGCCATGGTGCCGATTGGTAAAGGACAGCGTGAGCTGATTATCGGCGACCGCCAAACCGGTAAAACCGCTATTGCCATTGATGCGATTATCAACCAAAAAAATATCCCCGCAAGTGAACGGTGTATTTGTATTTATGTGGCGGTGGGCCAAAAGCAAAGTACCGTGGCCCAAGTAGTAAAAACGTTAACCGATTTTGGTGCCATGGATTACACGGTGGTAGTATCGGCTACCGCGTCGGACCCGGCGTCCTTGTTGTATATTGCGCCGTATGCCGGGTGCGCCATTGGCGAATATTTTATGTGGCAGGGCAAAGATGTGCTGATTGTGTATGATGACCTGTCCAAACATGCACAGGCGTACCGTGAAATGTCGCTTTTGTTGCGCCGTCCGCCAGGGCGTGAAGCGTATCCTGGTGACGTGTTTTATTTGCATTCGCGCTTATTAGAACGTGCGTGTAAGTTATCGGCCGAAAATGGCGGCGGGTCACTCACGGCCTTGCCGATTATTGAAACGCAGGCCAATGACGTATCGGCCTATATTCCCACCAACGTCATTTCTATTACCGACGGGCAGATTTACTTGGAAAGCAACCTATTCTTAAGCGGTATTAAACCCGCTATTAACGTGGGGCTTTCCGTCAGCCGCGTGGGCGGTAGTGCCCAGCGCAAAACCATGCGTAAAGTGGCGGGAACGCTACGTATTGATTTGTCTCAATATCAGGAGCTGGCGGGGTTTGCACAGTTTGGGTCTGAGCTAGATAAAGAATCCCAGCGGCAAATTGCGCGCGGCAAACGTATGACCGAACTACTTAAACAAAACCAATATGCACCCTTAAAAGTGGGGGAAGAAGTGTTGGTGTTGTATGCCGGCACGCATGGGTATTTGGATGAAATAGAAGTAACGGATGTACTGCGCTATGAAAAAGAACTTTTGGCGTATATGCACGCGCAAAAACAAGACGTGCTAGACGCAGTAAACGACGCCACGGAACTGACCAGCGCAGTAGAAGAAAAAATCAAAGGTGCGTTAGACAATTTTAAAACGGTTTTTAAACCGCAGTAAGGAGTATTTATGGAAACGAAAAACAGAAAAAAATATCTCGTAACCGGCGGGGCCGGGTTTATTGGCAGTAACATTGCTAAAACCTTGGAAGCCCAAGGACACGAAGTAACGGTACTTGACGATTTTACCAAAAACGGGAATTTCAAAAATTTAATCGGCTTTAAAGGCGACGTGATTACCGCCGATTTATTCCAATATGTTCCGACGGATATGTATTTTGACGCCATTTTTCACGAGGCCGCCATTACCGATACCACCGTCATGGATCAAAAAGCCATGATGGAACAAAACGTGGAAGCGTTTAAAAATTTACTCCACTTTGCCGCCGAAAACGGCATTAAAAAAGTGGTGTATGCTTCTTCGGCTGCTACGTATGGCAACGGGCCGGTGCCCAACGTGGAAACACAACCTACGCACCCCGAAAATGTGTATGGGTTTTCTAAAGCCATTATGGACAATGTAGCCCGCCAATTTGTGGAAGCTAACCACGACATGACGGTCATTGGGCTACGCTATTTTAACGTCTATGGCCCAGGCGAATATTACAAAGGCAAAATGGCCAGTATGATTTACCAGCTCTATTTGCAAATGAAAGAAGGCAAGCGGCCGCGTGTATTTAAAATGGGCGAGCAACAACGCGATTTTGTGTACGTAAAAGACATTGTTAAAATCAATTTGTGTGCGTTAAACAACGGGAAAGAGTCCGGCGTGTATAACGCCGCCACGGGGATCCCGCGCAATTTTAACGAGATTATTGCGTGCCTGAATAAAGAAATGGGCACAAACTTGGAACCCGAGTATTTTGACAACCCGTACACGGCGTTTTTCCAAGTGAAAACGCAGGCGGATATCTCTAAATCCACCGAGAAGTTAGGCTATACGCCCGACTATACGCTGGAAGCCGGGATTGCCGACTACGTGAAAATTTTAAAAGCGGAAAACAGATAAATGGAATCCTTGCGCGACATACGCCAAAATATCAAGGCGATTAAATCCACCCAGCAAATCATGCAAACCATGAAGATGATTTCCAACGCGCGCATCCGCAAAGCGCAAGAGGCGATGCTTTGCGCGCGGCCGTTTGCACAGAAAATGCTGGAAATGGTGGATGACCTCAAACAAGATATTTTGGCGTTGCCGCAACCCGACGACGGTACCGAAACCTGGGCCGGGCGCATTTTTATCAACCGCACCGGGGATAAAAACAAAGTGGGGCTCATAGTAATTACCGGCGATAAGGGGCTCACGGGCTCGTTTAACGCGGTGATTATCCGCAGTGCGCTGGCGTTTTTGCGCGAGCACAAAGATAAAGAAGTTTTCCTCTTTGCGATTGGCAAAAAAGGGCGCGACTTTTTAAACCGCCTCAAAATGCCCAACTTGCACTTGGTATATGAGAGCGTGGGCATTTTCCCAAAGGTGTCTTATGTGCATGCAGATTTGCTGGGCGACGCGGTGCTGAAAACTTTTTTAGAAGAAAAATTGGGCTCGGTGACGCTTATTTACAACGATTTTAAATCACTTGCCAGCCAAACACTGCGCCAAACGCAGTGGCTGCCGTTTGATTTTGAACAAGTGCGAAGTGAAAAAGAAGAAAGTGATTTTGAATTTGAGCCGGGGATGCTGGAGATTTTTAAAATCTTGGTGCCGCGGCTTTTGAAAGCCAATTTGTACCGCGTGCTGTTAGAATCGCAAGCGGCCAATTTGGCGGCTACCATGAACGCCATGGACGCGGCCAGCAAAAACGCGGGCGAATTGGTTACTGCCTTAGGCGTAAAACTCAACAAGGTGCGCCAAACCGGTATCACCAACGAAATTTTAGATATTGTCAACGGGGCCGAGGCCCTGACAAATTAGAGGGAACAACTATGCAAACGGGAAAGGTAATCCAAATTATCGGCGCGGCGGTGGATATTGAATTTGAACAAGGCCACTTGCCTGCCATTGAAAACGCTATTGAAATTGAAATGAACGGCGACAAAAAAATTGTGGCCGAAGTAGCCCAGCAAATGGGCGATAATATCGTGCGCTGTGTGGCACTGGAAAGCACCGACGGGCTTCAGCGCGGGGCCAAAGCCGTGGATACCGGGGCGCCGCTAACCGTGCCCGTGGGCGAAAAATGTTTGGGCCGTTTGCTTAACGTGCTGGGTCAGCCGCAAGACCACAAAGGCAACATTGATGCCGCCATGACCATGCCCATTCACCGTGCGGCACCGAGTTTAGAAGACCAAAACCCTACGCCCGAAATTTTTGAAACCGGCATTAAAGTAATTGATTTAATCGCCCCGTATATGAAAGGCGGTAAAGTGGGGCTGTTCGGCGGGGCCGGTGTGGGCAAAACCGTTCTCATTATGGAACTTATTAACAACGTGGCGCGCGAACACCACGGCAGTTCCGTTTTTGGCGGCGTGGGGGAAAGAAGCCGTGAAGGAAATGACCTCATGCTGGAAATGAGCGAGAGTAAACTTTCCGACGGGAGTTCCGTATTAGATAAAACCGTGCTGGTCTATGGGCAGATGAACGAGCCGCCAGGGGCGCGTGCCAAAGTAGCTTTAACCGCGCTTACGCAAGCGGAGTATTTCCGCGATGTAAAAGGGCAAGACGTGTTACTCTTTTTAGACAACATCTTCCGCTTTGTGCTGGCTAACAGTGAAGTGTCGGCCCTCTTAGGGCGTATGCCTTCGGCCGTGGGGTATCAGCCCACGTTAAACACCGAAATCGGTGCACTGCAGGAGCGTATTACTTCCACCAAAAAGGGGGCCATTACGTCTATTCAAGCCGTGTATGTGCCCGCCGACGACTTGACCGACCCCGGCGTGGCCGCTACGTTTACGCACTTGGATTCCACCTCCGTATTGGACCGCCAAATTGCCAGCTTGGGGATTTATCCGGCGGTGGACCCGCTGGCTTCTACCTCGCGCATTTTGGACCCGCGCATTTTGGGGAAGGAACATTATGACGTGGCACAAAGCGTACGTAAGGTGCTCCAAAAATATAAAGATTTACAAGACATTATTGCCATTTTGGGTATGGACGAACTGAGCGACGAGGACAAGAAAACCGTGGCCCGCGCGCGGCGTATTCAAAAGTTTTTGTCTCAGCCCTTTAGTGTGGCCGAGCAGTTTACCGGGCACCCGGGCAAATACGTCAAACTGGCCGACACGATTAAAGCGTTTAAAGGCATTGTGGCCGGCGAGTATGACCATATCCCGGAGTCTTGTTTCTACATGTGCGGCGGGATAGAGGACGTGCTGGCCGCGTACGAAAAAGTAAAGGATAAATAATGACGGACAAAAAGCTGACCCTTAATTTAATTACGCCCGAAAAACAGCTAATCACCAATAAGCCGGTGGATATGGTTATTTTGCCCGCGCTACTGGGTGAAATGGGTATTTTGCCCGGTCACGTGAAAACCATTGTGCAACTGGGTATGGGGTCTTTGCGCTATAAGGCGGACGGTAAAGAGGAAGAATTTGCCGCGCTGGGCGGCTTTGTGGAAGTGTTAAATGACGTTGTCAACGTGTTTGCCGAAAGCGCCGCGCTGGCAGAAGAAATTGACGAAGAAAAAGAGCGTCAACGCATTAAGGCGTTAAAAGAATCGCTTTCGCGCAAGGATGCGGATATTGACTTTGAGCTGGCGGAAATAGAAATCAAACAGGCGATTGCGCGCATGAAAGTCAAAAAGAAACATTTATAATAACGACGACCCGGTGACGTTGCGTTTTTAATGGCAGGGCTTCAAAGACGGTAAGTCTTTGGCGCCCTGTCCGTTTTCCGGGCAACCATTTGCCACATTTGAGCATCTTTGCACCGACTTGCCACTCGACGTAGCGCTGCTACGCCTTCGGGCAACTTAGGGTTGGCAAGAAGCTCTCTTTGCCTTTGCGCCGCTGGACTTTTGCGGTTAGTACGCCCTTTGTTTTGCGCAGGCATAGTAACTATGCTAAGCAAAAAAAGAATGTAATAGCCCAAAAGGACGCGGCCCAAAGGGTTTAGCCGTTTTTGAGTTCGGCTTTGTTAAAAAAGCTTGTCAATGAAACCATTGCCTGCACTTTTTTGCCGCGCCTCACCGTACAAAAACGGCTAAACGCAAAGAGCAATTAGAACTTCTTGCCAAACCTGAATACTGGTGGTACGCGCGCGGTAGCGCGGAGGTATCCGACTACCCGAGCAACAACGAAATGCCCCAAATTCTGTAGAAAAACCTTGCTTTTTTATGGGTTTTGGGGTATAATGTATCTGCCTTTCGTACGCATAAGAGAGAAATATGACCCTAAAACCCGATTTTTTGGTACTTAAAAATTTAACCCAACTGCCCGGTATTGCCGGGCGGGAAAACGCCGTGCGTGACTACCTGCAAAAACTACTGGCCCCGGCGGCGGACGAGGTCCGCACCGACGCCCTGGGCAACCTAATTTGCTTTAAAAAAGGTACTTCCAATAAAAATTTACTGCTTTGCGCCCACATGGACGAAGTGGGGCTGATGGTCCAATTTATTGACGAGCGTGGTTTTGTGCGCTTTGTAACCGTGGGCGGTATTGACCCGCGTACGTTGCTTGCACAGCGGGTGCGCGTGCAAACCAAAAATGGGCCCTTGTTGGGTATTATCGGCACTAAGCCCGCGCATATCACCACCGAGGCCGACCGCGCTAAAGCCGTGCCGCTTAAAGATTTATTTATTGACTTAGGGCTCCCGGCCGATGAGGTTAAAAAGCAGGTCCGCGTGGGCGACTTTGCCGTGTTGGACCGCTCTTACGAAGAATTTGGCGACGGCCTTATTTCGGCCAAAGCCATTGATAACCGCGCCGGGGTGTTTATCCAGGCCGAAGTGTTTAAAAACCTCAAAAACCCGTTTTATAATGTTTACGCCGTGTTTACCGTGCAAGAAGAAGTAGGCGTGCGCGGTGCCACTACGGCCGCCTATGGCATTGAGGCCGACGTGTGCCTGTGTTTAGATACCACGGGCGCGGCGGATATCCCGGGTGTAGCTCCGCAAGATTATATTGTGCGCTTAGGCGGCGGGGTGGGTATAAGTGCCTTAGATGCCCGCACGATTACACCGCAAGTGCTGTTTGAAGCATTATCACAGATTTGTGAAGAACAAAATATCCCCTGGCAGGTACGCATCGCCCAACGCGGCGGGAACGACGCGGGCGCGGTGCATATCAGCAAAACGGGGGTGCCGTGTTGTGCGCTTTCGCTTCCCACGCGCAATATCCACAGTAATGTGGAAGTGTGTGCCAAAGCGGACGTGCAAGCCATGCTGGATTTGACGTATTATTGTGCCGCACAGGGAATTAAATTTTAGGAGAAATTATGCCTTTTGCCTTGAACCAAAAACGGGCTGTATATAAGGATGTAACCGAAGTAGCGCAAAACCCCGCTTACCGTATCAATATCAATGATGCGGCCGTGCTGGAGCGGTTGGATGTAGTTTATCGTACGTTAGTGGCTATTTTATATAACTATGTGCCCTCGTCGGGCCACCCGGGGGGGAGTATATCGAGCGGACGGTTTGTGTCGCACCTTATATATAAGGGGATGTGGTATAACTTTTCCAATCCGTTGGAAGAAAGCGCCGATATCATTTCTTACGCCGCGGGGCATAAGGCACTGGGCTTATATGCGTTGTGGGCACTACGCAACGAGTGTGTGCGTAAAGACGCCCCCGAACTGCTACCCGCCGACGAACTGCACCAACTGCGTTTGGAAGATTTACTGGGTGTGCGCCATAATGTAAAACAAGGTACGCCGCTGTTTACCAAATTCCACAGCAAACCTTTAGGGGGGCACCCCGAGCCTATTACCCCGTTTGTGCGCACCAGCACCGGGGCCAGCGGGGTGGGACTTGCCAGCGCGGTAGGGTTAGCTTTAGCCGCCGCTGATGCGTATGGGGCCAACTGCCCGCGGGTGCATATTGTAGAGGGCGAAGGCGGCTTAACCGCCGGGCGCGTGAGTGAGGCGCTTTCCATGGCGGCTACGGCGCAGCTTAAAAACGCCATTTTCCACATTGATTGGAACCAGGCCTCTATTGAAAGTGAGCGCGTGAGCGCCGAAAATAATCAACCCGGCGAATACGTACAGTGGACGCCGCAAGAACTCTTTTATATTCACGATTGTAACGTGATTTACGTGCCCAACGGGCATGACTTTAACCAAATTTTTGCCGCGCAAAAACTGGCGGCCGAAATCAACAACCACCAACCCACCGCCATTATTTACCGCACTGTAAAAGGGTGGAAATACGGCTTAGAGGGCAAGGCCTCGCACGGTAGCGGGCATAAGTTCTGCAGTGAAGAGTTTTATAAATGCTTAGCCGAATTTGAAAAAACATTTAACGAAACTTTCCCGCGTTTTGAAGGCGACAAAACACCGCAGAATATTGAAAAATTTTATTGGGATAGCTTGCTTGTCATCCGCCGCGTGCTGGAGAGTGACGGGCAAATCAGGCAATTTGTGGTTGCCAGTGTGCGCCAAGCCGCGCAAAACTTGGCGTTAGCCAAACGTGCTGTGCGGGCAGATTTGGGCGACGTACAAAAAATTTATAAGTTAAACCCGGCCCAAGCACCGGCTGAGTTTAAATTTGAGGTAGGTACGCAATATACAACCCGCGGTATTTTGGGCAAAACGCTGGCCTATTTAAATAAGGAAACAAACGGTACCTTGTTACTGGGCTCGGCCGATTTATACGCCTCTACCGGGGCGGGGGCCACGTCGGACGGGTTTGCACCCGGCTATTTTAATGCGCTTTCCAATCCGCTCAGCCGCCGCATCAGTACGGGTGGTATTTGCGAAGACGGTATGGCGGGCGTATGTAGCGGTATTTCATCTTTTGGCAAACATATTGGGGTGTCTTCGTCGTACGGGGCATTTTTGGCCTTTGAACATGTGGCGGCGCGTTTGCACGCTATTGGTGTGCAAGCTTCGCGCGAAGTAGGTTGGCAACCCAATACCTTATTTTTATTCAACGGGCACGCCAGTTTGCCCACCGGTGAGGACGGCCCCACCCATGCCGACCCGCAAAGCCTGCAACTGGTGCAGGATAACTTCCCCAAAGGCTCGTGCATTACGGCCACTCCGTTGGAAGTGGATGAAATTTGGCCGCTCGTTGCGGCGGCACTCCAAAAGCAGCCCGCTATTTTTGCACCGTTTGTGATTCGGCCGTCTGCCGCGTATATGGACCGCGCCAAACTGGGTGCGGACCCTGCCCAACAGGCGGTGAACGGGGTGTATTACTTGCACCGCGCTCAAGAAGCCAATGCGGGGGCGGTATTTGTGCAAGGCTCGGGCATAGGGCGCATTGTAGTAGAAAAGATACTGCCCGAAATTTTAGCCGGCAAAGCGCCGGATGTAAACGTAATTTACGTTACCAGCCGCGAGCTGTTTGAACTCTTGCCGCAGGCTGAGCAAGATGCGTTAGTTCCGCCTGCCCTTATGCAACGGGCTATGGGGCTGACCGATTTTACACTGCCCACGTTAGATTGTTGGCTCAACAGCCAAGCCGGGCGCGCGCACAGCGTTTGGCCGCATAAAAACGGGCGCTATTTGGGCAGTGGAGTAGGTGCAAAGTTGTATGAAGAAGCCGGCATGGGCGCCATGTCCTTATTGGCGGCAATCCGCACGTATGCGGAAGATTTGGAACGGGCAACCCATTGGTGTTAGCCCATAGGAGAGAGAAAATGGCAGAAGAAAAACCTTACTTAACCGGAAGAACGTATATATTCAGGCTTCCTAAAGGCAAAGACCTGTTGGAAGAACTGATTGATTTTTGCCACGACAACCAGGTAAAATGCGGCATTGTGTCGGCGGTGGGCTGTGTGTCCAACGCTACCATTGCTTATTACGACCAGAGCAAAAAGAAATTTGAAAAAAGCCTCTTTGATGAAGAATTGGAACTGGTCAATTTAACAGGCAACGTCAGCATTCAGGACAACCGCCCCATGGTGCATGCACACGTAACGCTGGCCGATAACGAACATAACGTGGTAGCCGGCCGCTTGTGCCCCGGTACCAAAATTTATGTGTGTGAGGCGTTTATCCAGGAATTGGTGGGTGAGCCTAAAGTACGGCGCAACGATAAAGTAACTAAACTGAACGTGTGGCCGTAGTTAAGGTTTAAACTGTACGATATAAAAAGCACTGGTAACCCCAGTGCTTTTTTATTGGGTTATAAACAGCGAAGCGCGAAGTTCCCCTGTTTACTGTGCCTCTCGCGGTCACCCACTCAAACATTTGAAGTAAACGATAGGCGCGGAACTCCGTGGCTTGGAAAGCCCTTGACTTGTTTTTTTTTTTTGTTACACTACTCCTATGTCGTACACAGGAGAAAATAAAATGAATAGTAACAAGTCTATAATCAGTTGTAAGCGGGGGTTTACCCTCATTGAGTTGTTGGTAGTGGTTTTAATCATTGGTATCTTAGCGGCGGTGGCGGTGCCGCAGTATAAGTTTGCGGTAGCCAAATCACGCTACGCAAAATTGAAAGATATGGCACGGGTGTTGGCAGAGGCGGAAGAAGTCTATTATTTAACCAATGGTGCTTATACGCGGGACTTTAAAGCATTAGATATAGAACTTTCAGAAGGAATTTCTATTGAAGAAGATGACACTAATTATAAGAATATACAAAATTTTTCATGGGGTACATGTCGATTGCAAGACAAGAAAAACTCTAAAAATTTGGATTGTACGTTATTTAAAGATAATGATATGTATGTGCAATATAAGATTTATTTAAATCATAGCCCGGGTTATCCGGGGAAGCGTTGGTGTGTGGCATATTCTAAAGACTTGGCAGATATTGCTAACAAAGTGTGTAAAAATGAAACCGGATTAACTGAACCGACAACAACCTCTTCAGATACATATAACGTGTGGCAATATTAAGTAGAATTTATAATTAAAAAAGGGGTAAATTATTCCTTTTAGCCGTGCTTATGCACGGCTAATTTTATATAATATAAACATGAGGAAATATCTTCTTATTTTGGCCCTTTTTGCCCCGTTGCCGCTGGCGGCTCAACAGGCCGATGTGCCAGAGCAGGACCAGCCGAAGCAAGAGCAACCGGTGCAGACGGTATCTAAGTCGTCTTTGACGGCTAAGCGGGTGGACAGTAAACTCAACGAAGAAACCTTGCACAAAACGGTGCTGGACTATTCTTTGCCGCCCGAAATTGAGGACGCCGCCCGCACGTGCACGCAAGGGGAAGAAGATTGTTACTTTACCTTTAAAACCTTTGAAAATTCCACCGATAAAAAAGTAGCCGCCGCCGCTAATTTGGAACTGGCCGTTTTGGCGCTCCAGCGCGGGCTGGTGAAGCAGGCGCTTACGCACATTGAAAAAGCGGGCCAGCTGGCACCCGACGACCCGTTTATAGAGCTTACGCACGGGTGGATGCTGTTATCGGCGGGGAAATACAAAAAAGCGCGAGAGATTTTTGACCATTTGCTTTATTTATCGGCCGATTTTGAGTATGTGTCTTCGGCCAAGTTAGGGGCCGCGCTAGCGTTTTATTTCGGCGGACAAAAAGACAAAGCCGCCGAGCAACTGCAATACTTGTATGTGTCTAACCCGTACACCATTTCGTTTGTATCGTATATGTTGGGGCGTATTGCCGCGGAAACCAAGAGTGCGGAGAAAATGGCCCCGGTGTTCTTGCAACAGGCTTTATCCCACGACGAGAAAAACTACGCCGCCGCCGAACTGTTTGCTAAACTCTCCGAAAAAGATAAAGACAAACTGCGCTCGTGGCAGTATTATGCCACGCTTTACAGCCTGGACCCCAAAAATGAAGAACTGGCAGATAAAATTGAAAAATATGCACAAGATTTTGGCAACAAAAGTATTGATTATTTGTTTTATTTGCGCCTGGAACAGCCCATTGTGCACGAGATGAAATCTACCCCGTCGGAAATAGTCAAAATGGCCCTGTATGCCGATAGAAACCAACTGCCGCAAGAATTGCAAAAAGTAACGGTAATGGCTTCGGGCACGGTGCAAATTTCGGATGAAAAACGCGGCGAAATTTTAAAAGTGCCCTCGTACATTGAAAAAAATATTGAGTTCAACCCGCAAACCAAAGGCATAGATTTTAAAAACTCTAAGGGCCAAACGGAATTTTCGGCCGCGTATCCGTTCCGCCTAAAAACCGAAAACAAAAACAAAACTTTACTGGTTAAAAACGCGCTTACGCCTAATATTTTTTCCGCCGATTTAAGTGACAAAGAGTTAAAAGGCAGTTTATGGGTCATCCCCGGGGATAACGGGTTTTTACTCGTCAATGAAGTCTATAGCGAAGACTTAATCCCCGCGTTACTGGCCGCCCAAGTGCAAGACGTTACACGCAAACCCGCCTTAAAAGCCTTGGCAGTGGTGCTGCGTTCGGCCCTGCACCAAGCGGTGGAAGAAAATAAAAACGAGCCTTACCACATTACGGATAATGACGTAAAATTCCAATTCAAAGGAATTAACCTCATTTTTAATGCCTTGTTAGAGGCCTCTCAAACCTCCGGCGAAATCCGCCTGAAAGAAGCCGCCAGTGCCTATGCCAATTGCGGCGTAGTTACTGCGGACACGGTTGCCAATACCGAAGATAAACCCGCGTATGTGTTTTCTCCGGCCAATGTAAGCAAATACTTGCTTTCCAACCCGCCGGCAGATTTATTTTCGCGCCCGCAGGACCCCACACAATGGTCCGGCATTAAATGGATGTATTTATTTGAAGCCAAAGCCATTGAAAAACGTCTTTCTTACCGCAAAGACATTGGCAAACTGCGCGCGATGACGCCTACTCAATTGTCGCCCAATGGGCGCATTTTAGCCATGCGTTTTGAGGGTAGCAAAGCCAGTTACGAAGCTACCACCCCGCAAGAGGTGGCCTTTATCATTAGCGCCGGGACGATGCGCTCCAACTTCTTTGACCTGGTGCCGCTTTATAAAGGCAAAAATATCCACGCCGTCTTGGTGCGCGGGTATGATAGCGGCCTGGGCGAGGGGCTTTGCTTGCGCGGGGCTGAGGGGCTTGCTAAACAAGGGGCGGACTATAAAGGGATTATTAAGTATTACTTCCCCGAGGGCCGCATCTTAAATACAACAACAGGTGAGATGCACTAATGCAAAAAACAAAAATTTTATACTTTATTACCCGTCTGGACCAGGGCGGTGCGCAAGCCAGTGTACTGGCTACGATGAAAACCATCAACAAACAACAGTTTGATACGTATTTGGCTACCGGGCCGGGGGGGCGGTTAGACAGTAAATTTAAAGGCGACCCCAGCCACTTGTTTTTCATCAAAGCCCTTAGACACGATGTGAAAGCCAAATACGTGTTTCACGACATGGTGGCTTTGTTTCAAATGGGGCTTGTGCTACGCAAGGTGCGCCCCGATATCGTGCATACCAATGCCCCCAAAGCCGGTATTTTAGGGCGTATTGCTGCGCGTATTTTTTGGCGCCGCGCCAAAGTGGTGCACACGTTCCACGGGCTTGGTTTTGCCAAAGAGCAAGGGGAAAAACACTTTAAGTTTTTTGTATGGGTAGAAAAAACCTGTGCCAAATTTACAAACGTATTAGTGTTTGTTTCGCGCAAAAACGCCGCCGAGGCCAAAGAGCTGGGTATCGGCAAAGGGGTGCGTACCGAAATTATCCGCGCGGGTGTCAACTTTAACCCCATTTTGCCCTTGAAGTTTGACCCGGTTGCCAAAAAAGCTTCTTTAAAAATTCCGGCTAATGCCAAAGTAGTGCTGGCACTGGCCAACTGCAAACCGCTTAAAAACCCGCTTCACTTTGTGTTTGCCGCGTATAAAGTGTTGCAACAAATGAAAAACGTATATTTCATTTTTACCGGCGACGGGCCGTTACGCAATCAAGTGCTTACTTTAATTAAAAATTTAAACCTGGAAAAACAAGTTTTATTCCCCGGGTGGCGTAACGATGCGCTGGAATTGTTGGCTATTAGTGATATTTACGCCAGTGTTTCATTGCGCGAGGGGTTGCCTATGTCTTTATTGGAGGCCATGGCCATGCGGGTGCCTGCCGTATGTTATGACGTGGACGGCATTAGCGAAGTAATTACCAATAACAAAACCGGGTTTTTGGTGGCGCCGAGTGATATTAACACCTTTGCCGATAAAATTAAGGTGCTCCTTCGCCATAAACAGCTCATGGAGCGTTTTGAAGCTAATATAGACCACCGCGATTTTGCCGAATTTACCGCGGCTACCATGGTCAAAAAACAGGAACGGTTGTACCGCAGTTTAGTGCCGCCTACGCAAAAAAACGGCGGTAAACGGCGGTTTTTCCGCCGTAAAAAACGGTATTTTAAACCCACGAATCAGGGGGCTCACTAATGGACTACGCAATAAACGAAATGGAACAGGAAGTGCTCAACGCTACGCGCGAACTGGCCCAAAAAAAATTAAAACCTCTGCGCGCCGAAATGGACGCCAAAGAAGAATTTTCCAAAGAAATGTACGAGGAATACCGCAAATCAGGTATGTTTGGTTTGTGGTTGCCCGAAGAATACGGTGGTTTAGGCGGGGGGATTACCTGCCTGGCCATGGCATTTGAGGAGCTTTCCCGCGCATGTGCCGGGCTGTCTCTCACGCCGGGAACGTCGGCCTTAGGGGCAATCCCCATGTTTTTAGCGGCCACTAAAGAGCAGCGTGAGAAATGGTGTCCGGACCTGGCCAGCGGCAAAAAACTCTGGGCCTTTGCCCTTACGGAGCCCGAAGCCGGTTCCGATGCTACCGCCCTTAAAACGACCGCTATCAAAGACGGTGACTTTTACGTGGTAAACGGTACCAAACACTTTATTTCCACCGGCAAAGAAGCCGATTTTTACACCGTGGCCGTCAACACCAACCCGGCCCGTGGGCCGCGCGGTATTTCGCTACTGGTCATTGAAAAAGGCACGCCGGGGTTTTCTTTCGGTAAGAAAGAAGAAAAAATGGGCATTCGCACCAACCCGACGTATGAACTGATTTTTGAGAACGTGCGCGTACCCAAAGAAAATTTACTGGGTAGCGAAGGCCGCGGCCTTTTATATTTGCAAGAAACCCTGGACTATTCCCGCCCCGGTGTGGCGGCGCAAGCTGTGGGCATTGCACAAGGTGCGCTGGATACCACCATCCCGTATTTGCGCACACGCAAACAGTTTGGACAGCCGATTATCACGTTTCAGGCACTCGGGCACAAAGTGGCTGAACTTTCTGCCAAGGTGGAAGCGGGCCGTGCGCTGGTTTATAATCTCACGCACCGCATGGACACGGAATTTTTGCCCGCTGTCAAAAATGCATTAGCCAACGGGACCTCCGTGCACGATGAGCTTAAAAAACTAAAAGGGCAGCGCTGGACCAAATACAGCGCGCAGGCTAAACTGTTTTGCTCCAACGTGGCGATGGAAGTAGCCGACGAGTGTGTTACCCTCTGCGGCGGCATTGCCTATATGCGCGATTTCCCGCTGGAAAAATACATGCGCGATGCTAAAATTACCCAAATTTACGAAGGCACCGTGCACATTCAAAAGAACGAAATTTTAACGGCACTTATTAAAGAGTATGCCACTAAAGGCGACGAGGAATAACTATGCATATTGTAGCTTGCGTCAAGCAAACCCCAAAATCTGATAACGTGAAAATCGACCCCACTACGGGATGTCTGATTCGTTCCGGTACCGAAAGTGCCATGAACCCCTTTGACGAATTTGCGCTGGAAGAAGCGGTCACCCTTAAAGAGCAAGTGGGGGGTAAAGTGTCCGTCATTACCATGGGCCCGCCACAAGCCGAGGCCGTCCTTCGCGACAGTATCGCCCGCGGCGCCGACGAGGTTTTCCAACTGGGCGACCGTGCCTTTGCCGGGTCGGACACGTGGTCCACGTCGTACGCACTTAGTAAAGGCATTGAAAAAATTGACGGTCTGCAAAAAGTAGATTTAATTATTTGCGGCAAACAAACTAACGACAGTGACACCGGGCATATCGGCCCGCAAATTTCCGCGTGGCTGAAAATCCCCAATGCGGCATTTGTTAAAAAAGTGGTGCGCGTGAACGAAAAAAGTATTGTAGTAGAGCGCTTGACCGAGGATGGAAGCGAAGTAGTGGAACTTCAATTCCCGTGTGTGCTTTCGGTGGTCAAAGAGATTAACAAACCGCGTGTACGCAGTGTAAAAGGGCGTATGCTGGCCAAGCGTGCCCCGGTTACGGTGTGGACCGCAGACGACGTAGCGGCCGATAAAACTATGCTCGGCATGAACAACTGCCCCACGCGGGTGGTCAAATCGTTTGTGCCCAAGCGCGAAGTAAACGCCACCGTGGTAGAAGGAGCTAACGATAAAGAAAAAGCCGCCAAATTGGTAGAAATGCTCAAAGAAAATAAATATATTTAGGACATTTTATGAATATCAAAGATTATAAAAACGTATGGATTTTTGCCCAAGTGCAACATGGTAAATTAAGCCCCACGGCTTATGAATTATTAAACGCGGGGCGCAAACTAGCGGACGACTTGCACGAAAAACTGGGCGCGGTGTTACTCGGCCACAACGTCAAAAATTTTGCACAAGATTTAATTGAACACGGGGCCGATATTGTTTACGTGTGCGACGATAAAGCCCTTGAAAATTATATGGACGACACGTACGCGCACGTACTGGCCGACCTGGTAGCGCAGTACAAACCTAACAAATTTTTAATCCCGGCCACGAATATGGGCCGTGCGCTCTCGGCCAAAACCGCCGTGTTTGTGGGCACGGGCTTAACGGCCGATGCCACGGATGTAACGATTAACACGGCCGACGGGCAACTGCACGCCACACGCCCGACGTTTGGCGGCAACTTAATGGCCACCATTACGTGTGCTAAAACCCGGCCGGAGATGTGCTCCTTGCGCCCCATGGCGTACGAAAAAGCACCCGTGCAAAAAGACCGCAAAGGCGAAATTGTGGACGTAAAAGTGGACGCAAAAAAATATGTAACCCCGCTTGCTAAGTTTATGGAGTTTATCCAAAGCAAAGAGGGGGGAATTGATTTGTCCGAAGCCGAGGTGATTGTAGCCGGCGGGCGCGGCGTGGGCAGTAAAGATGGTTTTAAGTTACTGGAAAAACTGGCCACGCGTTTAGGCGGCGCGGTGGGGGCTAGCCGCGGGCCCGTGGATAGCGGGTGGATTGATTACCGTTATCAAATTGGCTTAACGGGCCGCACGGTAAAGCCCAAACTTTACATTGCGTGCGGTATTTCGGGCCAGATTCAGCACATGGCCGGCATGAGCGGCGCGGGTGTGATTGTGGCAATCAATAAAGACCCGAACGCGCCGATTATGAAGGCGGCGCACTTTGCGCTGGAGGGGGATTTGCACGAAGTCATCCCCGCCATGCTAGAGGTATTGCATTAAATAACGGCGGGCGCGATGTTTGGTTTTGCACAACCCCTTTTAAGGGGTTGTGCTTTTCTGTGCAACAATTTTCCAAATTCTACCTATTTTGCCGTGACTTGGGCCTTACGTACTTGCCGCGCTTTGCGCGGGCGAAATGACGTACGCTACGGCCCAACTTTTCCCGCCAAACTAGGTTAGAATTTGAAAAATCAGCTTACTAACATTGTTCCCGGTGTTTGGGGAAGTGCTGACAAAAACTACAGGCTGAGAAAATAAATCTTACAACTTCTTAATGGCCCAGTTTTTAGGGTATAAGTTATTGGCGCGCTCGCCCAGGTTTTTCATAAACCCAAGCGTGTGGCTTTGATAGGTCACTACCACAAAGCCGCGCGGCGCGGCGGGGGGTAAAACTAAACTTTCCCGGTGTAAATAGCGTTGGGCCTCTTCTAGTGTGAGTTCCGTGCGCGGGTATTTGTTCGCCGAGGTGGCAATAGAAAGCGCCTGCGCGATAGACGGAATTTTTTCTTTGCCTTTCATTTCTTCGGTAGGCAGGCCGTCACTTAACAGATGAATTTGCCGAAATTTTTTCACTTGCGCGCGTAAAGACGTGGGCAACGTGGCGCGCTCAACGCCGTCGCTTGTTTTGCGCAGTACGCACATAAATAAACCTTCACTTTTCGTCGTACCGGGGATAAAACGGTAAACCGGGTCGTCAAAACCGCTTAGTAAAGAGCCCGTAATTTGCCATTCATTGGGAACGGAAACCGGCACTATTTCGGCCCCTAATTCGTTCATAATAAAGCGCACGTTTTCTTCGTTTTCGTGCACGTTGAACGTACACGTACTGTAAATGAGTAACCCGCCCGCGCGCAAGCACGGCCAAATATCTTTCAAAATTTTGCGTTGGCGTTCCTGGCAAAAGTGCACGTTTTGTAAACTCCACTCATCCACGGCGGACGCGTCGCGCCTAAAAAGCCCCTCGCCCGAGCACGGCACATCCGTCAAAATGACGTCAAACGATAAATTGGTGTGTGCCCATTCGTGCGCAAAATTGTGGGTAACCAGCACGCCGGGGTGGCCTTGCTTGAGCATATTTTCTAAGAGGATATGGGCGCGGCGGCGGTCCGGCTCGTTGCTTACCAGCATAGAGCCTTCCGGCAACGCGGCGCGCATTAAGGTAGATTTGCCACCGGGGGCCCCGCATAAATCCAGTGCGCTCACCGGGACTTGCACACATGTTCGCACCACGTAATCTAAAAACATAGACCCCGCTTCTTGCACATAGTACGCGCCTGCGTGGAAAAGCGGGTCTAGCGTAAAATTCGGGCGTTCACTAAGCCAATAGCCGTGCTTGCACCACGGCACGGGCGTTTGGTGGGCAAAAATCGGGCCGCTAACGGGCTTAAACGGGTTAAGCCGCACGCTTACGGGCGCGGGCTCATCAAAGGCTTGCACAAAGCGTTCCCAGCGTTGCGGGCCGAACAGGGTAGCGGTGTAATCGATAAAAGCTTGCGGCAAGTTCATACCGGTATTTTACAATTTTTTGCCACCTTCTATATTTGCTAAAATATAAGAATATGATAGACATCAAAACGCTCTCGTTTCACTTTGGCTTGCGTACTTTATTTGAAGATACCTCAGTTTTAATTCACGACGGGCAAAAAATGGGCCTGGTGGGCCCGAACGGGTGCGGAAAATCTACTTTATTTAAGCTGATTGAAGGCAAATTCTCGCCGGACGGGGGGAAAATTGAAATTTCGCGCGGGACGCAAATTGCGTCCGTGGCGCAGGACATTGCCGACCCGTCCGTTTCTTTGCTTGATTACGTTTTATCGGCCGATAAGGAGCTCATGCGCCTTCAAAAAGAATTGGAAAACCCGAACATTTCCGGCGAGCGCATGGCCGAGGTTTTTGATAAGTTAGAGTTTTTAGGCGCGCATAGTGCGCAGGCCCGCGCCAGTGCCATTTTAAGCGGCCTGGGCTTTGTCAACGATGATTTTAAACGCCCCCTAAAAGAATTTTCCGGCGGGTGGCAAGTGCGTGCCAATGTGGCCGCGTGTTTGTATGCGCCGTCTAATTGTTTGCTGTTAGACGAGCCTACCAATCACTTAGATTTGGAAACCGCCATGTGGCTGGAAAATTACTTGGTGCGCGTGGATAAAACGGTGTTTATTATCTCGCACGATCGGCACATTTTAAACCGCCTGTGCGACCATATTATCCACGTGGAAGACGGCCAACTTAAACTCTACAACGGCAATTACGACACGTACGAACGCACCCGCGCCGCCGCCATTGAGGGCGCCAAACTGGCCGCCGCCAAGCACGAGCGTGTCGTCGCGCATTTGCAATCGTTCGTGGACCGTTTCCGCTACAAAGCCACCAAGGCCAAGCAGGCGCAAAGCCGGCTCAAAATGATTGAAAAACTCGGCGCGGCCCCGACTATTCCCAAGGACCCTGAGGCACATTTTGAATTTCCGTCGCCGGAGAAATTAAACAATTCCCTCTTAACTATTGAAAACGGCGTGGCAGGGTATGACGATAAACCCGTACTGCAGAACTTGGATTTGCGCATAGAGCCCGATGACAGAATTGCTTTGTTGGGGGCCAACGGCAACGGCAAATCCACGCTCGCTAAAATTTTATCGCACCGATTACTTTTAATGTCCGGCAAAATGACGACGGCTAAGAAAATGAAAATTGCGTATTTTTCCCAGCACCAAACCGAAGAATTAGACGTGGAAAAAACGCCCTACGAAATGCTTAGCGCGCAAATGCCTTTGTCCACCGAAACGCAAATCCGCGCGCAACTGGGTGCGTTTGGCCTAAACAAAGCCAAGAGCGATACGCTGATCGGCAGTTTGTCAGGGGGTGAAAAATCGCGCCTACTTTTGGCTCTCATTACCAAAGACGCGCCGCATTTGCTCATTTTGGACGAGCCGACCAACCACCTGGATATTCAATCGCGCGCCGCTCTGATAGAGGCGCTTAATAATTACGAAGGCGCGGTGGTGCTTATTACGCACGATTTACACGTCATAGAACTTACGTGCGACACGTTGTGGATTGTCCGCCGCGGCACGTGCCAAACTTTTACCGGCGATTTGGACGATTACAAAGCCCAACTCTTAAAAAACAATGACCGCAACGACCTGGCCAGCGATAAAATGACGTCCAAAGAAATGCAACGCAAAGAGGCCGCCGCCCGCCGCGCGCGTGTGGCCCCCTTAAAAAAAGAAATCCGCGCGTTGGACGAAAAAATTGAAAAATTGACCACCCGCAAAGCCGCGTTGGAAGAACAACTGGTAACGCAATACTCAGCAGATAGCAGTATTGAACTGGCACTACTCAACGACGAACTCAAAAAAACCGAGGAGCAGTGGTTGGCCCTGAACGAAGAAGTAGAGGCCGCGCTAACGGAGCCTGTATGAACGTATTTGAAACCTTACCCGAATTTTTGCAAACCGCGCTTAAACGGCAACTCATTACCGAGCCCACGCCCATTCAAGCGCGCGCCTTGCCGCCTGCAATTTCCGGCAAGGATGTGTTGGGTACGGCCCAAACCGGCACGGGTAAGACGCTCGCATTTTTGTTGCCGCTTATTATGCATTTAACGCAAAACCCGGCAGAAAACGCGCTTGTTTTATCGCCCACGCGCGAGCTGGCCCAGCAGATTTTAACCGAGCTTGAAAAACTAACGGATACGTTGCCCGCTGCGCTGATTATTGGGGGGGATAATATCCACAAACAATATGCCGCTTTGCGCCGCAAACCGCGCGTGATTATTGCCACGCCGGGGCGGCTGATTGATCACTTAGGGCGCAAAAGTGTGGACTTATCTAAAACGCATTTCCTCGTCTTAGACGAAACCGACCGCATGCTGGATATGGGTTTTATTGACGATATGCGGCGCATTGTTTTAGCCTTACCCGCGCCGCGCCAAACGCTGTTATTTTCGGCCACGCTTCCTAAAGAAATTGTTGATTTGGCCGGCAAATTTTTAACCCGCCCGGTGCGTGTGCAAGTGGGGACGGTTACGTCGGCCGCACAGGGGGTACTCCAAGAAATTGTATATGTAACCGTGCGCGAAAAATTGCCGCAACTACTCCATGAACTCAACACGCGCGCGGGCTCTATTTTGATTTTTGTGAAAACCAAACACGGGGCCGAGCGGCTTGCCAAAGAGTTAAAGCGTTACGGTCAAAAAGTAAATGCCTTGCACGGTGAACTGCGCCAAAACCGCCGCCGGCAAATTATGGAATTTTTCCGCAATGGTACGGTGCGGGTGCTGGTAGCCACGGACCTGGCCGCCCGCGGGTTAGACGTGCCGCAAATTGCCCACGTAATTAACTATGACCTTCCGCAATGCCCGCAAGATTATATCCACCGCATTGGCCGCACGGGCCGTGCGGGTAGCGTAGGCAGTGCGCTTTCTTTGATTAGTGACGACGGCAGTAAATGGCAGGAAATTTGCCGCGTAACAAAATTTGCGAGCCCGGTTAAAACCGTTCAAAAAACAATAGCCCCGTTACCGGCACCTAAATTTGTAGCGCACGAAGAGGGGCAAGTGCACGCCAAAGCGCGTAACAAAGAAAAACGGGCACAAGCGCCGTCTAAATATACCCAGCGCGCGCAAGAACTTTTAGTCAAACAGGAAGTGGATTTGCCGCAAGACAGCCGGGTCAGTATGCGCAGTGCCAAAAAGCCAAAAACCTTCCACAAAGCAACGCAAGCGGCACGTATTTTAGAAGCCCAACTACCCGCCGCGCCCGCGCAACCGTTCCGCACGGTTAAAGTGGGGGCCAGTAAAAAAGTACTTCAAAAAATGCAACGCCCGGCGCCGCCCACCCGCAAAAACGGCAAGCAAAATTTCAAAAAGTTTTTCAAGCGCAAGCGAAAATAAAACCGCCCTATAAAGGGCGGTTTTCAAAGTATGAGAGGGGTTAATCTCCAATTCGTATACCGCCGTCACTTGCGGTTGTTTTCCCCATAGAGTCACACAATGCGTTGTAGCGTTCGTTATTAGATTTGCAAGTAAAAGTGTCCCGCTTGCCACCTAACGAATAGTACGCATACAAACAGTAGGTGTTTGTGGCAACATTTTCGCGGATGCGGCAGGCAGAGGCATAATTGCCGTTAGTGCCTGACCCCAGTGCATATTTAAAATCACCCACTTCGCCGTTGTCCGTAGCATCCAAAAATTCTACATCCAAGCCTTTTAGCGTAGTCGGCCAGGCAGAATGGTATGAACGGTACCGTTTAGCGGCATCAAACATTGTTTTTAAGTTAATCAGGGCATCGGCGGCTTCGGCGCGCTGAATGGCTCTGCGGTATTGCGGCAAAGCAATGGCGGTCAGAATGGCCAAAATCATTACTACCGTCAATAATTCAATTAAAGTAAAACCACGTTTATTATTCATAAGTTCTTCTCCTACATAGTAGTATAACGGTTTTTGGCGCGTTTTGCAATATAAAATACTTGAAACCATCCCAAAAAAGGCTATAATAATAAAGTAGGTATTTGTGAGGTTTTTATGAACAATAAATATGCTTATGCAGGTTTTACGTTGGCCGAGTTATTGGCTGTAGTTATTATTGTGGCGCTTTTAAGTTCACTGAGTTTGGGGTATTACAAGCGCTCGGTGGAACAATCCCGCTTTTCCGAGGGGTTAACAGCGGCCAGTGCCGTGGTGGAAGCGGTCAACCAATCTTATTTTGACCAACAAATAAACGGGGTAACCTCCCCTGTTACAAGGCCAAAAATCAAAACCTTGGATATTGAGTTAGCCAATCAGGGGGGGTGCGCTTCTGCCAATGATTATTGTATATCCACGCCTCGTTTTGAAATCCAGGTCCGAAGCGGCGGCGTAGTGCGTGCTTACCGTGGCAATACCAGTGCGTATAAGTATTATATTGAGATTCAACCTAATTTTGCCACCTCTAACCCGGATCAAATTTTTTGCAAAGGGAAGGATACCAACGGTAATAATTTCTGCCAGGCGATGGGATATACCCAATCGGGCACGAACGGATATACACGGCCCGCCGGTATGTAAGTGTTCTTTTGTTTTACAAGCCGCCGCGTAACAACGGCGGCTTTTTTGCGGGGCGGCACAAATTATATAATATAAGTATGAAGATTTTAACTACGGATTGTTTAGTCATTGGCGCGGGGATTGCCGGCTGTGTATATGCCCACCAAGCGGCCAAAAAGGGCCTTAAAACCATGCTACTGTGCTGTGGGGAAATGCCCCAAGCTAATAGCGACTTGGCCCAAGGCGGCATTGTGTATGAGCCGAATTTAAAAATAGACGAATTGCTCAAAGATGTGCAACTGGCCACTGCGCACATGTGCAACGAATCCGCCGTGCGCGAAATTTCCGCCGCCGGGTGCAAAGCCGTAGAAGAAGTATTTTTACAAGATTTAAATGTTAATTTTGACCGCGACGCCCAGCATCAACTGCGCTTTACGCGCGAAGGGGCCCACCGCAAAAACCGCATTATTTATTCCAAAGATACCACGGGCCACGCCATGCTCTCTGCCATTCAAACGGCGGTGCGTCAAAACCCGCAAATTACCGTTAAAGAATTTTGCAGTGCCATTGATTTATTAACCCTTTCGCATAGCTCCACCAATTTAATGGACCGCTATTACCCGCTGACCGTGTTTGGTGCGTATGTACTGGATAATAAGACGGGCGAAGTGTTTGCCGTAACCGCCAAAAAAACCGTGCTGGCCACGGGCGGCGTGGGGCAACTTTACTTGCATACTACCAACGCCGAACACGCCTACGGCCACGGTATTGCCATGGCTTACCGCGTGGGTGCGCGTGTGATGAATATGGAATTTGTCCAATTCCACCCGACGGTATTTGCCAAGGGGAAAAGTTTTCTTTTGTCCGAGGCTCTGCGCGGTGAGGGGGCTGTTTTGCGTAACGTAAACGGCGAGGCCTTTATGCCCAACTATCACCCGCTTAAAGACTTGGCTCCGCGCGATATTGTCGCCCGCGCGATTGAAGAGGAGCGGCTTAACACGTCTCACGAGTGTGTGTATTTGGATATTACCGCCAACCCGGCAGAGGAAACCAAAGAGCGTTTCCCGGCCATTTACCAAAAGTGTTTAGAGGGGGGGTACGATCTAACAAAAGTGCCCGTGCCCGTGGTACCGGCGGCGCATTATTTTTGCGGCGGTATTTATGCTACCCCGGCGGGGCGCACGAACATTTTGCACTTAAACGCCATTGGCGAAACCGCTTGCACCGGCTACCACGGCGCCAACCGTTTGGCCAGTACCTCTTTATTAGAGGCCGTGGCCATGGGGTACTTGTGCGCTGAACAAGACGCCCAAGATATTGCCGCGCAAACTTTTCACATTCCCACGCCTAAAGAATGGGTCATCCCATCCGAAACGCCTGACGTCAATTTAATTAAGCAAGATTTGGCCACCTTGCGCAGTACCATGTGGAATTACGTGGGGCTGATTCGCAGTCAAAAGCATTTAGAGCGCGCGGAAAAAATCTTGCGCCACCTGCATAACGAGATTGACAACTTCTACAAAGGCACCCAGCCGTGCCAGGAACTTATTGACCTGCGTAACGGCGTACGCACGGCCTTGCTGATTACTTATGCGGCCTTGCAAAACAAGCGCAGTGTGGGTTGCCACTTCTTATCGGATGCCAAATAGTTTAAAATGACTGTGCCGTTTCAGTTGAACAGTTATTTGTGGACTACTTCTTTTTGAAAAACACGGTTTGGCCGTGCTTGTTAAAAAAGTTTTTAAGTAATACTACCGCCAATATCGTGGAAATGCCGTCGGCCACCACGGGGGCTAAAAACACGCCGGTAAGCCCCATAAATAAAGGCAAGATCAGCACTAACGGAATAACCAGTAAAATCTGCCGGGAAAGACTCAACAGCGCCGCTTTAAACGGTTGGTTAATAGCCTGAAAGAACGTCGTAGCCATCATCTGCAACGGCACAACAGGCAGTAGCAAGTTTACATAGCGTATCACGCGCCCGGCCATATCAATAAGTGCCGTGTCCGTACCGTTAAAAATGGCGGCCACCGGGCGGGCAAAAATTTCCAAGAGTATAAATCCCAGCGTTGTTATCAGCATACCCCAGCGCAAAGCCATTTTAAGCGTTTGGATAGACGTTTTATATTTGCGCGCGCCGTGGTTGTAGCCAATCAGCGGTTGCGCCCCTTGCGAAATGCCCATGGTGGGCATAATCACAATCGTGTTGACGCTTAGCGCCACACCCATGGCCGAAATTGCCAAACTGCCGCCGTACTTTAAGAGCGCATGATTTAAAATCACGTTAAGTATAGCTGTAGATAATTGAAACGCAAATTGCGAAAATCCAATCGCCAGTACGTCTAGCACAATTTGCAGTTTCAGTGTAAAATTGTGCCACAGTAAGCGGTATTGTGCGCGGTGGCCCGTCAAACAATACATGACCCAACTAAACGAAACCGTTTGCCCGCATACGGTGGCTAAGGCGGCGCCTTTTACCCCTAGGCCTAATTTGAAAATAAAGAAAGGGGCGGCAATCAGGTTGATAAACGCGCCGATAAACTGCGTGGCCATGGCGGTTTTCGGGCGGCCGGAAGAACGGATAAAGTGGTTCATGCCGGCGCCGATTGCAAAGAGGAAATACCCCGGGAACACCCATACCGAATAGATGTGTGCATACGGCAAAATAACTTCATCCGCGCCGCAAAATAACAGGAGTTTATCCAAAAATAAGTAGCTAAACGCAGTAACCCCGCCCGCTACCAAGGTAAGTAAAATAAACCCGTTTCCCAGCACACGCAGGGCCTCTTTGTGGTTTTTTTCGCCCAGGCGGATAGAAAAGAGCGAATTACTGCCAATGCCGATAAGCGCACTAAACCCCATGTAAAGTAGCCCAATGGGGAAGATAACCGTAATGGCGGCAATCCCCACCGCGCCCACGTCTTGACCGACGTAAATGCGCGTAATAATGTTAAACAGTGCATTGACAAACATCCCCGCCACGGCAGGCGCGGAAAATTTGAAAAGCAGTTTAGATAGCTTTTTATCTTTAAACGGGTTTTTGATATGTGTTGCGGCGGCACTCATACCTATATTTTACTAAATATGAGCTTTATTACTTTTGGGTAATTCGCTAATAGAGCCATTGGCGTAAAGTAGTAGCGGAAACATTAGCACTTGCTTTGCCGGTTTCACTTTGACATATTTTGTCTTGCAGAGAGCTTAAGTCATTCCCATAAGCGTAGCAAGCAACTGCTCTAGGATAGCTTGAACTGTGTGCGAGTGACATCCAATAAGCTATAATGCGGTTAGAAAAACCAGTATTTGTTACATTATTTTCCTTTGTTAAGATGCAATATACCACATCTTGATTCCGTTTTGCTTCTATCTTGCAAAAACCCCATGAATAAAAATATACCCCCTCTCCATCTTCGCTTAGTCTAGAACTAGTGGGGGCAGGCACATTTATATCTAATTCGTCTGCATTGGGGGTATATTTTCCGTTTGCTAAATAATAAACTTCTTCAGCTTGGGCAATACTCCGGGTTAAGTCCTTAATGGTAGCAAAACGGCTTTTTAAAACCGCTACTTTATATTGTGGCACAGCTACCGCCGCCAATATACCAATAATAAGCACGACGACTAATAGTTCAATGAGCGTGAAACCCCGCCGGGTGTTTTTGATTGTCATGGTACACTCCTGTTTATCATTTCAATTATTCCGTTGGAGCGTACACACAAAAACGGCTGCTTTGTGGGGTACTCTTGCCCGAGACCGCCTCAAAAACAACCGTAGCTTATCGCCAAAGCGACAAACATTCGGTACAAAACAGCGGGTTTCGAAGGTCCGCCATTTTGTACCTTTTTAGCAGTTGTTTTTTGGAGGGCAAGAGTACGTTTCGCAACGTCTCTGCGTATTCTTTCAATACGCATCCAAAAACAGAATAAATTGTTATTTTTACATCACCTCTATTCTACATAATTTCTTCTAAATTTTGCATATTTCGTCGTTCCCGGCCTCCTTACATACTTGCGGCACTTGGTGCCGCCTAAGTACGTACGCTACGTCGGCCCACGTCTAGAACTATGTAAAATTTATTTGAAATTATCGCGAACTCGGTTTATACGGCTAACTCGCATTTCTTTCTAATTTGCATCTGCCTTTTTCTTGCGCGCGCGTACGGTTCAAAATGCTAAAATATAATTTAAGGGGGAATGAAATGAAATTACATAAAATTTTAGTAGGGTTATTTTTTGTTGTATCCGGCGCTACTGCCTTGCAGGCCGCGCCCGCATTAAAAGTGTTATCCGCCGCGCCCAAAGGCCAACAAGACCAACTGGGCCGCCAAGCTGTCAACGTGCACTTTAACCAGCCTGTGGTAAAACTGGGCGAAAAAACACAGTTTTCGTCGGCCGATTGTCCGCTTACCATTACGCCTAAAATAGAGGGTAGTTGCCGCTACAGCGGCACGCAAACCCTTGTGTTTGAGCCCGCAGACAACTGGCCCGCGGCTACCAAATATACCGTTACCGTGCCCAAAGGGTTTAAATCGTCGGTTTCTGCCCAAAAATTAGCGGCGGCGTATTCGTTTTCATTTACCACCCAAGTCCCGCGTGTGTTGTCCGTTCTCCCTTATAAAAATGAACATTGGATTAGCTTAAACCCCACAGTTTACGTGTTGCTAAGCCAACCGGCCGACCTTTCCCGCGCCGCGCAGTTTATTAAACTTAGCGTTCCCAACGGCAAAACAGTGCGTACAATTCCCGTTTCCGTGCGTATCCCTACGCAAGAAGAACTTAACAAAAGTTTTTCATATTTATCGGCCGAAGAAAAACAAGCCGTTTTGGCTGTAAACCCCACCGAAACGTTGCAACCCGGGCAACATTACAGCGTGGTATTGCAAGCCGGTTTGCCGGGCAAAACCGGCAACGCCGGGATGGCCCAAAAGTATGAAACCTCTTTTTTTACGTTCCCGCCTTTAACGGTGCAAAAAGTAATTTCAACGGGGTGCTTGCCGTTTACACCGTCGGTACATTTTTCATCCCCAGTGCGTAAGCGCGAACTGTGGAATCATCTGGAAACCTTCCCCGCTTATACCAAAAATCCGCTCAAAGAGGCAGAAAAAGAATCGTTAGGCTTTGAATTTACCAACCCCAAAACCGGCGAGGCCTACTTTAATATGCCGCTTGATTTTATTTCGGTTAAGCCGCACGAACAAGTACAGGTAACTATCCACAAGGGCCTGCGTGATATTTACGGCAACGTACTGGAAAAAGACGAACAGTTTACCATTTCCAACGACGGATATTGCCCGGCGGTGGACTTTTCTGCCGACGG
The DNA here is from genome assembly GCA_045129775.1 of Elusimicrobiaceae bacterium. Taxonomy (GTDB): domain Bacteria; phylum Elusimicrobiota; class Elusimicrobia; order Elusimicrobiales; family Elusimicrobiaceae; genus Avelusimicrobium. The sequence continues at coordinate 86,082 of JBGUOO010000015.1, forward strand.
TTTTGGCGTGCTGGAAAGTTACCTGCCCGCGCGCTTGCCTATTGCGCTGATGAACATGCCCGCTTTGCTGATTGAAAGTGCCCGCTTTAACCGCGATAATTTTATCCCGTTTGAGGAAAAGAAAACTTCGTACTGTGCCAAAAAACAGTTGACCGGGGCCACGTTCTCGGGTGAGTATGCGTTTAAGGAAGTAAAAGATAAAACCTTACGCACCTATATTGACCTTGCGCGTTTTGCACCCACCGCTACGGACAGTATCATTTTTAGCCAGTTTAAAACCAAACGCAACTGGGATGACAGCGATTGCTGGGTCTTAGCTACCGATAACCTGACCGACGTGGGTGTTAGCTTTAAAACCTCGGCGCAAGATATTTTGATTTGGACCACTTCTTTAAAAACCGGTACGCCGCTGGGCGGTTTAGCGGTGGAACTGCGCAGTGCAGACAATAAAGTAGTATGGACCGGCACGACGGATGAAAACGGGCTGGTCCGCGCCCCTGGTTGGGGTAAACTGGACGTGCCCGTGCGCGAATGGGGCCAACCCGCCCTGTATGCGTTTATCACCAGCCAAAACGGCGATGCCGTAGTCAGCAATTTATGGAACGACGGCATGGAGCCCTGGCGCTTTAATATAGACTATGAATATAACCCTGCCGCCCAGGCACTCAAAGCCTATTTGTTTAGCGAACGCGGTGTTTACCGCCCCGGTGAAACCGTCTATTTAAAAGGCATTTTGCGCCGTCAAGTAAACGGGGCGTGGAAACTGCCCGACACGGTACGCGGTACGCTAACGCTTAACAACGCCCGTGGCGAAGAAGTGCTTAAAAAAGAAGTTACCATTTCATCTGCTTATGGCACGTTTGACGTGAATTTTGAATTGCCGCAAACCGCCGCTACCGGCTATTGGGACGCTCATTTTGAAATCCCCGGTAAAGACCCGCAGGGGGCCTCGGCTTCTTTCCAGGTACAAGCGGTTAAACCTGCTGATTTTAACGTGTTTATTAAGCCCGATATGCCGCATTATTTAGGGGGGGAAGAAGCTACCTTTTCTGCCGCGGCTCAGTATTATTTTGGGGCGCCTTTGTCCATGGCTAAGGCCCAGTGGAACTTGCGCCAGGAAACTACCTGGTTTACCCCCAACGGCTACGATCAATACACCTTTACGCCGTATTTCTTGCTACGTGACCAAGAAAACGAAAACGGTAAACTGTTGTTAAATGCCTCCGGGAAGTTGGATTCGCGCGGCTCCTTATTGTTTGCCGCCAAAATGCCCCGCTTGCAACTGCCTGTGCGGGTCTATGCGGAGGTAGATATTGAGTCCCCGGCGCATCAAAATTTATTTAAGCGTACCTCGGTCCTGGTGCACCCGGCCGATATCTATGTAGGGGCAAAAACCCTTAAAGATTCTTACCGGCAAGGCCAACCCGTGGAAATTGGCTTAGTAGCGGTTACGCCCGAAGGCCAACCCGCGCAAACCACCGCTACCGCTGAAATCTACCGCGAAGATTACTATAGTGTACGCAAAGTGGGTTTAGCGGGCCGTTTGGAATGGGTCAGTGATAAAAAAATTACACCGCTTCCTTCTCAAACTATTCACATTGGCAAAAAAGGCGCCACGCTTAGCTTTGTCCCGCAAGAGGCGGGTTCCTATTATATTAAATTAACCGCCAAAGATTTGTTTGGCCGCACTACACAAGGCGGTATAGACGTATATGTGCAGGGGGAGGGAAACTCGTACGCCATGCGCAGTGAGGACGATATTTTAACACTCACGCAAAATAAAAACGAATATAAAGTGGGTCAAACGGCGCGTATTCGTGTGCAATCCCCGTACGAAAACGCTTACGCCCTTGTGAGCGTGGAGCGCGAAGGTATTTTAGACGCCTGGACCACCGTATTAAAAGGTGGCGAAAACACGATCCAAGTGCCGATTAAGGATACGTATTTACCTAACGTGTACGTCAGCATTCTTTTGGTACAAGGCCGCACGGCTAAGCCGGCCAATGAAAAAGAGGATTTGGGCAAGCCGCAAGGCAAAGTGGGGTATGTCAATTTAAATGTAGTGCCCGACGGCAAACGCCTGGTTACCACCCTTAAAACCAACGCCAAAAAATATGAGCCCGGCCAGCAGGTGACCCTATCGCTGGGTACTAAGGTCCGCGGTAAAGGCGTTGCGGCTGAAGTAGTGGTTATGGCGGTGGAGGAAGGCATTTTAGCTTTGTCTAATTACCAAACGCCCGATTTATTTGACTTTTTCTACGGCAGTGCGCCGCTTTCCGTGTTTACTATGGATAACCGCTCGTACGTTATCGGCCAGCGCAACTTTGGCGAAAAAGGCGAAAACCGCGGTGGCGGCGGGGCTGCCCAAAGCAAACTGGGCGGGACCGATTTACGCTCGCGCTTTTTGTTTACGCCGTACTATGCGGCCGCTGTTAAGACGGATGCCAAGGGCCGCGCGAACGTATCGTTTGAACTGCCCGATAATTTAACCACGTTCCGCATTATGGCGGTGGCTCTGCGCGAAAGTGAATTTGGCCACGCACAAAGTCAAATAACCGTGTCCAAACCCGTAATGGTAACGCCCAATTTACCGCGTTTTGCGCGCGAAGGGGACCAGTTTAACTGTGGCGTGCTGGTATATAATTACGAGGACGAAAAAGGTAAATTTACCGTGCAGGCCCAGGCTGAGGGCTCCCTTACGTTAGAAGGGCCGTTCACCCAAGCCGTCAGCGTGCCCAAAGGCAAATCGCGCGAAGTGATGTGGAAGTGCCAAGCCGGCAAACCCGGTACGGCTACGTTAGCGTTTGCCGCCAAGGGCCACTATAGCGACGGGGTACAAACTGAGCTGACGGTTTCCACGCCCGAAAAAGAACAGCATTTAGCCGTGTATGGAGCCACACAAAACACGCAAGAGGAAATTACGGATAAACCGGCCCGGTTAAATGGATCGGCCGATAACCGCGTTAGTTTAGCGCTAGCTTCCAGCGCCATGCTCCAATTAAAAGGAGCCGTTTCGTACTTGCTCACTTATCCGTATAATTGTTTGGAACAGCAACTTTCCAAAATTACGCCGGCGGTATTTGCTTCCCAGCTTGTCAAAGACTTTAAACTAACGGATGACAAAGAACTACGCAAAACCACCCAGCAAGTGCTCTCTAATTTAGGGGCTTATCAAGCGCCGTCCGGCGGGTTTGGCTATTGGCCGAACTCGTTGCCTGACCCGTATGTCACTGCCTATGCGCTGGACGTGGCTTTGCAAGCCAAGCAAGCCGGGTTTGATGTGCCTACCCAAGTGATTGACCAAGCGGTTGCCTGGTTGGAAAATACCAAAACGTCTCAACAGGCGTATGTTTATTCCTCTATGCAAACCGACGTGTTGCGTGCTTACAGTGCGTATGTGCTTGCACGGTATGGTAAAAATACGGATAGCTTATTTAACACCTTGTATGCCAAGCGGGTGGGATTGCCGCCCACGGCGGTGGCGTACTTGCTCCAAGCGGCCCAAACCGCCGGGCGCAGCCCAGCTATTAAACACACCTTGGCGCAACAATTAACCGATAAAATTGTTTATCTGCCCACAGCAGCTTACGCGCAAGCGGGGGATGATTTAACGTATTTGCACGAGAACGAAACCACCGCTACCGCCCACACGTTGCAAGCGCTCTTATCGGCCAACCAAGCGCCCGATAACGCCTATCAAATGGTTTCCTGGCTGATTAAACAGCTCAATGCCCAGGGCAACTGGAACGATACCCACACCAACGCGGTTGTGTTGCGTGCGTTGCAAGCGTATTACACCGCGCGTGAACAAACCGTGCCGAATTTTACCGCCACGGTTAAACAAGCGGACCAAACGCGCTTAACCGCTCAATTTGCGGGGCGCAGTTTAAAAGAACAAACGGTCCAACTACCGTTTGCCGAGGTTTATGTAACCGGGTCCGAGGCGCGTTTTAGCTTTGCCAAACAAGGCACCGGCACGCTGTATTATACCTTGGGCCAGCATTATACGCCGGCATCTTTTGATAGCCCGGTGGATGCGGGCTTTGCCGTGACGCGTACCCTTTCCACGCTAGACGGTAAACCGGCCCGTGAAGTATTAGTGGGCGAACGCTATAAAGTGACGTTGCACATTAAAACGGCGGCCTCGCGCACGTTTGTAGCGGCGGAAGATTACATTCCGGCCGGGTTTGCACTTGTCAATACCACCCTGGCTACCGAGTCTGCCACCCAGGCCGAACTTTTAGCCCAGGATAATACCCAGTTTACCCATACCGAACAATACGACGACCGTATTTACGGCTTCGCCGACGAACTGCCTGCCGGGGAGCATACGTTTAGTTATTTAGTAACCGCACTTTCTGCGGGTACTTATACTTACCCGGCGGCGTGGGTCAACCAAATGTATGCACCCGAAGTATTTGGGCGTAACACAACTACTACACTGGTTATTAAATAATGCGGCGTTTAGCGGCGGCACTTTGTATAGGGCTTCTTCCCTGCCTGTGCGGTGGGGAAGAAGTGCTTACGCCGTCTCAGTTTCTTTATGATCGTTCCGGCCTTCCACTACGCCAACTGCTTAGCTCCCGGCATACGTATTACGAGCCTGTTTCATTAGATAAAATTTCTCCCTGGCTCATAAGTGCTGTGATTGCCGCGGAGGACAAACGCTTCTACACGCATAGCGGCGTGGACGTAGCCTCGGTGTTGCGGGCCGCGTGGCAAAACGCAAAAGAGGGGGAAGTTGTGTCCGGCGCGTCCACCATTACCCAGCAATTAGCCCGCACCATTGCCCCGCGCGAAAAGACCTGGTGGGGCAAAACGCAAGAGGCATTTTCCGCCGTGCAACTGGAGCATCATTACACGAAAGAAGAAATTTTAGAACAATACTTTAATTTTTTGGAATTTGGCAATTTAACCCAAGGGGTACAATCGGCCAGCCGTTTTTATTTTGGCCTGGATGCGGCCGATTTATCTTTGGCACAGGCGGCCTTTTTGGCGGGAACGCTCAAATCGCCCACGTATTATAACCCACTCAAGCATTTTACGCGCGCTTTAAAACGCCAACAATATGTGCTTAGCCAAATGCACCAAAGCGGCGTAATTGACGACGAACAATATGAACTGGCCCGCACGGAAAAAATTATTTTGCGGGCGGATAAACGGCCGTTTTATGCCCCGCATTTCACGCAATTTTTGGCTTTGCTACTGCCGGCAGAAAACACCACCATTACCACCACGCTGGACCGTGAACTTCAAACGCAAGTGGAAGAAATTATCAAAAACAATTTGGCACGCTTGGCACAGAGCAACGTAACCAATGGAGCCGTTATTGTATTGGATAACGCCACCGGCGGCGTTTTGGCGTATGCGGGGTCCGCCGATTTTAACGATAACAAGCACAGCGGGCAGGTGGACGGCGTGCGGGCACTGCGTCAGCCGGGTTCGGCCTTAAAGCCGTTTGTATATGGGCTGGCGTTTGAAAAAGGCAACTTAACGCCCGCTACGTTGCTGGCGGATAGTGACACTTTTTTTGAGGGTGGTTTCCGCCCCCGCAATTATGACGAAAGTTTCCACGGCCTGGTGCCCGCACGTACGGCGCTGGCGTGTTCGTACAATATTCCGGCGGTCAAAGCGGCCGAAGCGGTGGGCACACCCGCACTGCTAGATTTATTACATCAATTGGGTTTTTCTTCCCTTACCAAAACGGCCGATTTTTATGGCTTGGGCTTGTCACTCGGCAACGGCGAAGTGCGCCTGTTGGAACTGGCAAGCGCCTATGCCGCTTTGGCGCGCGGGGGCCTGTGGCAACCTATTTTACTGGCCACCCGGCCCGAAGTAAAACTGCCCGGTCAGCCGGTACGGGTACTGAGTGAAAAAACCGTTTATTTAGTGACCGATATTTTAAAAGACAATCAGGCCCGCGCCGCGGCGTTTGGGCTTAATTCGCCACTATCCGTGCCGTTTGAAATGGCGGCCAAAACGGGCACGTCTAAAGACTATAAAGACAATTTTGCCCTGGGTTATACCCCGCGCTGGACCGTGGGCGTATGGGTGGGCAATTTTGACGCAAGCTCTATGCAAAAAGTGTCCGGCATTACGGGGGCGGGCCCCATTTTGCACGACGTGGCTTTGGCCGTAGAGGCGCGCTATCCCTCTGCCGGTTTTATACAGCCCAAAGGCGTAAAACGGGCCAGCGTATGTAACGAAACCGGGCTCTTGGCCGGGCCCACATGTACGCATACGCACGAGGAAGTATTTGACGAAAAAAACTTACCTTCCTCGTGCAACGGCCAACACCAAGCCGCGGTGCCGGCCTTGCAAATTACCTCGCCGCAAGCGGGCGATATCTTTTATGTGGACCCCGCCACCCCGCGTGAGGCCCAACAGCTTAAACTGGCGGCTAATTGCGCACAAAACGCGTGCCGTTGGATTATGGACGGCAAAGCCTTGCCGGGTGTTTCGTGCCAAACGTGGTGGTCCTTAGCGGGGGGAAAACACGTCTTGTCCGTTACCTGCAACGGGCAAACCGATCAACTATCCTTTGAAGTAGTGGAATAATTGTGTTATAATAATAACGTAGTAAATAAAAATTTAAATCTGTTTTTGGAATCGTATGCAGAATACGACCTTTTGCTGGTAACAGCAGAGAGTTTCTACTCCAAAACAGTCGTTTGAGGCACAAAGTGAACGGACCTGCAAACCGTTTGCTTTGTGCCGAGTGTTTGCCACGCGTACGCGTGGCGGACCGCGGCTGGTATAAGTGGGTAGGGTAGAAACTCCTCATTTATGGTGGCCGTTTTTGTATGCGTTCTCCAAAATAGAAAACAACAGGAGAATAAAAATGACATACAAAAACGCTCAGAGGGGTTTTACGCTTATTGAGTTGTTGGTTGTAGTTTTAATCATTGGTATCTTAGCCGCCGTTGCCGTGCCGCAATACAAAAGAGCAGTTGTTAAAAGTAAAAATGCGGAAATGAAACAAATTGTAAAAACCGTAGCCCAAGCGGAACAAGCGTACTATTTAGCTAACGGTAAATATGCGGCTAACTTTAGTGAATTGGATATTGATTTGCCGCTTACGCCCGTTCAAACAACTCCGGGAGAAACAACAGGGACTTGTGGTACTCTTATTCAGGGAACTGATTCTTCCCGTCAAGCAGACGATTATTACGTAACATTAAATATATCTAACGAAGATATGTCTTCGGTAAATGTAGTTGTCTATTGGCGTACGGGGCCTTATACATGTGCGGGGTTTGGGATAGCACCAGCGGTGCCGGATGGACGGTACAATTTACATTGCCGTGAAATGAAATCTACCACATATTATAAGGCTGGGGAAGGTAACTTTTGTCAAAAATTGGAACATGGCACACAAATAACTACTTCTGGTCCTTCTTCTTGGCGTTACTACAGTATGCCTTAGTTTCTGATTGCAAAAACATCCCCGCTGTTAGGCGGGGATGAATTTTTTCTGTCGGAAATTGCCCGCGTGGCTCACGCTTCTTTTGCTTTTAAACTGGCTTTAATTAAGCCGTCAAACAGCGGGTGCGGGCGCATGGGGCGGCTACCAAATTCCGGGTGGAACTGGCCCGCAATAAAGTAGGGGTGATCCTCGCGCTCCACAATTTCGGGCAGTACTCCCTCGTGCCAACCGGACACTTTGAGCCCCGCGTCGGCTAATTGTTTGACGTAGTTGGGGTTAAATTCGTAGCGGTGGCGGTGGCGTTCCACAATTTGGTCTTTGCCGTATAACCGGCGCGCGAGCGAGCCCTCTTTGAGGTCGGCCGTGTAGTTGCCCAAACGCATGGTGCCGCCTTTGTAAACTACGTTTTTTTGTTGCGGGGTTAAATCTACCACGGGGTCTTTAGTGGTCGGGTCAAATTCGGTGGAATTGGCGTCGTGCAAGCCACACAAGTTGCGCGCGGCCTCAATCACGGCGCACTGCATGCCTACACAAATGCCGAGGAACGGTTTTTTGTTTTCGCGCGCGTATTTAACGGTGGCAATTTTGCCTTCAATACCGCGCGTGCCAAACCCGCCGGGGATTAAAATACCGTCAACGGTGCTAAGTTTTTCTTCCACGTTATCTTTTTCGGTATTGACGTAAACGATTTCCACTTTTGCGTCGTTATTCATGCCGGCATGGCGCAAGGCCTCGTTAATAGACTTATAGGCGTCTTGCAGTTCGGAATATTTCCCGGCTACGGCAATTTTTACTGTCTTAGACGGTGTCATCGCTTTATCAAAAAATTCAAACCAGGTCGGGTTTACTTCCTGCGTGGGTTTTAACCCTAAAAGTTCCATAATCTGTTTGTCCACTTCTTGCTTATAGAACATTTCGGGCACGTGGTAAATAGATTTGGCATCGGCACATTCAATAACGGCTTTAGCGGGCACACTGCAGAAAAGCGAGATTTTCTTTTTGAGGTTTTCCGACAGCGGTTTTTCCGTGCGGCAAATGAGCATGCTGGGTGCAATACCCACTTCGCGCATTTTGTTGACGGAGTGTTGCGTCGGTTTTGTTTTAAGTTCTTGCGCCACCGCAATATACGGCACTAAGGTTACATGTACGGAAATGACGTTTTGCGGGCCTTTTTCCAGGCACAGTTGGCGCGCGGCTTCCAAAAACGGCAACGATTCAATATCACCCACCGTACCGCCGATTTCAATAATGGATACGTCCACTTCGTTTTCAAACGCGGTAAAACGTTTTTTAATTTCGTTCGTGATGTGCGGAATAACTTGCACGGTGGCACCCAAATATTCGCCACGGCGTTCTTTGTCAATGACGGTTTGATAGATACTGCCCGCGGTGTTGGTGTTGGCGCGGGTCATGGTGACGTCTAAAAAGCGTTCATAGTGGCCAAGGTCCAGGTCGGCCTCGGCGCCGTCGGTGGTTACAAACACTTCGCCGTGTTGGTAGGGGGACATGGTGCCCGGGTCCACGTTAATATACGGGTCACATTTAATCATGTTGACCTTGAGGCCGTTGAGTTGCAGGAGTTTGCCGATGCTGGCGCCGGAAATCCCTTTGCCCAGCGAGCTGACTACCCCGCCTGTAATAATAATGAATTTAGACATAATGTTATTCTCCTAAGTAAAATTTATCCGTGTAGCTGTTTATAATATTCTTCGGCCCGTTTTAAATCATCCTCGGTATCAATGGCCGGGCCGGACGGCTCAATTTGCACGCATTTAATGGTCATGCCGTTTTCCAAGGCGCGCAACTGCTCTAATTTTTCCATTTTCTCTAACGGGCTTTGCGGCAACGAGACGAACTTCTCCAGCGCACTTTTGCGGTACCCGTAAATGCCGCAATGGTGCCAATAGATAAAATTTTTGTTCCCGTCGCAAGCGTCGCGCTTAAACGGCACGCGCGAGCGCGAAAAATACAGCGCCCGCATATCGGCCGCCAGGACTGCTTTTACGCAGTTGGGGTTATCAATTTTGGCGTCATCGGTGGTGGCCATGACGGCGGTGGCAATATCGCACGCCGGGTCGCTACGGAGTAAATCAGCAATTTTTACAATGGTTTGGGGGTTGATAAACGGCTCGTCACCTTGCACGTTAATAATAAAATCTTCGTCGCAATTTTCGGTTGCTTTAAAAATGCGGTCCGTGCCGCTTTGGCAACTTTCTGGGGTCATGATGACGTTAGCGCCAAATTGCATACAGGTTGTTACCACACGGGGGGACTCGGTTGCTACCACAATGCGCCCTAAATTGGCTTTAACGCACGCTTCATATACGTGCCGGATAACCGGTTTTCCCGCCAAGAGAGCAGTCACTTTGCCGGGGAAGCGCGACGAGCCAAACCGTGCCGGAATGGCAATAACGGTGTTGCTCATTTGAGCACCTCTTTAATTTCTTCGCACGTAGCGGTAGCGGTGCCGGATTTACCTACCACAATGCCGGCCGCATAGTTGGATAAAACGGCCGCTTCTTGCAAGCTGGCCCCGGCCGCTAAGGCCAAGGTAAAGACGGAAATCACGGTATCCCCGGCGCCGGTAACGTCGTACACTTCGCGCGCCATGGTGGGGATAGTAACCGGTTTCTTTTTACCTTTTTCAAACAGACTCATACCGTCGGCACTGCGGGTAATTAAAATAGAATCGGCCTGGAGCATTTTTAAAATTTTCTGGCCCAATTTTTCAATGGCCTCTTCGCCAGGTTTTGGAGAGTCACCCGCCCCTTCCCAGGCTTCTTTGGTGTTAGGGGTCATACAGGTAATGTGTTTGTATTTTTTGAAGTTATCAATTTTGGGGTCCACGCACACCGGGATACCTTTTTTACGGCATTTGCTGATAATGGTTTGGATATTTTGGTCGCTAAGCATCCCCTTACCATAGTCGGACAAAATAACCCCTTTGGCTGTTTTAATGGCCAGGTCAAAACTTTTCATACACTGCGCGGCAATGGCGGGGGAAATGGTTTTTTTGCTTTCGCGGTCGTAACGGACGATTTGCTGTTGCTCGGCCATAACGCGGATTTTTTGCGTAGTTGGTCTATCGGCATCTTCGCAAATGCCATAGGTGTTAATGCCTTTTTCACGCAGGAAACCTTTAAGCATTTCTCCGCCGAGGTCCGGCCCGATGACAGAAATCATCACCGGTTTGGCGCCCAGGGCCGCTAAATTGACAGCCACGTTGCCCGCGCCGCCGGCCACAAAAAACTCTTTATTGACGGCCACCACCGGCACCGGGGCTTCCGGCGAAATGCGCGACACGGCCCCCTTAATAAAATGGTCCAGCATAATGTCGCCCACGACAATAATTTCCTGCCCTTTGAGTTTATTTAAAATAGTTAACAAGCGTTTGTTGGTAATTGCCATAAAATTCTCCTTTTTTTCATTATAGCTTTAATTGCGCTCATACGCCAAGAGCTCGGCCGACACACTGCCGATAAACACTTCTACCGACATTTTAACCGGCATGCGGTATTGATCATCCGTGAGCCACACTTTTAAGCTTTTTCCCTTAGCTACAAAAATGCCTTCACCCCTAAATTGCGGCTCTACCACCCAGCAGTCAAACTTACCGGCCGGGGTTTTAACGGTTTCTTTATCCAGCACTTTTACAACGAGGGGATATTGTTGCTCGCGGTTGATGATATCAAAGGTTACTTCGTGCCCTATTTGCAAGGGTTTGGCGCGCACATAGTAAAGCGAAGTTAGTATATCAAGCACTTCTTGTTTAAGTTCTCCCAGGATCGCCCGCGGCTCTTCTTTCTTTTGTACCTGGCCGTAAAAGTGGCCGTTTGCATCGTCAAACGTAATCCACTCGTCGCGTTTGTAATTTCCTTCGCGCAAACTTTGCGAATATCCCAACGAGTGAAAAGAAGTAGTATCCAGCCACGAATAGTTAATATCGCGCACTTTATACATGGAATCAATCACTTTGGCTGAAAAAGCTGTTGTTTGAATTAAATAAGCGGTTTTGCCGTTTTTGCTGACCAGCCCGCGCGTTTTGATATACGCGGTGCCCGCTTTAATAAACGAATAATAAATGCCATATTGCAAACTTTCGTTACTCCACGGAGCGTGGGTGTTATCGGGCAAAATGGGCTCGTACGCCAGCGGGTTTAACAGACGGCCTTTTAAGGAAAGCGTTTCCTCTTTTTTAAAAACGGGTTTATCGGCGGGTGGGGCTGATAAGGTTTGCCCGGCACGGGCCTTGGCTACTAACGCTTCGGCGGTTAATGGGGGCACTGCCGCTTGGGTAGCCGCTACGGGGGCGTCTGGTTGTGCGGCGGGAACCACAACCGGGGCCGCTGTTTTAGGGGTGGAAACAGGCGTGGTAGTGGGGGCGGATGTGACCGGTTTTGTTCCTGTCAAAGCAACCGGGGTTTTTGGATCCGAAGGTTGCGGGTCCGCTTGCACCGGGGAAACTGCCGGGCAAGCCGTGCGGGTTTGGCAATAACAGGCCGCTAAGCAACAAGCTAACAAGCAAAGGAATAACTTTTTCATTTTTGCTCACTGTCTTTTACAATAAATTTAGCCGCATTAAGCAAGTTGGTAGCTATTTTATCAGGGTGCAGAGCGGGGTATTTTTTCAAATGGCGGTGCCCGTTGGCGGTAGTCACCAAAACGGCTTTACAGCCTAAGGCATGGCCAAATTCCACATCGGCCTTTTTATCGCCAATCATGTACGATTTTTGGGGGTCAATGCGGTATTTTTTAATCAAATCAAGTCCCATTTGGGGTTGCGGCTTGCGGCACGTGCATTTTTCGTCGGGGGCGTGGGGGCAGAACACAATTTCTTCAATGGAGGCGGGTTTTAACAAACGGCGCAAATGAGCGTGCACGGCGTTGACTTCTTTCTCGGTAAAATAACCGCGCCCGATGCCCGATTGGTTGGACACAATAAATAATTTAAACCCGCTTTTAGCCAGTAATTCAAGGGCGGGGCGGGTGCTTTTATACAGGCGCACTTGTTGGGGGTCGGACAAATACACCCCGGGTTTTTCGTAAATTAGTGTGCCGTCGCGGTCCAAAAAAACAGCTTTTATCATACGCGTTCCTCAGGGTGAGCTTGCAAATAGGCGTTCCCTTCGGCTTCGCGTTTCCAGCGGTTGTGTGCCCATAACCACGAGGACGGGTCCTCACGCAAGCATTTTTCATAAAAGCCCGCGAGCTGTTTGGTAAATTGCCGCGCGGTGGCCGGGGTATATTCGGTGGGGGGAATCATAGGGTCTAAAATATGGCAAATCAGTATGCCCTCTTGGGTGCGTTCCACTTTTACAGGGAAAACGGGTACTTGCAGTTTAATAGCCAACAAAGCCGTAATGGGCGAAAACGCCGCCGTGCGCCCCATAAACGAAAGCCACACCTCGCTAGAGCCTGCATTTTGGTCAATTAGAATGCCTAAGAGGCGTTTGCGCTTAATCCAACGCATAGCGGCAAAAAAGGGTTGCTCGCCATGGTTGCTGTAAAAGGTTTGCCCACCAAAAATGTTACGCAGACGGTTGGTTTCCTCGTCAATATAGGGGTTATCCACGCGCTGGGCCAGCACGGCTTTTTTCATTCCGTACACACTGGCGGCCAAGCCAAAGGCCTCCCAGTTCGTGAAATGGCCGATATGGATAATGCCGCCCGTGGTTCCTTGCGCTTGCTGGATTTTTTCCAACCCGTCAATTTTACAATGCTTTTTGAAATCTTCGCGGCTCATGTGGGTAAGCTTTATAAATTCGGCCAAAATGGTGCCCATATTACACCAGGAATCTACGGCAATTTGGTGAACTCCTTGCGGGGTTTTTTCCGGGAACGCGCGGGAAATATCCTGCTCCATGCGTTTAAAGCGGTTAGGGAAGAAGACGGTAGTCCACCCCATGAGCGTGCGGGCAGTCCCCACACAAAGACGGTACGGCAGTAGCGCAAACAGCACGCAAAACGCTTTTAAAGCCAAGTATTGCAAGTAGTGAAACGGAGTTTTTTTAAAGCGGGTCTCAGCCATGTAATTATTGTACCTTTTTTGACGTGTAATTGGCTACTTGATTTTGTAAAGATTATAAAAAACACCCCGGGGTTTCCCGGGGTGTTTTAGTGAGGGAACAGTTAATAAATCACGGTGCCAATATCTTGGCCGCATAGGGCACGCTCAATATTGCCTTGCTTGTGCAAGTTAAACACTTGGATAGGCAATTTGTTTTCCATGGCAATGGCCAGGGCGGCCGTGTCCATAAATTGCAAGCGCTTTTCAATGGCCTCGGCATACGTGATCTTGTCAATCAGCTTGGCTTGCGGGTTTTTGCGCGGGTCCGCGTCATACACGCCGTCCACTTGTGTGGCTTTTAACAGCACGTCGGCGTTGATTTCACTGGCACGCAAGGCGGCGGCGCTGTCGGTGGTAAAATAGGGGTTGCCGGTACCGCCCGCAAAAATAACAATGCGGCCTTTTTCCAGGTGGCGCATAGCTTTGCGGCGCACAAACGGCTCGGCCAGTTGGTAAATGTTAATAGAGGTTAAAACGCGCGTAGGAACGCCGGCGTCTTCAATGGCAGACTGCAAGGCAATCGCGTTAATGACGGTGGCGAGCATGCCCATACTGTCCGAATTGACGCGGTCAATCACGCCGCCCCCGTCGCGCAGGCCGCGCCACACGTTGCCGCCGCCAATGACGATGGCAAGCTCGCACTTGGCTTTTTTGTAGGCATCGGCAATTTCGGTCGCAATTTCTTTTAAAGATTGCGGGTTAATGCCGCGGTGGCCTTCGGTGCTAAGTGCTTCGCCGGAAAGTTTAAGTAAAATACGTTTTTTGTGGGCGGTCATAGAAAATCTCCTTACAGGGTTTTAGATAGTATAGCAAATTTGGTGTGGGCCGGTGTTAATTTAAAAAAAGCTTGCATTTTTTTTTGGTAGATTTGAGGTATAACGAAAGATAATCTTGTATAAATGGAGGAGTACGTAGTATGAATGAAAGTCGTTTTAAAGGTTGTTTTTGTACAAAAGGAGGTTTCACGCTGATTGAGTTGTTGGTGGTAGTTTTAATCATTGGTATTTTGGCGGCGGTAGCGATGCCGCAGTACCAGTTGGCGGTAGCCAAAGCACGTTACAGCGAGCTTATGGCACTTGTCAAACATATAAAAAACGCACAAGAGGTATATTATTTAGCAAACGGGTATTACGCCGCAAATTGTGAAGAACTTGGAGTAGATTTACCGGCAGGAACACAGTTAAATTATGCCAAAAAGATACAAGAAAATAATGGAAAATTTATAATTAACTGTTTTAGTGAATTTGACGTAACTGAAAAGATAGCAGGTGGTTTATTTGAAGAAGGAGAACAGGTTGCAACTTATTCCCAATTTTTAGATCATCCCACTCATAGGACAGAAAATATTTTCTCCTGTTGGGGAAATTCGTTATATCGCAAAGTATGTAAAACGTTATGTGGTGAACTACGCACGGATGGTTGGTGTTCCCGGTAATTTAAAAACCCCCAGCACAGAGCCGGGGGTTTTTCAAGCCGGTAAACTTGATTAGAAGCGCACAAAGCGCGTGACGGTTACTTCGCCGCCTAAGGCTTGGGCTTGCTCTTTTAAGTAATCGGCCACGGTTTTTTTGTTGTCTTTAATCGTGGCTTGTTCCAAGAGACAGTTTTCTTTGGCAAACTTTTTGACTTTGCCGGGCAACATCTTGGCGATGGCGGCCTCGGGTTTACCTTCGTTTAACGCTTGCGTTTTGTAGATATCCAGTTCTTTGTCAATTACTTCTTGCGGGATATCTTCGGCTTTAATCCAACCCGTTTGCATACCTACGGTGTGCATGGCCAGTTCGCGCGCCAGTTCGGCGGCTTTGGCTTTATCGGCACCGCCGGCAACGGCTAATTCCAATAAAGAGGCTTTTTTGTTGTCGCTGTGTACGTAGTAGGCCATTACGGCACCGTCGGCAGGCGTCCAGTTATAGCCGCCTTTGAAGGTAGTGTTTTCGCCGAATTTGGGGGCTTGTTCCGTAATTTTGGCTTTAATCGTTTCGTCGGTATCGTAGTTGATGCCGGGGTGAGCCAAAACATAGTCGGCCAGTTCGTTGGCCAGGGCAATAAAAGCATCGGTTTTGGCTACAAAGTCGGTTTCGCAACCTAAAGAAACCATGGCAAAGTTTTTGCCGTCGGTTTTGACGACTACTCTACCTTCTTTGGTTTCGCGGTCGGCGCGTTTAGCCATGGCGGCCAAGCCTTTTTTACGCAAGTAAACAACGGCTTGTTCCATGTCGTTTTTGCATTCCATGAGGGCTTTTTTGCAATCCATCATGCCCGCGCCGGTTTTTTCGCGCAAGGTTTTAATATCATCCATTAAAGACATTTCAAATCTCCTATTTATAAGTGGGGGGAAATTCCCGCACAGGGCGGGAATTTCCGTCAGAATTTATTTGGCTTCTTTGTCCGCTTTTTTAGTGGTTTTAGCGGCGGTCTTTTTGGCAGCCGGTTTTTTAGCGGCGGTTTTTTTGGCCGGTTTTTCTTCGGCTTCTTCTTTTTCCGCAGCTTTTTTAGCGGTGGTTTTTTTGGCAGCGGGTTTTTTAGCGGCCGCTTTTTTAGCCGGTTTTTCTTCGGCTTTTTCTTCTTTAGCGGGGGCTTCTTCCACCACTACTACTTCTTCTTCTACCACTACTTCGGCCGGTTGTTCTTCTTCGGCTTGTTCAGAGGAGAGCATCGCATCTTCAAACGCTTTAGCCATGGCCGGGTTTTCGGCGGCGGGAACGGTGTTACCGGCGGCCGTTTCTTTTACGGCTTCCACTTCGGCTTTGCCTTCTAAAATAGAGTCGGCAATCGCACCGCAGAACAGTTTAATAGAGCGGGCGGCGTCGTCGTTACCGGGGATAGGCAAGGAAATGAGGTCCGGGTCGGCATTGGTGTCGCACACGGCTACCACCGGGATCCCGAGCACGTGCGATTCGCGCACGGCACCCATGGTGTCCACGGGGTCAATGACAAAGACCACGTCGGGGAGCACTTTCATATCGCGGATGCCACCCAGCAATTTTTGCAAGCGGGCCAGTTCTTTGGTCAAGCGGCTGGCTTCTTTTTTGGAAATGGCTTTAAATACGCCCGAGGTTTCCCATTTTTCCAGCTCGTTCATGCGCTCAATAGATTTTTTAACCGTTTGGAAATTGGTTAAAGTACCGCCGAGCCATTTTTCGCTAATGCAGTAAGCACCACAGCGTTCTGCCTCGGCGCGGATGGCTTCTTGCGCTTGTTTTTTAGTACCGACGAACAAAAATTTGGCGCCTTTTTTGCTTTCTTCTTTGACAAAAGCGCAGGCTTTTTTAAGTTCTTTGGCGGTTTTTTGTAAGTCTAAGATATGGACACCGTTTCTTTCACCAAAAATAAAACGGCCCATTTTGGGGTTCCAGCGGGAAGTTTGGTGACCGAAGTGCACGCCGGCTTCCAGCATGGCTTTCATTGATACGTTACTCATGTTTTTCTCCTGTGGCGCGCGCCTAAATTAGGGTAGTAGTTGCCCCGGGTGGCGGTTGCCGAGGTGACGTCAAAATAGGCTTTAATTTACAACGGTTTGCGCCTTTTTGCTCAGTTTCACCTATTGAGATTATAGCAAAAAAAAACCGCCCCCACAAGGGGGCGGGATAGCATCTAACTAAACAATAATTAGAAGCGGCCGTTTACAATGATCATAACAGGCAACCAACCGTTTTTGGCAATGTTTACCAAACCCAGTTGCAAGCCGTTTTCAAGTTGTTTGGCATAGTTGACTAAACCAAATTGCAAACCAGTCATGCGGTTAGCTACGTTTACTAAACCCCATTGTACACCAATTACTTGGCCGTCGGACCAGTTTACATAACCATCTTGCAAACCTTGCATTTTGCCGTTGTTGATGGATACTAAACCACCTTGAATACCGCGCATATCTTGACGGTTGATGGTTACTAAACCACCTTGAATACCGTAAACGATATCAGCCGTATCCACAAGGCCAAATTTGACACCGCGCACTTTGTGGGCATCTGCATAGATGAAGTCAAATTGAACACCGTCCACCGTGTCGGCTTTAGAACCGATACCCAGGTCCAACCCGGTAATGTTGTGGATGTTGTTCGGCAAGGCTACAGCAATATCGCCCCATAAGGACAATTTGAGGTAACCCGTATTCCCTGCAAATGCAGGAGCGGCTACTAACAAGGCAGCCAATAATACGATCAGTTTCTTCATTTAATTTATTTCTCCTTATATATACTGCTTAAAAACGTCCGTTTACAAAAACCATGGCCGGCAGGTAGCCGTTTTCGGCAATGTTGAAAATACCTAACTGCAAACCATAAATATATTTGGCATAGTTTACAAGCCCAAATTGTACGCCGTTAATATATTCGGCCTGGTTATAAAAACCAATTTGCGCGCCCACGGTAGAGCGGTGGGACATATTAACCCCGCCAAACTGTACCCCGGTTGTGTCTTGCGCCATATTGACGCCACCTAATTGGGCACCCGTCATATTATCTGCCATGTTTACAAAAGCAAATTGCACCCCGGTAGCCTGGCCCGTTTTGCTGATACCCCAAGCCCAGCTGACCCCGGTTAAATATTTGGTTTCCGCCCAAATAATATTCCATTGTAAACCCGTTACACTATGTGTGTATGAACCAATCCCCAAATCTACCCCTTGGATTTCTTGGGTATTATTGGGAATGGCAAACGCCAAGTTATCCCATAAAGACAATTTAAAATACCCCGGCCCGCCGGCGGCACACGCCGGGAAAGACAACCCTGCTACCAGTACAGTTAACAACAGAATTTTTTTCATGCGTTAGACTCCTTTTAAAAAAGTTTCTTTTATTGTAGCACTTTTGCGGGGAATTTTACACAAATTATATAATATACCTATGAAACGTATGGCGAAGAACTCCCAAACCAAATTACTGCGCGCGCAGTTATTCCACTTAACTAACCCGATTTTTTTTGAAACGCTTTTACTGATGCTCACGGGCGCCACGGACGTATTTATGCTCAGCCGCTTTGCCGACGACGCCGTAGCCGCCAGCGGCGTAGTAAACCAACTGGTGTTTTTGGTGTGCCTGGTGTATATGGTAACGGCGCTTGGTACGTCGGTACTGTGCGCGCAATATTTGGGGGCGCGGCAGAAAAAAAATGTGCTCCAGGTAATTGGTGTTTCGTTACTGGTTAACCTTATAATGGGGGTATTAGTCAGCGCGGGGTTGTATTATTTTGCGCCGCAACTACTGCACTTAATGGGCCTCAAAGAGCACCTATTTATGTATGCGCGCCCGTATATGGGGCTAGTAGGGGGAAGTTCGGTTTTCCTGGCCATGGTGATGACGTTTGGCGCCATTTTGCGTAGCCACAACAAGGCCTA
The DNA here is from genome assembly GCA_045129775.1 of Elusimicrobiaceae bacterium. GTDB lineage: Bacteria > Elusimicrobiota > Elusimicrobia > Elusimicrobiales > Elusimicrobiaceae > Avelusimicrobium. The sequence continues at coordinate 104,910 of JBGUOO010000015.1, forward strand.
TTACCCCATGTGGGTAGCGCTACTTATCAACGTGATTAACGTAATCGGCAACTATTTTTTGATTTTCGGCCACGGCGGGTTGCCGCGGCTTGGGATTGTGGGCGCCGGTATTTCCACTATGACGTGCCGCTTTATAGCTATGGTACTGCTTACCTATATTTTATTTAAGAAAGTTTCGCCCGTGCCGCCACTTAATTACTTTAAACCGTTCCCGTGGGATAAGATTAAAAATTTGCTGATTGTAGGTTTGCCGGGGGCGGGGGAAAACTTGTCGTATGATTTATCGCAAGTGGTCATTACGTATTTTGCGGTGTTATTGGGTACGGCGTCATTAACCGCGCGCACGTACACCATGCATATTGTCATGTTTTCCTTTGTGTTTGCCATTGCTATCGGGCACGGGGCGTCCATTACCATTGGGCACTTAGTCGGACGCGCACGCAACCGCGCGGCGTTTTCCATTGAAAAATATTCTATCCGCTGGGCACTTGTGGTAAGCGTGGCAATTTCGCTTTTAACGGCAATTTTGGGACCGCAGATTTTTGGGGTTCTATCCCAAAACCCCGAAGTGGTACGCCTGGGGTGTTTGGTGCTGTGGGTGGATGTGATTTTGGAAATCGGCCGCGCGGTGAACATTACGGCGGTTAATTCGCTGATTGCCTCCGGTGACGTGTTTTTCCCGTTTTGGACGGGCGTGATTGTCATGTGGGGCGTGGCTACGTTACTTTCCTATATATTAGGTGTGTACTTGGGTTGGGGATTAGTGGGAATATGGCTAGCCATGACGTTAGACGAGCTGATCCGCGCCGCCGTGTTTGAGCGCCGCTGGCACAGCCGCAAGTGGCAAAACAAATCGTTTACTAGGTAAAAAGACCTATTTCAAATTGGGCCCAAGGGCCCTGTTGCTTTTGCGTTCGTTTCCTTATAATATGAGTATGAAAACATGTAAATTATTGCCTATCGTTTTACTTGTCGGGGCTTGCACGTTATCGGCGCACGCCCAAAAACTCAAATATATGCCCGAAGCTATAAAGGGCGTCAAAGCTGTTCCTTATGTAGTAGAACCGAAACTGCCAACGACGGTGCGCACAGGGCTTTCTGTACCCGTGGTACGTCCTCAAGCGACGCCTACCGCGCGCCCGAATGTAGCCACGGCGGTAGAACGCGCCGTAGCGGCACAATTATCCCATACCGAACCACCCTTGCAAGAGAAAGGGGCAGCGCAGGCACGGCAAGCTAACGCACAGCAACAAGAGCTTGACGAACAATTCATGCAGCAACTTAGTGATCAAGAACAAGCGGCGCAGGAACGTGCATGGAAACAAGTTTTGTTGCAAGACAAAGCCTGGAAAGCCCAGCCGGAAGATATTGTGCCGGACCCGGCCAAAAATGCCGAAAAAGCCGCCGCCTTGGGCGAAAAACAAATTACGTTCCCGGGTACCGTAACGACGGACGATTATGTAGAACAGCTGCTCAATTTCTACAACAAACTGGACCCGCTGGGAACAGGTACAATTCAATAATTTAAACACATTCTCCTGTGTTTATGGGTCGGGCGCTATGCCCGGCCCTTTTAATTTGCTAAAATATTTTTATGACGCAAAACAATTACGCAGATTTTGACGTTCCGCAAAACCTTCAGTTCAAAACGCACGAACTTATCCGCCTGGGCAATTTTAATTGCA
>JBGUOO010000016.1:0-6659 GCA_045129775.1 Elusimicrobiaceae bacterium
AAGGTATACTGGCGGCACGCGCCCGAAGGGCGGAGGTATCCGCCCGAGGGGCCAACAACGTATTGCCCCAAATTAGGCAGAAAAAAAGAGGGCTCTTAGTTTATCTAACTAAAAGCCCCCTTCAGCGACAGCTTTTCATTTTTACTCCTAGTCCGCACCGAATATAGCCAGGACTTACGTCACCGTACCCATTGCGCAGGCCGAACCAAAACATCAACCCCCACAACGTGCCGCTCGCGCCCCTCACCTACCGGGAACTCCACTCACAGCTCAGCACCACCCCCGGAAACCAGCGGACAAACTACCCTATCTTCCGGCACGCCCCCACAAGTTCCACAGCCACGTAACACCAACCGGCCATATCCCCCACAGGTAAACGCTACAAGTGCAGCGGGCAAACGCCCATTCCAACAACACCTGACTACTTACTTTACTGCCTCACTCACAGTATAATGGAAAACAAAAATTTGTCAAGGGGTTATTTTAAAATTTTTTTTACCGTCGGGAAATGGGCAAAAGTTACTTTGCGCCCGTTGTTATATTCAGCCAACCTGTGCTCAAACACTGTACTTCCCCAAACACCGGGGTTAATGTTCAGTACCCTGATTTGTCAAAATCAAACCAGTTTGTCAGGGTTGACAAGGGGTTCTAATTGCTCTTTGCGTTTAGCCGTTTTTGGTAAGTAAGGCGCGGCAAAAAATTGCAGACAATGACATCATTGGCAAAATTTTTTAACAAAGCCGCACCCAAAAACGGCTAAACCCTTCGGGCCGCGTACTTTTTAAGCTATGGCTTCCCTTCTTTGCTTGGCATAGGGGACTATGCCTGCGCAAAAATCAGTGTGCCCTAACTTAAAAATTACAGCGGCGCAAAGGCAAGAAGAGCCCCTTGCCAACCCCTAGTTGAACGTGGCGTACGTCTGCCAGACCGCGCACAGCGCGGCAGGTACGCGAGTGAAAATCGGTGCGAAATGGAAAGATTTTGGCAAATGGTTGGTCCACGTATAAAGTTTCATCACGCGTTAAAAAACGGCCTAAAACTAAAAGTTTTAAGCCGTTAAATTTGCGCCCGTTGTTATATTTAATCTAATACGCTGGGTAGCGGTAACTCTTTTTCATTCTGCGCCGAGGACGCACCCGTTTTGTTTTCGTTTTCTTCGTCCGGCATAGGGGTCAGGGTGACTTCCTCATAGGTAGTATCGGGAAGGTCAATTTCTTCTTCCTCTACCACCACGGCTTTCTTTTGCGCGGCGGGTTGCGTTTGCACGCCGTCCACGGTGCCGTAGCGGTTGTTGGGGTTCCACCAGGCGGGTGGGTTGCCTGCGCAGGCGCAGAAGAAAGAAGTTAGTAAGAGAAAAGAAAGAATTTTCTTCATAGTTATATTATAGCAAATTAGTGCAGTGTAATTCCTTCCTAATTGGTCCACGTATTACGCAACGTCACAGGTGGCTTTTTTATACAACAAACCGGCACGGTAACTGCTCCTCACTAGCGGCCCACTCGCCACCGCCTTAAACCCCAATTCCAGCGCCTGCGCTTCCCACGCCTTATATTCATCCGGCTCGGGGTAGCGCGCCACCGGATAATGCGCCGCCGACGGTGCCAAATATTGCCCAATGGTCAGTAAATCTACGCCCGCGCTGCGTAAATCTTTCATTAAAGCGGAAATCTGCGCCGGCGTTTCGCCCAGCCCCACCATAAAGCCCGACTTGGTGAGCAACCCCGGCGCGCGCTTTTTAACGGTCTCTAAAAGGGTCAGCGTGCGCGTATAATCGGCGCCGATACGCACCCGGCTATACAGCGCGGGCACGGTTTCCACATTGTGGGCCAGCACGTCGGGCCGGGCGTCTAAAATGGTTTGCAACGCGGCCCAGTTGCCGTGCAAGTCGGAAATTAAGGGCTCGGTTTTTACTTCGGGTGTGGTGGTGTGAATGGCATTTAATACGCGCGCAAAATGAGCCGCGCCGCCGTCTTGTAAATCGTCGCGTGTGGGCATGGTGAGTACCGCATAGCGGATCCCCCACTCTTTAATGGCGTCGGCCACGCGCTGGGGCTCTTTTTCGTCGGGCGGCAGGGGGCGTTTTTTATCCACCGCGCAGAATCGGCACCCGCGTGTGCAAATGTCCCCCAGCACCATAAAGGTAGCATCTCCGCAGTTAAAACACTCGCCGCGGTTGGGGCATTTGGCGGCGTGGCAGACCGTGTGTAACGTGTGCGAAGAAATGGAGTCTTCGGCCCGTAACGCTTGCGAAGTACGCAGGGCCGCTTTGTTCTTTCCAACCATTTCTTTAAGCCACGCGGGCACGGGGAGTGTCATTTTTATTCCGGCTCCGTTAAATTGGCCAGCGGGAAGTAGTGGTTTAAAATGGTTTTATAATCTTGCCCGGCCTCCGCGCGCCCCGCGGCCCCGGTTTGGCAAAACCCCACGCCGTGCCCCCAACCGCCGCCGTAAAACACAAAGTATTTTAACTGGCGGTTTTCGTAATTGGGTTGGATAATAAAATAACTGCTGCGTAACATACCTAAACTTAAATTGTTGCGGATGACGTTTTCTTTGCTCAGCGTAACCGTTCCTTTGGTGCCCTTGACGAGCAACTGGGTCACGTACCCCGCGCGCGAACGCTTTTGCGGGATCAGCGCAGTAATGGGGCCGATATCTTTTTTCTGGTTTTTAATCACTTCGCGCAGTTCGTGCTCGCTCACGACGCGCGCCCAGCGAAACGCCGCCAGGCTGACGTGTTTGTCATACTTGCTGTACGCTGCCGACGGATATTGCAACAGGGCTTTAAAATGGTACGGCTCTAAGTTTTCAAAATCAAAGGCTTGATAGTCCGACACGGTTTGCAAGTAAGGCGTTTCGTTCCAGCCGGCGTCTTTGGCGCTTTGTGTAGCCCCGCCGCAGTTGGCCGAAAACACACTTTCAATGGGTTTGTGTTGGTACTGCAAGGTTTGGCCCAGCGTGCCTTCCACGGCGGCGTTGCCGGCCTCGGTCTCGGCGGCTACCCCGCCGTACACCTGGCAGTTTTGCGCGTCGCACAAATCGTAACCGTAGTATTTATGTTTGTGGCGGTGTTTTAAGGCGTAGGTGCGCGCCAGGACCGCTTGCGCTTTGAGTGCCTCTTGCGGGAATCCGGCGGGCATTTCGGCCGCAATAATGCCTTGCACATATTCGTCTAGCGTTAGCACGTTAATGGGCACTAAATTGTGCGAGGCCGAATGTAAAATTTCCAATTTTCCGCGGTATTCTTTATCGCCCACGCTGGCCCAGCTCATGCCGGGGCCGCTTTGCAGGTTTTTGATGATAATGGTGGCGGCTTGGGTGGGATTGTCCGACGTGGGGATAACCGTAACGATTTTTTTGAACGGAATCTTTTTGCCTTGCGGGCTCAGTAGATAAGATTGTTTGTTTTCCAGCACCGCTTGCCAGGTTTCCCCCCCTTTGCCGGCGGCAATTTCGTTACCTTGGGAGTTGTGCACCACAAACGCGTGCGATGGGATAAACGAAATGCGCGTGCGCGGGGCGGGCTTGCCGTTTTGCTCTACTCCCAGGCCGATTTTAATTTCCGCCAAGGCTTCCAACCCCGGGGGCAGAACGAGGGGTTGCACATCGGTATGTTCCAACAGGGGCACCCCCGGCGAGAGTTCTTTTTCGGGCTTGGTAATATGGGGTTTTACGCGCGCGAGTGCATCGGCGGCGTGGGTGTTTTTTTTGTCCGAGGCGAACAGCATTTTGTATTGGCGGTAGGCCTCGTCGTATTGTTTGGACTTTTCTAAATTGCGGGCCAGGCGGATGCGGGCTTCTATAAATTGGTGGTCGTAATCTACGGCGGCTTGAAATTGGGCGGCGGCGTCTTTATATTTTTTGTCGTCCTCGTAAATTTGGCCCAACAAGAAGTGTGCCAAACTGGGGTGCGAGGCCGCTTTAAGCGCTTGTTTTAAATTATAGATGGCCAGCTTTTTTTCGCCCAGGCCCAGTTGCGCGCGCGCTAAATTGATGTGGAAAAACCCCGCGGTGTTGTTATCTTGCGGCAAAAAAGAGAGTAAGCGCTCGGCCGCGGCGTATTGCCCGTCGGCCAGGAGGGCTTCGGCGGCCATTTCCAAAATTTCATCATCTTGCGGGTAAAGGCGGTAGGCTTCCAGGGCAATGTCCACGGCTTCTTTGGGTTTGCTTTGCTCCATGGCGATAAAAATAGCATTTAAAAAAGCACGCCGCTCGTTTGTATCTTTAGAAAGTGCCACATACTTTTCCAGCGCTTCCTGCGGGCGGGCCGAAAAATACAAATCGGCCGCTTCTTGCAGGCGCTCGGGCACGGTATAAGCCGCCCCCCACACGGGCCCGCACAGCCACACAGCCAGTAACGTAAAATAAAAATGTTTCATAACCCTTGCTTACATTATACCTTTTAGCGGGCGGATGCGCTGAAATTCTTTGTGTTGGGCCCAAAATTGCGACATTACACTAAATTTTGTATAATATGTCAAGGGAATTTTATGGAACAACGGGAAGAAACCTTGCTACGCAATTTACAAGACATACAAATTTCCCTTGCGGCGGCCTGTACCCGTGCCGGGCGCAACGTGCAAGCCGTAAACCTGTTAGCCGTAATCAAGTATGCCACCGACGAAGATGTGCTGACACTACTGCAAAAAGGGGTGCTTAGCGACGTGGGCGAGTCGCGCGTGCAACAGGCGTTTGCCCGGTGGAAAGAAAACCCGGCGTTTGCCAAGTTTACAGCCGTTAAAAAACATTTTATCGGCCACTTGCAAAAAAATAAAGCGGCCAAAGCCGCTGTGCTATTTGATTATATAGATTCGTTAGATGACGAAGAAACCGCCCGTGCGTTAAGCGTGCATGTGCCGGCGGGCAAAGTAATGCGCGGCTTGGTGCAAGTGAAGCTAACGGGTAAAGAAACGCAATCGGGCTTGCCGTTGCCGCAGGCGCGCGTGCTGGCTAAAAAACTGCGCGGAAAGTTTGCAAATTTAGACGTGTGCGGCTATATGGCCGTGGCCCCGCAAGGGGCGGATGAAAGCACACTTAGGCGGTTATTCCGGGCCGTTAAAACCGCGTTTGACGAAGATTTTAAAGACGTGCCCCAGGCGCAACTTTCGCTGGGGATGAGTGAAGATTTTGTAGTTGCGGTGGAAGAAGGTTCCACCCTGCCGCGTATCGGCAGTTTACTGTTTAAGTAAGGTTTGGAGGGGACACATGATTATTAAAGTACGTTTAATACCGGGGGCAGAGCGCAACGAAGTGATTAGCCGCATTGGCAGTGTGCTCAGAGTAAAAATTCAAACTAAAAAAGTAGATGACGACCCCGCCAACGCCATGATGAAAGTTTTTTTGGCTGACTTTTTTGACGTGAAAGAAGGAAGCATTATTTTAGTAAAAGGCGCTAAGGGCAAAGAAAAAACCGTAGAAGTGAGGGATAAGAGTGAAGAGGAGTTGCGCCAGATAATGGACTCAATCCCGTAGGTTTCTTGCCAATTTGGCGTAATAAACGACGGACGCCAAGAAACCTTTAACGCACGAAACCCAAAACGTAATGTTTTGGGTTTCGTTGCTTTCCAGCGATACAATTAAAATGTAATCCCGGCGCGGATACCCCATTCGGTCGTCGTGTTAAACGGCTCCACCAAGGATACCCCCGGCTGGGTAGGATCCCCCCCGGGATAGAACCACTGTTCTTCGGAATTTTGGATATGCCAGTAGCGCCAGAACGGCTCTACAAACATGCCTACTTTGCCCATATTGACGTCCCCGCGCACACTCACGCGGATACCGTAGCCTTTATCTTGCCGGTTGGAGGAATCGTCCCCAAACAGGGCGGTATCGGTCATGCGGCTGTATTGGTTGCCGTGCAAGAGCACGTCAAACTGGCCGTTTAAGGTAAATGAAACCTTTTCACTGGCTTTGTATCTTAGATTGGTCCCTAACGGTAAATAAATATACGTGGAAGTACGCTGATAACCGCCGGCGCCCATTTCTTCGGCGTGGTTGCGCAGTTGGCGCCAACCAAGGCCCAAGTAAGGCCATATATCCAACGGATCTGCCAAACGATAGACGGCCCCGATTTTAAGGGCGGCTTCAAAATAATAGTCTTTCAAATTGCTGGCTGAAAAGGGAGTAACGGCCCCGCTGGTCCAGTGCATCCAGCCGTCGTAATCTACGTCGCCGTTCATGTAACGAAATTCCAACGAGGCAAAGCTGTTGTCGGAATCGGATACATCGCCGCTGGTCAGTATGCTGCGTTGGGTGTATTTAAGGCTCACCCCGTTTTTCTTGCCCGAAGTTTTAATCGGGTTGGCCATGTGCGGTTCCTTATACTTATAGTCCGAATGTTCGTAAGCAATTTCTAGATTGTGCTTTTTATCTTGGGCAAATACCGGCAGACAAAGTAGCGCGGTAAACACCAACAACCCTATTTTTTTCATGATTTTCTCCCATAGTAAGACGTCGTGCGACACGGATATTATATCAAAAATGTAAATCAGTTTTCAAAGTACGTTTGTGTATATATAAAAACCGGGGTTTTTAATTTGGCAGAAAAAAAGAGGGCTCTTTTCCCCCTACGCAACAGCTTGGTTTTTCAAACGAATTTGCGGGCAAGACTAGGCGGCCCCGAGGAAGGTATACTGGCGGCACGCGCCCGAAGGGCGGAG
>JBGUOO010000017.1:0-6915 GCA_045129775.1 Elusimicrobiaceae bacterium
TTTGCCGCGCCTCACCGTACAAAAACGGCTAAACGCAAAGAGCAATTAGAACTTCTTGCCAACCCTAGTACGTCTGCCGGACCGCGCAAAGCGCGGCAGGTACGCGAGCGAAAGTCGGCTTTGGATATCCCAATTTTGGCAAATGGTTGGTCCACGTACAAAGTTATTTCGCGAGGAGTTGTTAATTTTATACAATATCTCTATGATATCCACCGTAATCTTTGACATGGACGGCACCTTATATAACACCGAACTCATCTACTTTGAGTGCTACCGCGCCGCCGCCGCTGAAATGGGCCTGGACTTTACCTTTGATTTATTCGCCCAAGGCGTGGGCATCAGCCGCGAAGAAGCCAACAAATTCATCAAGCAACACTTCGGCCAAAATACCGATACCGACCACCTGCAACGCCGCACCTACCAACTGGTGGAAAATTACCTCCAGCGCGGCGGCAATATCCCCTTTATGCCCGGCGCTAAAGAAGCCGTTGAGCTGTTTTACAAGCGCGGGCTCAAGCTGGGGCTGGCGTCGTCCAACATTCGCAAATGGGTGGATTTTTATTTGGATAAAACCGGGCTTGCGCCCTACTTTTCGTCCATTACCACGTGCGAAGACGTGGAACACTTAAAACCCAACCCCGAAGTTTATTTGCGCGCCGCCGCCGGTTTGGGTGCGGACCCGGCCCATTGTTTGGTGTTTGAGGACTCCGTGGCCGGGGCTACCGCCTCTATCCGCGCCGGCATGCGTACGTGTATGATTCCCAACATTAAGCGCCCCGACACGTTTATCCGCGAGCACGCATTCAAAATTTACGATTCTTTTTTGCAAGTCCCCGCGGAAATAGATGAACTGTTTAGTTAAACGATGGTTCGTTTATTGAATAAAATAACGCACCCAATTAGAGTCATCGGAAAATTTTGTTCCGAATGTTTTACATACATTTACACTATTTACTTTTCCCTTATGGGCCATACAGTAGGGCTTCCCCTGTATATTTTCTAATATTTTGCTTGGCCCGTAATATAATATAATTCTAAAATTGTCAAAATACCTATTATCTACGGGCGTTGCTTCTGCTTTATTGAGCGCTACCCCGCTCACATCATATCCCATACTACACACCCACCCGGTGGGACAACGAACTTGTATATTTAAGTCTTCCATGTCTTCTGCATATTTTCCGTTATCTAAAAAATATAGTTGTTGAGCTGTATATATTGCCTTTAAAAACGGCAATACCTGGGCAACACGCGCCTTTAATACCGCTTTTTGGTATTGAGGCACAGCTACCGCCGCCAAAATACCGATAATCAGCACCACCACTAATAGCTCAATGAGCGTAAAACCTTGCACGCCGTTTCCCTCGCCCCTTGTGGGAGAGGATGCCCGTAGGGCAGGTGAGGGGTTGTCTAATAAATTTATAGCCTTGTTACTATTCATTTTATTTTCTCCTGTATGTTTAAATTTCACAATTATCTGCCCAGCAAACCAATAAAAACGGCTATTATACTTGGGGTAGATAGACCTCAACCACAAATACACAGCCGTAATCCCTCATTTTTCAATGAGAAACATTCGGTACAACACAACAGGTTTGCAATTCCTATCACGTTGTACCTATATACGACTATTTTTGGGGTCTATCTACTATTACTAGCGAGCCGTTCCTAGCGGCGCCAAAAACAGATTAAATTGTATGTATAGTATAACAAAAGAGGGTTGTCTTCGCAATATGTGGTACAATAGAAAGAGTTGTTTCCCTCGTCTCTTGTGGGAGAAGATAACTGAAACCCTAACAATTCATAGAAAAAGACAAGCAATATGATAAACAATTCAAAACACAACATAGACCATGCAAAAAACACAGACAGGATACATAATACTTCTCCAGAAAAACCTCTCACCTGGCCTTCGGCCACACTTTCCAAAAAGGAAATACTTTTTGACAACCCCTCACCTGCCCTACGGGCATCCTCTCCCACAAGGGGCGAGGTAAAAGCGGTACTGTGCGCTAAGTACCACAAGGAACGAGCTGAAAATAACAGTGAGCACCCAGTAAACCACGTTTCCCAAAAGTTTCCTAAGTCAACAAAATCACATCATCAGTATCGTATGGCTAATATGAAACAGCTTGCCCGGTCTTTACGGCGCAACAAAACCCCACAAGAGGCTAAGCTATGGAATCGTTTGCGTAATAACCAACTGGGCTTTAAATTTTATAGGCAATACCTTATAGCTAATCAGTATATAGCGGACTTTGTATGCTTGGAGAAGAAACTGATTATTGAGGTGGACGGCTCTCAACATGCCCAGAACGAATCCGACCAAAAACGTACTTGGAAATTGGAAAAATGCGGTTTTCAAGTGGTGCGTTTTTGGAATAACCAAATTAACCAGCATTTAAACGACTGCGTAGCAGAAATTTACCAACGCTTACACGGAAAAATTGTATAATATCTCTATGAAGAAACAAGGTATGAACTTTCAAGACATCATCGCCGCGCTCAATAACTATTGGACCAAACAAGGTTGCGTGCTCGTCCAACCCTACGACCTGGAAAAAGGCGCCGGCACCTATAACCCCGAAACATTTTTCGGCTCGCTCACGTCTAAGCCCGTGCACCGGGCGTATGTGGAGCCCTGCCGCCGCCCCGCCGACGGCCGCTATGGCGAAAACCCCAACCGCTTGGGTAAGTATTACCAATATCAGGTGATTTTAAAACCGGCGCCCGAAAATATCCAACAAATTTATTTAGGCTCGCTCAAAGCTATCGGCCTGGACCCGGCCCAGCACGACGTGCGCTGGATTGAGGACGATTGGCAATCCCCCACCCTGGGCGCCAGTGGCGTAGGTTGGGAAATTTGGCTAGACGGCATGGAAATCACGCAGTTTACGTATTTCCAAAATATGGCCGGCTACGCTTTAAACCCTATCACGGCCGAAATTACCTACGGCCTGGAGCGTATTGCCATGTACTGCCAAAAAGTGGATAACGTATTTGACTTGCGTTGGAACGACACCGTTACCTACCGCGACGTACACCACGAAGGCGAGCGCCAATTTTCACACTATTATTTTGAAGAAACCGACGTGGAACACTTGCGCCGCTATATCAAAGAATGTGAAGACGAGTGCTATGCACTGTGCAAAAAAGGGCTCTATCTGCCCGCGTATGACGACACGATGAAACTGTCGCAGTATTTTAATATGTTGGAAGCGCGCGGGGCACTGTCGGTGCAGGACCGCACCAACCATATTACCAAAATCCGCAACTTGGCCAAAGCCTGTGCCAAAGCCTATGTAGAGGCGGCAAATGCCGCCCTTAAGCCCGCGGCACATGATACTGCCGCAACAAACGCGAACGCCCGCGAGGGGCACCCGGAGTCCGGGTTGACAATGCCCGCGCCGAACGCGGACTCTAAAAAATAATGTATAGACGCCCGCGAGGGGCACAGTAAGGAAACAACACTATGTTACTTAAAAATGCACTGTTAGAAATTGGAACCGAACATTTGCCTGCGCGCTTTTTAGTGCCAGCTTTAACCCAGCTTAAAACGTTAACCGAAAACGTACTGAACGAAAAGCGCCTCTCGTATGAGAGCGTGGAAACGTTTGGCACGTACCGCCGCTTGGTGGTATTTGTGCACGGCTTAGAAGAAAAATCAGCCGACCTTACCCAAGAAGTCAAAGGACCGCCCGCTAAGCTCTTAAAAGACGCGCAGGGCAACTTTACCCCCCAATCGGCCGGGTTTGCCCAAAAAAACGGCGTACGCGCGCAAGATTTAATCATCCAAGAAACGGACAAAGGCCCCTTTATCTACGCCCGCGTGCATAGAAAGGGCGCAAAAACCGTCCAGCTACTACCTGAAATTTTCACCCAGCTGGTAACCGGCCTGGAATTTGCCAAAAATATGGTGTGGGAAGACAGCGGCCTTCGCTACGGGCGGCCGATACGCTCGCTCATGGGGCTGTATGGCAGTAAAGTTATTTCGTTTACGGTGGCGGGTGTAAAGTCGGGCCGCACCACGCGCCCCATGCTTTCCTACGGGCACAAACCCATTAAGGTGGAACGCGCCGATAAAGATTATTATGTGCAGTTGTTAAAAGACCAACTCCCTCCCATTTTAGTATTGCCGCAAGAGCGGCGCGAAGCCCTCATCAAAAGCGTCAGTGCCGAGGCCGCCGTGCGCGGCTACCTGGCCGATTTAGACGAAGGGCTCATCCAAGAAACCGTCGCGTTTACCGAGCACCCCGTGGCCGTGGGCGGCGATATGGACTTAAAGGCACTTACCCTCCCGCGCGAGCTGATTACCACCGTCTTAAAACAACAACTTAAAATGTTCCCGGTGGTGGACAAAAAAGGCAACTTGCAACCGTATTTTATCGCCGTGCGCGACGGGTCGTCCGCCAACCAGACCGAAGTGATGAGCGGGTTTAAAAAAGTAATGTCGGCCCGGTTGTCCGACGCGGTGTTCTTCTTTGAGAACGATAAAAAAGAAGGCTTACCCGCGTTTCACGAAAAACTCAAAAATATCCAATTCTTAGAAGGTATGGGCAGTATGGCGGACAAAGCCTTGCGTACCCAGCAAATCGCCCGCGCACTGGGCGCAAAACTGGGTGCTAACGAAGACGCTGTGTCCTACGCGGCCTTGCATTGTTACGACGATTTAGCCAGCCACGTTGTGTACGAGTTCCCCGAGCTACAAGGCTACATGGGCGGGCAATACGCCGCACTCACGGCCGCTACCCCGGCCGAAAAAGAGGCCGCCAAAGCTATGGAACAGTGCTACTGGCCGCTGACTTCTTCCTCGCCTTTGCCGCAAACGGCGGCGGGGAATGTGGTGTCTTTAGCGGGTAAGTTGGACACGTTAGCCGGCAACTTTATCATCGGCCAAATTCCTACTGGAAGCGAGGACCCCTTTGCCTTGCGTCGCCAGGCGTTTGCCGTCGTGCGTATGTTGCTGGAAAACAAGTGGAACGTAAGCGTAAGCCAGGCGTTAGAAATTGTCAAACAGGCTTACGGGGCGCGCTGGACGGACCCCGTCACCCGCCAACTGACCGACTTTTTAGCCCAGCGCTTGGGCGTAGTGCTGGAGGAACGCGGGCATAACAGCGCCGTGTTAAAAGCCGTTTCAAATTGGGTAGAGTTGCCCCTCACGCAAGTGGAAAACCTGGTGGCCGCCTTGGAACAAGTGCAAAGCGCGCCGGAGTTTGCCGCCTTGCGTGAAAGCGCCAAACGTGTGCAAAACATTTTGCAAAAAGCGCCGACGGTTTCCCCCACGCCCGACGAAAAACTCTTTGAAACCGACGCCGAGCGCGCACTTTGTAAGGCGGCCCAAAACTGTCCGCCGTGCGCGGCTACTACTACCCAAGAGTATCTAAACACGCTTAGAAATCTGCAAGCGTTTAAAGAGCCTTTAGAGGTGTTTTTTAAAGACGTTATGGTCAACGTGCCTGACGAAAAACTGCGCGCAAACCGCTTGGCACTTTTGACGTTGGTGCGCGCGAAACTTAACCAAACCGGGGCCGAAATTGCGGCCCTGTAATAAACACATACGGAGATACGAATGAAAAAAATAATACTTACCGTTTGCTTGCTTGAAACGGCATTGTTACCCCAGGCCGGTACACTGGCCAAAGAGATAGAAACCCGTGTGGAGCGGGCCGTGGCCGAACAACAGGCGGCTTCCTCGTGGAAAAAAGAACTCAAAGCAATTCAAAAATTGTATGAGCAAAATCCTTCCCGCACGCAAAGCGGGTTGCCGGTGGTGCCCAACACCGTATTGCGCCGTCAATACGAAGCCGCGTATAACCAGCGCATTGAACAGTTGCAACAAAGTATCAACGGCAATAAAACCTTGCAAGGTTTTGCCTTGGTAACACCGATCCCGGAGGATTTGGCTACTTTGTCGTTAGAGAATTACGCCGCGTTGCACGCTTTTTTAAAGGGCTTGCGTTGGGCTCAAGTAACGCATACCCAGCGGGTGCGCCCGTTTACGCTATCGCTACAAATTCAAAGCCAGGAAGGTGGCAACTTGGAACTGTGGATTGATGTGCCTACGCGGAATGTGTATTTAATGTCCGATAATATCAATACCACGGCACAGGAAAAATACGGCATGCTGTTAAGATAAGCGGCCTTATGGAGAAAATGATGACAAAAATAATTACCAGTCTTTTTATTTTGTTCACGGCAAGTATGCTGTGGGCCGGCGGCCAGGGGAACTGTCATAACAAACTGCCCTTGATGGAAAATGAATTGGAACGGCAAGTGGCCCGCCAAACAACGCCCGATTTGGCCTGGAAGCAACAGCTTAAAAATTTGCAAGCGTTGCAGGCCAAGGTGCACTTACACCCCGACCGGCAAGGGGATTTGCCAGCTTTTTTTCAGACGCCGTTAAGCTACCAGGAAGAACAGCTCTATTTAAAACGCTTGTTGCAAGTGCAAAAAAGTGTCAACGCGCATGCGTCTTTACAGGGGTTTACGTTTGTGGCCCCGGTAGCGGCCGATTTGGCCCACTTAACGGCCGATAATTATGCGGCGTTGCATGCGTTTTTGAAAGATTTAAAAATCGTACAAGTGCGCCGCACCGAATGTGCGCGCCCGTTTACGTTGGCGCTTCGCATTACGGGGCAAAACCACAGTGCGCTGGAAGTATGGGTGGACGTGCCGAGTAAGAAAATGTATTTAATGTCGGATAATTTCTACACCACGGCTACCGGCAAATATAGCTTGCATTTGAAATAAAATAAGTGCTTAAAAATTAGAAAGAAGAGCCCTCTTGCCCCAAGGCAGAAAAAAAGAGGGCTCTTTTCCCCTATACGTAACAGCTTGGTTTTTCAAACGAATTTGCGGGCAAGACTAGGCGGCCCCGAGGAAGGTATACTGGCGGCACGCGCCCGAAGGGCGGAG
>JBGUOO010000018.1:0-58386 GCA_045129775.1 Elusimicrobiaceae bacterium
GCGCGGTCCGGCAGACGTACTAGGGTTGGCAAGAAGTTCTAATTGCTCTTTGCGTTTAGCCGTTTTTGTACGGTGAGGCGCGGCAAAAAAGTGTAGGCAATGTACTCATTGGCAAACTTTTTTAACAAAGCCGAACTCAAAAACGGCTAAACCCTTCGGGCCGCGTCCTTTTTGGCTATTACATTCTTTTTTTGCTTGGCATAGTTACTATGCCTACGCAAAACAAAGTGCGTACTAACCGCAAAAGTCCAGCGGCGCAAAGGCAAAGAGAGCTCCTTGCCAACCCTGGCTCAACTTACGGCCTTGCCTATCCTCAAATTTGAAAAATCAGCTTACTGTAATTTTGCCTAGTGTTTGTGGAAGTTCTGGCAGAACTACAGATGGGGGAAGTGAACGGCAACCCCTCACCTGCCCTACGGGCATCCTCTCCCACAAGGGGCGAGGTAAAAAGGTTGTTTATTTGTTGATTTTTTCGTTGTAAAATAAAAAAGCCTTGATTTGTTTTTTTTTTTTGGTAGATTTGAGGTATAACGCAAGATAAATTTGTATAAATGGAGGGGTACGTGGTATGAAAAGAAGTTGTTTTAAAGGGAGGTTTTGGAAAGATTTAAATAAGGTGGGGATCCTGAAACGAGTTCAGGATGACAATAGAGGCGGCTTTACGCTGATTGAGCTCTTAGTAGTAGTTTTGATTATTGGCATTTTGGCGGCGGTGGCTGTGCCGCAGTATCAAAAAGCCGTGGAAAAAAGCAAAGCGGTAGAGGCCTGGAGCGTATTAAAAACTATGTATCAGGCTCAAAAAGCCTATCATTTGGCAAATGGTAAATATGCAGATTCTTTTGAAGAATTAGACATTGATTTGCCTTGGACCGGCCAAGAAAAATTTTTTGAACATGCCAGCATTAAAGATGTACGTTCCAATAAAGATTGGTCTGCTGTTTTATATCGTGATACGAATGGGGTTATAATCTCTGTAGGTCGTCTGAGTGGAAAATTTGCCGGGATAGGAGGGTTTTCCTTTTATTTAGAAGACACGAATCCGGGTGTGTATACTCCAGTTAATACGTTGTTGTGTAGGGAAAGCAAAACAAAAGCCTACAACCCTAATGGCAGTTATTGCCGAAAGATATTTAATGGAAAAGAAAATAAAAGATTTAGTGGTGGAACTTCTTATAAAATTTAAACAAGTAAAAAACCCCGCGATGGGCGGGGGGTTGGTTTACTTCAGTTCCGGGTACAGCGGGAAGTTAGCTAAAAACTTTTTGACTTTTTCCGCTATACCTGCCAAATAAGTTTCATCCTCGTGGTGCGTGAGCGCGTCGTCAATAAACGCGGCTACTTGCGCCATGTCTTTTTCTTTCATGCCGCGCGTGGTAATGGCCGGCGTGCCGATACGAAGGCCGCTAGTCACAAACGGTTTTTCGGGGTCAAAGGGGATGGTGTTTTTATTGGCAGTGATGCCGGCTTTATCTAGGGCGGTTTCGGCTACTTTGCCCGTCATTTTTTTATTGCGCAAATCTACGCACATCACGTGGCAATCGGTACCGCCCGCTACTAAGCGATAGCCGCGCTTTTTAAGTTCTTCGGCCAGCGCTTGCGCGTTTACTTTGATTTGGTGTTGGTAGGTTTTAAATTCGGGCTTTAAGGCCTCGCCAAAACACACGGCTTTGGCGGCAATCACGTGCATTAAGGGGCCGCCTTGCGTGCCGGGGAAAACGGCCGAGTTAATGGCTTTGGCTAAGCTTTCCTTACACAAAATAAGCCCGCCGCGCGGACCGCGAAGCGTTTTGTGGGTGGTGGTGGTTACAACGTCGGCGTACGGCACGGGGCTAGGGTATTCGCCCGCCGCCACCAGGCCCGCGTAGTGGGCAATATCGCACGCTAAGTAAGCACCGCAACTGTCAGCAATTTCGCGCAGTTTTTTCCAATCAAAAATGCGCGAATAGTTGGACGCGCCCGCTAAAATGAGTTTGGGTTTGTGCTCAAGGGCCAGTTTGGCGGCTTCGTCGTAATCAATTTCTTCGGTATCGGGACGTACATTCATGGCAATAATATTGTAAAGTTTGCCCGAAAAATTGAGCGGGTGGCCGTGCGTTAAGTGGCCGCCGTGCGAGAGGTTTAAACCGAGCACCGTGTCGCCGGGTTGCAACAGGGCAAAATACACCGCCATATTGGCTTGTGCGCCGGAGTGGGGCTGGACGTTGGCGTGCTCGGCCCCGAAGAGCTTTTTGGCGCGTTCAATAGCTAAGGTTTCCACTTGGTCCACAAATTCGCACCCGCCGTAGTAGCGTTTGGCGGGATACCCTTCGGCGTATTTATTGGTTAAAACGGAGCCTTGCGCTTGCATGACGGCAAGTGAGGTAAAATTTTCGGAGGCAATCAGTTCCAGCTTTTCGCGCTGGCGGGATAACTCTTTGGAAACAGCGGCAAAAACTTCCGGGTCGGTTTGTTGTAAGTTGGGATACATAAAATCCTCCAAAAATTTCTATTTAATTTTGTGTTGTTATTTCATATAATTTACTAAATAGCAGTATCAAAAATCCAGTACGAGGTGTAGAAAATGGCAAAACCAACCAAGAAAGACTTTCTCAAGAACACAATCAAACACATTGATATGAAAAAATACAATGTGGTACCTATGGTGGAAGCATTTGAAAATATGGCGTATGCGTCGCGCGAAGTGGCACGCGCCAGCAAAATCTACAACATGATGCTTAACGACAAAAATTGCTCCGTCATTTTGTGTATTGCGGGGTCTTTAATTTCTGCCGGGATGAAAAAAATTATTGTGGATATGATTCAAAACCACATGGTAGATGCCATTGTTTCCAACGGGGCTAACATTGTGGACCAGGACTTCTTTGAAGCTTTGGGTTTTAAACACTACATTGGTACCCCCTACAACCAAGACGATAACCTCTTGCGCGATTTGCACATTGACCGCATCTATGACACCTATATTGATGAAGACCAGTTAAAAGTGTGCGACGAAACGATTTATAAAATCTGCAACGCCTTGGAGCCGCGCCCGTATTCTTCACGCGAGTTTATTTGGGAAATGGGCAAGTGGCTGGAGAAAAAAGGCAAAGGCAAAGACAGCGTTGTTTACAATGCCTACAAATATGGCGTGCCGATATTTGTGCCCGCGTTTAGCGACTGCTCGGCCGGGTTTGGCTTTGTAATGCACCAGGCAGAACGCCCCGCCAAACATATTTCCATTGACAGCGCTAAAGATTTCTTGGAATTGACGCAAATTAAAATGAAAGCCAAAGAAACCGGCCTTATGATGTGGTCCGGCGGGGTGCCGAAAAACTTTGCGCAAGATACCGTGGTGGCCGCTGAAGCTTTAGGGGCCGATATCCCCATGCACAAATATGCCGTGCAAATTACTGTGGCCGATGTGCGCGACGGGGCGTTATCGGGCTCTACGTTAAAAGAAGCGTCCAGCTGGGGGAAAGTGTCCACCGCCTTGGAGCAAATGGTTTATGGCGAATGCACGACCTTGATTCCGCTGATTATCGGTTACGGTTATCACAAGGGTGCTTGGAAAAAACGCAAAGCTACCAACTACGTTAAATTCCTGCAAGACTTGGATGCCAAAGCCGCCAAAGCCAAAAAATAATGTAGTTCATGCATCTAAAAACTGCGCTTGTTAGTTTGTTACTGCTCTGCCCGTGTGCATTATGCTACGGGCAGTTGCGTTTTGCAAGCGTGGGCGGCGAAAAAGGATACTCCGCTATGCGCGCCACGTACCGTGCGGACCTGGATAACGGTTTTATACTGACCCCGCAGTACGGCTATTACCGCATGAGTGATAAAGAAATTGATGAGGCGGGGTCTACCTCACGCTATGGGCTAGAAGTGCGCTATGAACTGGCCGAAACGCTAGATTTAATTGCACAGGGTACCTGGCAACCCAAAGCCGTGGGGTATGAGGGCGTTTTGTATAACGGCGGGGCGGCGTGGGAGCCGTTTTATTATTGGGGTGGTATTAAAAACCCGGTAATTACGGTAAAATTGGGCCAGGAACGCACTCACAGTTATGTGGACGCAACCGGGAAAGATTTACAAGGCGGTGCGTTTAAACAAGTCGGCACGACGGCGTTAAGTGAGCTGGCGTTTGACGTAAAACAGTTTCACTTGCAAGCCGCGTGGCAGAAAGTGATAAAATATAGTAGCCGGGTACCGCACAACGTAACATTCAGTTGGGCCGAAATCCCCTATATGACAGCTGTGTTGCAAGGATATATCAAAGATTGTTATGCGATGCGGCTGAGTTACCAAACCGATTTTATTACGCCGTATGTATCGTTAGCACGATATCATTATGACCAGCGGCGTCAAGTGGCCGGGGCGGTCAGCGCGGGCCTGCATGTGAAATTGTGGGAAGCCGAAGTGACCGGCGGTATTGAGGTGTTTGAGCCGCGGCGCGAAGATAACCGCAAGACGTATTTTACATTGTCGGTAGATGTGCCCATGTAAGGAAAGTATGACTACTCCCCAAGTACATTGTAATATCAGCGAGGAAGCCTTCTCTTGGACCGTTTTTATCACCCGGTTACTCTCGGGCGGGGTGCTCTTATATGTAAGCACGGGATGCTTGCTGTATTACCGCGAATTTTTATTTAATGCCGCCGCACTGGGATGGCCGTTACCCATAGCCTTGGGAGTGGTTATCGGTGAACTGTTTTTGGCCCTTTTGTTGATGTTAGGGTGGTTTACACGTTGGGCGGCCGGATTATCGGTTTTGTGCACCGCGGTGTTAGGAATTGTGTTTTTTGGCTCCAATTTTAATAAAGTATATGTAGCACTGTTAGTTTTACTCATTGCCACACTACTGCCGGCGGCCTTACTGGGGCCCGGGCGGTTTAGTTTAGATTTTATCCATGCGCGCCGCCGTGTGGAAAAACAGTTTAAGTTTAGAGGTTAATTATGGAAAATACCAACCAATACGTCAGCTTAGCAAATAAATACCGTCCCCAAACATTTGAGGATATGGTGGGGCAAGAGAGTATTTCCAAAACCTTGCAAAATGCACTTAAACTAGGGCGCATCGGCCATGCGTATTTGTTTTACGGGCCGCGTGGATGCGGCAAAACCACCACGGCGCGTATTTTGGCCAAAGCCTTGAACTGCACCGGGCACGGTGCCAACGGGCCGACCGACAAGCCGTGCGGTAAATGCCCGCAATGCTTGGAAATTGCCCAAAGCGCCGATTTGGACGTGCTGGAATTGGACGCCGCCAGCAATACGCAAGTGGAAAAAGTGCGTGAGGCCATTATTGATACGGTGGCGTTGGCCGCCAGCCGGGACCGCTTTAAAGTGTTTATTTTAGACGAAGTACACATGCTTTCCGCCAGTTCTTTTAACGCTTTGTTAAAAACCATTGAAGAGCCGCCGGCCCATGTGGTGTTTATCTTGGCGACGACCGAAAAACATAAAGTGCCTGCCACCATTGTCAGCCGCTGTCAGACGTTCCGTTTCCGCCCACTTACGGCAGATGAAATCAGCACGCACTTAGTGGAATTGGCCGAGGCGGAAGGGTTTGATTTGTCCGCCGGGGCCGCCAAAATTATTGCCAAAAACGCGGGCGGCGCTATGCGCGACGGCTTAACATTGCTAGACCGCGCCATTGCCTATAGCGGCGAGCATATTGACGAAAAAACCGTGAGTGAAATGTTGGGGCTCACTTCTACCGATTTACTCCAAAAAGCCGTGTATGCGCTGTGCCACAAAGACAACGCACAAATGCACGAGGTTTTTCAAACTTTGCAAACCGAAGGATTTGACGCAAATACGTTTTTAAAAGATTTGAAAAATACACTGGGCGATTTGTTTTATTTCAGCTTGGGGCAAGGCGGCGAGCCATTTGACGGAGCCAAAGATTTATTAGACGGTATTTCCACCGGTTTTTTGGCGCGCTTAACACGCAAATTGGGCAAGCTGATTGATGAAGTAAAATTTTCGGACAATCCGCTGGTGAGTGCCGAGGTGGGGCTGTTTACCGTGATGGACAGCGTGGTGGATATTGATGCGTTTGTGCGCCGCTTGGAAGCATTAGAGGGGGGAAATGTGTTGCCGCCTTCTACGCCGTCTTCGTCGGTACCGCCCGCTAAAAAGGCCGCTTTGCGCACGGCTACTACGCCGAAAGCGGAGCCGAAAAAAATAGTAGCCGCACAGCCTGCACCGACGGTTACGCCTGCCGTGCCGACCGAACCTGTTCCCGCGTTGGACAGTAAAATTTCCAACCGCCAGGTATGGGATAAGATGCTCATTAAATTTGAAAAAAGCCCGTTTGTCTATGACGTGATGATTAACTCGTCTGTAGAGTTTACAAGTGAAAACAGTTGGACACTTACGTTTGCCGCGGGCAAAGAGTTTTACCAAATCCCGGCGCAACATAAACTGGCCGAATTGTCGGCCGCCGCTACGGAACTGGCCGGGCGGACGATTACCATTGGCCTGGTTGAACAAGTGCCCGCCGCGAAAACAACCGTGAAAAAATCTACGGCAAAATCCGCCCCGAAAGAAACGCCAAAAGTAGATTTAATTGCAGACGAAGAACCTTTTGCGATGGGGCCATTTGACGACGATAAAACACAAAATGCGCCCGAAGAAATAAAAGAAATTTTAGAAATGTTTCCCGGAGAGTTAATTGCCTAATATCCGCCCCCTGGAGCGTATGGTACGCGCGTTAAAACGCTTGCCCGGCATTGGCCCGCGCCAAGCCGAGCGCTTAGCCGCGTATTTTTTGCGCGCCAGCCAAGGGGAAGTGGAAGAATTTATTACGGCACTTAGCGAAGTAAAATCGGCCGTGGTGCTGTGCCCAAAATGTTTTGCTTACAGCGAGGGTGATTTGTGTGATATTTGCCGCGATACTTCGCGTGACGCAACGCAGATTTGTGTGGTAGAAGACCCGCAGGATATTGAGGCCATTGAAAAAACCGGGGCTTATAAAGGGCTTTATCACGTGTTGCATGGGGCGATTTCGCCGTTGGAAGGCCGCGGGGCCGAGCAAGTAAAAGTGCGCGAGCTGTTGGCGCGCGTGCAAAGTGCATCGCCCCAAATTAAAGAAGTGATTTTAGCTACCGACCCCGACAGCGAGGGCGAAACGACCGCCCTGTATTTAGCCGATTTACTGCGCGGGCAGGTGGAGCAAGTGACGCGCATTGGCTATGGCGTGCCGCTTGGGGGAGACTTAGACTATATGGACGAGATGACGCTGGGATATTCACTTAAGGGGCGGACAAAACTATAAGAAATCATCTTAACTTCTATTTATTCACATCTTGCTTATGCATCCCGATATTTACAAACGCCCGCTACTTTTTATACTCATTGCCCTGATTTGCGGGCTTTCTTTTTTCTATCAGCCTAAAGCAACTACTAACGATATCCGTACTTTTTTGCCACAAAAAACCGTAACGCTTACCGGGCGTGTGGAACGCTTTTATACGGCCAAACCCAAATCAAATAACGTCATTGTAAAAGTGTTTCGTGTAAACGGGCAACCCGCCGGCGGATATGTATATGCGCGGCTTAAAAATTTTGAGCCGCTGTGGAAAGACACGTTGGAAATTTCCGGCCGGTTGCAAGAGCCGTACGGGATTGACCTGCTGGGCAACTTTAACTGGCGCAAGTATTTAGCTTACAAACACGTATTTACCGAAATTAAAAGTGACGACGTACGTGTAGTAAAACCTGCCGCATGGGGGTGGCGCGTGTTGCGCGGTGTGCGCGGGGATATTTTGCGCGTATTTAACGAAAGTTTCCCGCCCGGGTTGGCGCAAATTGCGGGCGGCGTGTTACTGGGTGAGCGGGGTGATTTAACGCCGCAACTGCTCAGCGCATTTCAGGATAGCGGGGCCATTCATTTGCTGGTGGCGTCGGGTGGCAACGTGGGGTTTGTAACACTGATGACGTTGGCGTTTTGCGGACTCTTTGGTGTGGGGCGCAAAAAAGCGTTGTGGGCCGCGCTGTTGGTGGCGGGCGTTTATACGCTGATTGCCGGGGCCGATGCCCCTTTAATGCGTGCGTATTTTATGACGGTGTGTAGCGTGGCTGGGTATTACTTGGGACGTAACAGCGGGGTGTGGCAGGGGCTCATTTTATCGTGCGTGGTGATTTTGATTTTGTATCCGGCGTCTTTGTTTGAGACGGGGTTTCAAATGTCTTTCTTGGCTACGGCGGGGTTGCTTATTGGATTAGCCAATTACCCGGTGCCTGCGCGGTGGCCGAAACTGGCGCGGTTTTTTGCACAAATTTTTGTGGCTACGTTATCGGTACAACTGGTGCTACTGCCGGTGTTTACCAACGTGTTTTATAAGGTTTCTTTGACGGGTTTACTGGCCAATATGGTGCTGGTGCCGCTGGCGTCGGTCCTCTTGGCGCTTAGTTTTGCGTTTTATGTGTTAAGTGTGGCGCACGGTGGAATTTTGCTGTATTACCCGACGGTGTTTTGCTTGGAAATTTTCCAAAAATTGGTGGAGTTTTTTGCCGGGTTTAAGCTCTCGGCCGTGTCCGTAGCGGCATGGGGAACGGGCACGATTATCGCCTATTATGCCGGGCTATTTTTGCTGTTTCATCTGCCGCGCAGAGCGTTTGTGAAAAAATTATGGATCCCCGTGGCAGTGGTAGTTGTGTGTGCCTTAGGCGCACAATGGGTAATAAGTCATCAAACGCGGGTGTATATTTTGGACGAGTGGTACAAAAATGTAGCACTTGTTAAAACGCCCGGCCACGTGTTTGTGGTGGGGCCGCAACTGGCACCCGAAAAAATTCAACAGGCACTGCGTAAATTGGGGCGGTTGCACGCCGACGTGGTGCTGATTACTGATACAAAGCCGTCTAAATTTGATTATACGGGCTTGGCGCAGGTGGTGATCCTCCCGTTTGAGGATAACTGGCCGGAAGAAACACACTGGACATTTGGACGAACTTACGTTAAACTAATATGGGGGCTACACGAAACAGAGTCCGGGCGGCTGTGGCAAAATAAAGGCTACAGCGGCAGTGAGAAAGATGATGTTTCGTACTGTTTTACCGTTCACAACGAGCCTGAATTTTGTGTAGGTGCCGGGGCCAAGTTTATCCGTTTTACAAACCGCACCGCGGACCCGGTGGTCAATCAAACGGTGGAGGTAACCTTATGAAGAAAGGCGATATGTTAGAGCATATTTATTTTTTAAACGAGGCTATTAAAGAAGCCCGCAAAGGCATGAAAGCTGGGGCGGGCGGGCCGTTTGGTGCGGTGATTGTCAAAAATGGGAAGATTATTGCGCGCGGGCATAATTGTGTGACGTCCACCAACGACCCGACGGCGCACGCCGAAGTGACCGCTATTCGCAACGCGTGCAAGAAATTAAAAAGTTTTGAGCTCAAGGGTTGTATTATTTATTCCTCGTGCGAACCGTGCCCCATGTGTTTGGGGGCTATTTATTGGGCGCGCCCCAAGGCACTTTATTATGCGGCGGACCGATTGCGCGCGGCGGCGTCCAACTTTGATGACGCTGTGATTTACAAAGAGGTTCCCCTGCCGCCCGGCAAACGCAGTTTGAAAACTGTGTGTGTTAAAATACCCGGGCATAATTTGCCGTTTGACGAGTGGGATGCCAAAGAGGATAAAACGGAGTATTAAAACGACCATATTTGTGGAATTTGAGTCAACCCCCAAAAGGGGTTGACTTGTTTTTTTTTTTTGTTATCATAACACCGTACGACGAGGCCTTGGGAGGTGTTATGTTAAGTCAAAAATGCGGGTTTACCCTTATTGAGCTGTTGGTGGTGGTGTTAATTATTGGCATTTTAGCGGCAGTGGCCGTGCCACAGTATCAGTTTGCAGTGGAAAAAAGCCGGGCGGCGGAAGCATTTGCTGTATTAAAAACTATTCAACAAGCAGAAGAAGTTTATTATTTGGCAAACGGGGCATACACTAAAAATCTAGAAGAGTTAGAAATAGATGCACCAAATAGTAACTATTTCGATTATACTTTATCCGGTTTAGGATGTACTGCCACTAGAAAAGATAATAGCTATTTGTTGGCTATTCGGTATCATTTTAAAAAGAATCCGGATAGAATTTTATATCGTATTATTTGTGGGGTGGCAGATTCTTCTTTGCAAGAAAAAGCAGAGCAAATTTGTAAACGGTTGGGGGCTGATTTATCCAAAAATGATACAACAAGCCCAAGACAGTTACCGCGATGGGCCATTGTAGAGTAAAATCTGCGGGGCGTATAGCAAAAAAGCTACAATATAATTATGCCCCAATACTTGGCCGATATTAAACAAACCGAATTTTTTTTAAACGACGCCGAGGCGCACCACGCGTGCGCCGTCGCGCGCCATAAAGAGGGCGACGTTATCCGCGTGTTTGACGGCACGGGCAAACAATTTAGGGGGCGCATTGATAAAGTGCAAAAAAAATTCGTGCGCGGCACGCTCTTAGAGCCGTGCCCCGTGCGGCGCGTGCCCTTAAACCTGACGTTGGCATTTGTGCCTAATTCGCGTACCGGGTTGGAAGATGTGTTAGATAAAGGCACGCAACTGGGCGTAAGCGCGTTTTTGCCGATTGTGTCCGCGCGCAGTGAGTATGACGTGCTCAAAAAATACGACGGCAAAAACGACCGTTGGCACCAGATTATGGTGTCCGCCTGTAAACAGTGCGATACGCCATTTATCCCGCAAATTTTGGCGCCTGTAAAGTTTGAACAAGCACTCGCTCAGCCCGGGCCTGCGCTACTAGCGTACGAGGCCGAACAAACCCATACGTTATTTTGGGGCATGGCACAGCTCAAAAACCCTACGTCGGTGCGGGTATATGTGGGCCCGGCGGGCGGGTGGACGGATGAAGAAGTGGCGTTGGCCCAAAGCCGCGGCGTACTGCCTGTGACATTAGGCGTTAATATTTTGCGTGCCGAAACCGCTTGTGTGGCCGTGGCGGCTAAACTGTTATGAGCACTTTTTTTATTAAAACTTTCGGTTGCCGCGTCAATCAAGTAGAAAGCCAAGCCATTTTGGAGCAGTTCAAACGCGCCGGCTTTATACCGGCCGAGAGTTTTGAAACCGCCGATATTTGTTTACTTAATACCTGTACTGTTACCCACCAGGCTGATAAAGATGTGGAAAAACTCATCCGCCAAATTGTGCGCCGCAACCCGCAAGCACGCTTGGTGCTAACCGGGTGTTATGCGGCCGCGCATGCGGAGCATATCCGGCAGAATTTCCCGACGGCGGAAATTGTGGGCAAGTATGATTTGGGGCGCGTGCTATTTAGCCAAGAGGATATTTGTTGGACGGTGTCCGGCCATGAGGGGCACAGCCGCGCGTTTATTAAAATTCAAGACGGGTGCGATAATTTTTGCTCGTATTGCATTGTGCCGTATGCGCGGTCGGTTAAGAAGTCAAAGCCTGTGGAAGATGTGCTTGCGGAAATAATGCAACTGGTGCAAAACGGATTTTTGGAAATTGTGCTAACGGGTATTAACATTGGAAATTATTTGTGTCCACAGACGGGGGCCGATTTGGCGCAGTTGTGCGAAAAAATTGCACAAATGCCGGGGCATTTTAGGGTGCGGTTTTCGTCCATAGAACTGCCCACTGTGACGGACGGTGTGATTGCGCAAATGCACCAACACCCGGCGCGGTTTTGCAATTATTTCCACTTGCCCTTGCAAGCCGGGTGCGATAAGATTTTGCGCGATATGAACCGCCATTACACCACGGCTGATTACGTCCGGCGCGTGCAAGATTTGCGCCGCGAAGTGCCCCAAATTGGCATTTTTGCCGACGTGATTGCCGGGTACCCCACCGAGAGCGAAACTGATTTTGAAACGACGTTTGCGTTTATAAAAGCGCAAAAATTAGCGGGTTTGCACGTGTTTAGCTATTCCCCGCGCCCGGGTACCCCGGCCGCTAAACTGCCGCAACTTTCGCCTGAAGAAATCAAACGCCGCGCCGAAAAACTGCGCGCGCTGGATAAACAGTTGCGCGGTGCATTTGCCGCCAGTTTAGTAGGCACCGAGCAAGAAGTGTTTATAGAAGAAAAAAAGAGCGGCTCGGTGCACGGCATTACGTCTAATTTTCAGCAAGTTCTCTTACCGCCAAATACCCAGGCACACGGGTTGGTGCGCGTAAAAATTGTACGCGCGCAAGACAACGTGTGCTACGGGGAAGTAATTTAGCCTTGGAAAGGGACACGTTTGCCATTTGTTTTTTTGCTATACTATTTTTATGAAAGAAACTACGTCTAAATTCGCTCCGATTAACACCGTCTGTTTAATGATTCTTGCCGCAAGTTCCGCTACATGGGTGCTTGTCTATACCAAAACGGTACTCATGCCGTTTGTGATTGCGCTGTTTATTTTTATGCTGGCTAATGCCTCGGCCACGTGGATCAACCGCCATTGGAAAGTGCCGTATAACTTGGGCATTGTGCTTAATTTTGTAGTGTTTATGACGGTGATTATGGCCGCGGTTTCTTTTATTTCTAACTCGATTGAAAGTTTTGTGTCCGGCGCGGATATTTATGCCGACCGTTTGAACGAAAGTTTGGATTGGATGGTGGCCAAAGCCGCGGCGCACCATATCCACCTTAATGCGGCGTTTATTACGGAAAGTATTGCCAAAATCCCCGTGTTTAATATGGTAAAAAGTGTGGGTAGTTTGCTTATTTCCTTTTTTACCAACATTTTGCTGATTACGCTGTTTGTAATCTTTATTTTTATGGGGAAAGCTTCGGCCGAGAAACCCGCTTTAGTAGGTAAACTGCAAAAGCAAATTTCGTTTTATTTGTTTGTTAAAATAGTGGTTTCCGTATTGGCGGCAGTGCTCACGTGGGTGGTGCTAACCTCGGTACGGACCGAGCTGGCCATGATGCTGGCTGTGCTTACGTTTATTTTAAATTTCATCCCTAACATTGGGCCGTTTATTGCCACGGTGGCACCCTTGCCGGTGCTGTTTTTGCAATACGGGTTTGATTGGCACATGCTTTTAGTGGTGCTTTTGCTTACCGCCGTGCATTTTGTGGTGGGTAACATTTTGGAAACCCGCTGGCTGGGTAAAGGCATGAGCTTGGACCCGATTGTAGTGGTGGCCAGTTTAATCTTTTGGGCGCTTGTTTGGGGCGTGATGGGGGCCCTTTTAGCCGTGCCGCTGACCGCTATTATCAAAATGATTTTTGAACAGCACGAAACGACCCAGCCTATTGCCCGGTTTTTAGGCGGAGGATATTCGTTTAAATGATGCCTTGGAAATATATCCCCACGCTATATTTAGCCGAAGGGTTTCCGTATATTATTATCAATACGGTGTCAGTCATCTTATATGGGGCGCTGGGCTACTCTAACGAGCAGATTACCTGGTGGACCGGGTGGCTGTATTTGCCGTGGGTACTCAAGATGTTTTGGAGCCCGATTGTGGATGCGCGCTCTACCAAGCGCCGTTGGCTTTTAGGCGCGCAAAGCGCTATGAGCGCGGTGTTGCTGGCACTGGCCGGGCTGATTTGTTTTTACGCGGTGACGCACGCGCAAGCGGACCTGGGGTTTTTTACGCTTTCGCTCTTGGGGTTTTTTATCGGGGCGTTTGTATCGGCCACGCTTGATATTGCAACCGACGGCTATTACCTGCTGGCGCTTACCCCGCAAGAACAAGGTTATTTTGTGGGGATCCGCACGATTTTTTACCGCATTGCCATGATTTTGGGTAGCGGGTTGTTAGTGTCCGTAACCGGATATTTGGGCAAAGAGGTGGTGCCGGCCCCGTATAACTGGGCCATTTCCTTTGGGGCATTAGGATTATTTTTTGCCGGGTGTGCGGTATATCACCGGGCTATTTTGCCCCGCCCGGCCGAAGATAAACCCGCCGCCGTAACGCAAACGCGTGCGTGGAAAGAATCGTTTGGCGAGTATTTCACGCAAGAAAATATCCTCTACATTTTGCTGTTTATTTTGCTTTACCGCTTTGGCGAGGCGTTACTTGAAAAAATTGTGCCGCTTTTCTTATTAAAACCCGTGGCCGAAGGGGCACTGGGCGTTTCCATGCAAGATTACGGCCTTATCAAAGGCACGCTGGGGCTGGGTGCTATTATTGTGGGGAACCTGCTGGGCGGGTGGTTGTTAGGCAAATTTGGCTTTAAAAAATGTATTTGGCCGTTTGCCGTGGCCCTGGTGCTACCGAATATTTTTTACGTCTATATGGCCGCCGTGAAACCGGGGCTTGCCACGGTGGCGGTGTTGCTGACCCTTGAAAATTTAGGTTACGGGCTTGCCATGATGGCACTAACGGTGTTTATTATGTACGTTTCGCAAGGGAAATATAAAACCTCACACTATGCTATTTCCACGGGTATTATGGCACTGGGAATGATGGTGCCGTCTATGCTTTCGGGCAAAATGCAAGCCGTGCTGGGGTACGAAAGATTCTTTTGGGTGGCGTTTATGATTAGCTTGGTAACTTTTGCCATTGTGCCGCTTTCCTTTAAAATCAAAGCCATTGATCACGCGGAGCAAAAATAGTGAAAAATATCCCGGCAACCGAACAAAGTAACCCCGCTACCGCACAGTTAGATAAACTTTCTGCACGGCAACTGTCCCGCGTGTTTAACGCGCAAGATTTCAACGCCGCACGCGCCGTAAAGAGTGCCGGCAAAGAAATTGCCGCCGTTATGGTGTTGTTTGCCAAAACGTACGCGGCGGGGCATAAAATTATTTTTATCGGCGCGGGTACCAGCGGGCGGTTGGGCATTTTGGAAGCCGTGGAATGTGTGCCGACGTTTGGTACAAAACCGTCTCAAATTATCGGCCTCATAGCCGGGGGTAAAAAAGCGGTGTTCCGCTCACAAGAAGGGGCGGAAGATAACGAAAAACAAGGCGCTAAAGAAATTATCCGCCACGCCAAACCCGGCGATTTGGTCATCGGCCTGGCGGCCAGCGGAAATACACCCTATGTGCAAGGCGCGCTAAAACAAGCTAAAAAAATCGGCGCGCAAACGGCACTTGTTTCGTGCAACCCGCAAGCCGACACGCGCTACGCCCTCACGCATATTTATTTGCCCACCGGGGCCGAGGCATTGACCGGATCCACCCGTATGAAAGCCGGCAGTGCTACCAAAATGGCGCTAAACGCCATTACTACAGGCGCCATGGTGCTATGCGGCAAAACGTACGGCAATTTAATGGTAGACGTGCAACCCACCAACCAAAAATTAGTTGCCCGCGCCGTGCGCCTAATTTGCACGGTGGCAAAAACGGACGAAAAAACGGCCCGGTGCTTGCTCGCGGCTTCGGGCAAAAACGTCAAAACCGCTATTGTCATGCAACGCAAAAAATGCACCCGCCCGCAAGCGCAGGCGCGGATTCGAAAAGCGTGCGGATTTTTAACGGGGGCGCTGGATGACTAAACTGGTTTTAGGGCTGATGAGCGGCACCAGTGCCGATGGGTTAACCGTCTGCGCAATTACCGTTAAACCCTTTAAAGTGGTGCATTTTAAAAACTATCCGTACGATAAAAAATTTCAGCACCGTTTATTAACCGCCTATCAATTAACCGCACCCAAAGTAAGTGAGTTGCATTATGAAATTGGGGTGCGCTACGCTAAAACCGTACAACAATTTTTAAAAGAATTTCATTTGTCTGCCGCGCAAATTGCGGCCGTAGGTATGCATGGGCAAACCGTTTACCACGGTCCGCACGATAAAACGCCTAATACCTTGCAACTGGGGGAGCCGTCGTTCTTGGCGGCCGCGCTAGGTTGCCCGGTAGTGAGCGATTTTAGAGCCATGGACCTAGCCCTGGGTGGTGAAGGGGCCCCGTTAATGCCGTTTTTTGATGATTATGTTTTCGGTCAAAAAACGCCTAAGCTACTGCTTAATATCGGCGGTATTTCCAATGTGGCGCTTGTTGGGAAAAACATAAAAACACTTGGTTTTGATTGCGGCCCCGGTAATACGCTAATAGATTTGGCGTGCCAAACCTATTTTAAAAAACCGTTTGATACAAACGGCGCTTTGGCCGCTAAAGGCACGCCGGATAAAACGCTAGTAAACAAACTGCTCAAGCAAAAATTTTTTGAGCAACGCCCACCTAAAAGTTTGGATAAAAACGCCTTTGGCGCGGCCTATTTAAAGCGCTATTTTAATTTTAAAAACCCACACGATTTGCTCGCCACGCTTACGTATTTTACGGCGGCGACTATTGCCCAAAGCCTGACGCGCTTTGTGCCTAAAACAGCTCAAAAAGAGTTAATTATTTCGGGTGGTGGTTGTTACAATCAAACGCTGATGCGCTTTTTGCAAATACTTTTGCCGCACCTCAAAATTACTACTTCGTTGGCATACGGCATTGACCCACAAGCCAAAGAGGCCGCCGCATTTGCACTGTTTGCGTGGCTTTGTGTGCGGGGGCAAATCAATCATTGTGCCCGCGCCACGGGGGCTTGCAAAAATGCTATATTAGGAAAAATAACTTTATGATAGATACGACGCGTTTAGTGTTCCCCGGTTTTTGGTTTGATAAAACCCCCGAAGAAGACGCCCTGGCTTTGGCCCGCATGGGCGTGGGGGGATTTTGTTTGTACGGCGGAACGAAAACAAAAGTAGCCACGTTAACACGCAAATTGCGGGCGGCCTCGCCTTTGCCGCGGCTCTTGATTGCGGCGGATTACGAAGACGGCCTGGGCCGGTGGTTGCCGGATGCCGAGTTGTTGCCTTCTAACTTGGCTTTAGGGGCCGCCAATGACGAAAATTTAGCCTTTGAAAAAGGGTTTATCACCGCACAAGAAGCGCTTAAAATTGGCGTAGATTGGGTGTTTGCCCCGGTGGTAGATTTGGCCAATAATTCGGGTAATCCCATTGTAAATACGCGCTCGTTCGGCGCGGACCCGGAACAAGTGGTTCGTTTGGCGGGGGCTTTTATGAAAGGGCTTGCGCGCGGCGGGGTGCTTAATTGTTTAAAGCATTTCCCCGGGCACGGTAACACGACGACCGATTCCCATATTGCTATGCCGGTGGTAACGGAAACCACTTCCCAGCTTAAAAACGCTACGCTGATTCCCTTTGAGAAATTATTGCCGTTGGCTAATAGCGTGATGGCGGGGCATTTATTGGTGCCCGCGCTAGACGATAAAAACCCGGCGTCGCTTTCTAAAATTATTATTCATGGGCTCTTGGAGCAAATGATGGGTTTTACGCGCTGTGTGTGTACGGATGCGCTTTTAATGAAAGCCTTGGGCAACGAAAAACAAGCCGCTTTGCAGGCCTTGGATGCGGGCGCACATGTGCTATTGGTGCCCGAAAAACCGCTGGAACTAATTGAATTTTTAAAAACGCAGGTGTTCCCCGATGAAGTGTTAACCCGGGCCGAGCGCGTACTTAATGCGTTGTGTGCGCAAGCCGACGAACTGGCCGCCACCGCCCAAAAAACGCCGATAGACCCGGTTGACTTTACCCGCCGTACAGCACGCAAAGCCTTAGTGCCGCTGGGGCACTTCCCGCCGGTAGAGCCCGGCGAAACGGTGCATTTGCTAAACGTAGGGAACGACGAAAACTTTTCGTCCGTCCCGTTTATTGACACCTTGCGTGCCTATGGTATTATTACCGAAGATTTTAAAGACCCCGCCCAAACCGATACGCTAATTATTCTTTTTTGGCGGCGCTACAAGCCGTTTTCGGGCAAAATCGGGCTGACGGAAGCAGAAACGGCGTACGTCAATAAAGCGGTGCAAAATGTGCGGCGTACGCTCCTTATTTGTTTTGCCAATCCGTTTGCCGCCGTGGACGTAAATACGGAGGGGAAACTCTTGGCGTTTAGCCCCTCGGCGGTGTTTCAACAAGCGGCGGCGGAGTGTGTGATGGGGATGTTTGAACCGGTGGGAAAACTGCCCATGAATTTATAGATTATAACGACCCCCTTGTAACGTTTCGTTTTCCCTGACCAACAATTTGCCAAAATCTTTCCAGTTCACACCGACTTTCGCTTGCGTACTTGCGGCGCTTTGCGCCGTCCGGCAGACGTACGCCACGCTCAACTTACGGTGCGAACTGGTTTGATTTTGGCAAATCAGGGTACTGTAAACTTTTCTCGGTGATGTGACGAACGGCAATTTTTTCGTACAATAAAACTAATTTTTATAATTCCATTCTAAGTACGTACTACCTGTGTGGGACGGACTTTCTTGTCCTGTTTCATGTTTACAGAATTTATTTTCTATACTATCTAGATCAAGTGACTCAGCAATACATTTCCGAACTCCGGCAGAGGTTGTTCCTATTTTTTGATAGTAAATTTTAAATGTAATTTTTCCTGGAGTCGTAATGCTGCACGCCATTTGTGTAGGTCGCAAAGTACATATTCCCCAATCAAAAGTATAAATAGGTCTATTATTTTCCGTTGATAGTGTCCACTCCCCAGGTAAATCTATATCTAATTCATCATATGAACTAGCATATTCTCCATTAGTTAAATAATATATTTCTTGTGCATTAGCAAGCGCTACAACAAGAGGTTTAATACTACCATAACGGCTTTTGATAACGGCCTTTCTATATTGCGGCACAGCTACTGCCGCCAAGATGCCAATAATCAGTACCACTACTAATAACTCAATCAGCGTAAACGCCCGTTTGTTTTTTACTTTCTTCATTTTTTATCTCCTTATTTTTCTATTTTCGGGCGCGCACAAAAACGGCTGACTTTACTAAGCCTAGTCAACAGAACATAGCAAAACAGCCGTAGCTTACCACGTATGTGGCAAACGTTGGGCACAATACGTCCAAGGGATCGGCTTGGATGTATTGTGCCTATATCGGCTATTTTTGGCGTTGACTAGACCTTTGTAAAGGTTCTGCGTTTCTTAAACGCTTCCAAAAACAGATTAAATTGTAAATTTATTATAGCAAAAAAGATTTGTTTATAGAGAGGGTTATTTGCTTTGGTCAGGAGAATAAGCTATAATATAAAAGTAACGATTTAGGGCAGTTGGCGCAACGCTTGCTAAATTAAGTTCGTCCGCATAGCGGACGCGCCAAGCAAGCAAAGCAAGACGTCTAATAATAACAGTTTTAGGACAGTTGGCGCAGCGGTAGCGCGTCCGCCTCACACGCGGAAGGTCACAGGTTCAAATCCTGTACTGTCCATATTTAATAAAAACACCCGCTTTAAGCGGGTGTTTTTGTATCCAGTAGTATATTTTAATTCGTATGTACGTGGATGAAATCAGCATTTAGGGTGCCCGGCAGTAGCTGGGCTACGCCGTCAATCATAAACTGCATGGCAATGGCGCACAAAATCATACCCATAAAGCGAATTACAATCTGCGTGCCGTTGGGGCCGATTTTGCTAAAAATATAACGTGCACTTACTAAACACATGCCCACAATGCACGCACTTAAAAACAGCACAAACACCATGCTCATAGTCATTAAAAATGTAGTGCTTTTTTCGGCGTACAAAATAACCGTGGTAATAGAGCCGGGGCCGATAAATAGCGGCATGGCCACGGGTACTAAAATATGGCTTAAACTGTTACGCGCCTGGTCAAAGGTAGTGCCGGACGAGGCGGCCGTTTGGATGCCGCTGTTTTCAAATTTGCTTTTCCCCTGTAACATGCGCAGCCCCACGCGCAAAATGATGACCGCCCCGGCCAAACGGAAGGCAGGGATTGTGATACCAAACATGGTCAAAATGCGATTACCAAATAAAAAGAAAACAAGCAGTAATCCAAAAATAGAACACGCCATTAAAAGAGCAACGGCGCGCTGTACTTTAGGGGTTTCGTTCTCGACGTGTTCCAAAAAAATCGGCACGTTGCCGAT
Source organism: Elusimicrobiaceae bacterium (assembly GCA_045129775.1). Lineage (GTDB taxonomy): Bacteria > Elusimicrobiota > Elusimicrobia > Elusimicrobiales > Elusimicrobiaceae > Avelusimicrobium. The sequence goes on from JBGUOO010000018.1 coordinate 19,809, forward strand.
AGGGTTTAAAATGGCAATAATACCGATAAACGAGTTGACTACAATACTCCAATCCATAATTGGTTTGGGCTCCTGTACGGAAAAAATAGTTACTACACATAGTATATAAAATTAGGAAGGGTCTTTGCTTTTTTGCGGGTTGTTTTGGGTGTAAATGAAAAAAGCCTTGATTTGTTTTTTTTTTTTGTTATGATACTACCGTACGACGAAGCTTACGGAGGTATTATGTTAACAAATAAACGAGCGTTTACGCTCATTGAATTGTTGGTAGTGGTGTTAATTATTGGCATATTGGCGGCGGTGGCCGTGCCGCAGTATCAGCGGGCTGTTAAAAAAGCACGGGCGACGGAGGCCATTGCTAATTTATCTAAACTTGTGCAAGCACAACGAGTTTATTATTTAGCTAATGGGAAATATACGAACGATTTGTCTGAATTAGATTTGGACTTTCCTCAAGGGTTTTACGAGTATCATTGTATTGGCAATTCTGATTGTTATGCCGTTTCAGTAGATGCTTCTATGCCTAATTTTGAAAAAACCCAGAATAATTTTTGGTGCCGTGGTACGGCTGAACAATGTAAGCCATTTACTATTACGCTAGATACGAGGTTTGGAGAGGGTGGCTACTGGTTAATGCCTTGGTAGGTTTGCATAGTCGTTGCAAGGTCCTATATTTTAGGTAAAATATACCTATATGGACCAGTTTGAACTTGTTTCTAATTTTACGCCGGCGGGGGACCAGCCTAAGGCTATTGACGCGCTTGTAAAGGGCGTATTGGCGGGCGATAAACGCCAAACATTACTAGGGGTTACGGGCTCGGGCAAGACGTTTACCATGGCCAACGTCATCCAAAAGTTAAATCGCCCGACGCTCATTTTGTCGCCTAATAAAGTGTTGGCCGCGCAGTTGTATGGCGAGTTTAAACAATTTTTCCCGCATAACGCCGTGGAGTATTTTATTTCGTATTACGATTATTACCAGCCCGAGGCTTATATCCCACAGACGGACACGTATATTGAAAAAGACTCCGCCGTCAACGAGCAAATTGATAAATTGCGCCTCAAAGCCACGACGTCTTTGCTCATGCGCCGTGATGTCATTGTAGTGGCGTCCGTGTCATGCATTTACAACATCGGCTCGCCTGATAGTTTTAACGAAATGCGCATTTACGTCAAAAAAGGTGCCGAAATGACCCGCGGGCAACTCTCCGGGCACCTTATTAAAATCCAATACCAGCGCGACGAGTTGGAATTTTCGGCCGGCAAGTTCCGCATGCGCGGCCCGTTTACGGATGTGATGACGCCGTACTCTCAAAATGCACTCCGCGTGGAAATTGCGGGCAAAACGATTGCGCACATTTACGAAATTCACCCCATTACAGGCAACGTGGTGGCTGAACTCAACGAAGCGTGGATTTACCCTGCTAAGCACTTTGTGGCAACGGATGAGGACACGCAAAACGCGCTCACGCAAATTGAAAAAGATTTGGAAAAACGCCACGCCGATTTGATTGCCCAAGGCAAAGAAATGGAAGCCTATCGCCTCAAACAACGCACGGAGTACGACATGGAAATGCTCCGCCAGGCCGGGTTTTGCAGCGGGATTGAAAACTACTCGCGCTATATAGACGGGCGCCAAGAAGGCGAGCGGCCGCAATGTTTATTAGATTATTTCCGGCGGTTTAATGACTTTTTATTGTTTGTGGACGAATCGCACGTGGCGCTCCCGCAAGTGCGCGGCATGTTCAACGGGGACCGCGCGCGCAAGCAAATGCTCGTGGATTTTGGCTTTCGCTTGCCGTCGGCGTTAGATAACCGCCCCTTAAAATTTGACGAGTTTGAAAAGCTCATGCCGTCCACCGTTTTTGTGTCCGCCACGCCGGGGCCGTATGAACTGACCGTCAGCGGCAACCATATTGTGGAGCAAGTCATCCGCCCCACGGGGTTGGTGGACCCGAAAGTAATTGTGCACCCGACCGAGGGGCAAATTGACCATTTAGTAGCAAAAATTGCCGAGCATACTAAGCGCAATGAACGCACGCTGGTGTTGGCGCTTACCAAAAAAACGGCCGAAGATTTGAGTGAATTTTTTGAGCAAAAAAAGATTAAAGCGCGCTATTTGCACAGCGATATTGACTCCTTAGAGCGGGTGGAAATTTTGCGCCAGTTTAAACAGGGCGAGTTTGATGTGCTCGTCGGCATTAACCTGCTGCGCGAGGGGATTGATATCCCGCAGGTGGGCCTCGTGGCCATTTTGGGCGCGGATAACGAAGGTTTTTTGCGCAACACGACCACGCTTATTCAAATTTCGGGCCGCGCCGCGCGCAATGTGGGCGGCGAAGTAATTTTGTATGCGGACCGCAAAACCGATTCCATTAAATACGCGCTTAACGAAATGAACCGCCGGCGCGAAATCCAGGAAGCGTATAATAAAGAGCACCACATTACGCCTAAAACCATTCAAAAAACGGAGGCCGATTTGCAAGAATTTGAACGCCAAACGCAAACGAGCGCCTTTGGTATTTTGAGCGAAAGTTTGCCCGAGCCGACGGCCAAAAACATTAAACACTTGGAAAAAGATTTAGAACAGCAAATGCGCGCCGCCGCCGACGCGCTGAACTTTGAACTGGCCGCCGAATTGCGCGACCGTTTGTTTGAGCTCAAACAAATGAAATTAAAATAAGGTCGTTTTCCTCTCCCCTGGCAGGAGAGGGCGAGTGCGTCAGCACCGCAGTGAGGGGGTATAAAATTAGTACAATATACAGTATGGAAAAAACATTTACCTTAAAAACAGTTAAAAAAGTAATCGGGCTGGAGGAAACTGCCAGCACGCAGGGTTTGGCGCGTAGTTTGGCCGCCACGGAAACCGACGGCACATTAATTTTGGCTTGCCATCAAACACAAGCATTTGGGGTGGGCAATAAACCGTTTTACGCGGGTGAGGGCGGCGTGTATTTTACGCTCATTTTGGATCCGCAAACCAAAATTTCTTCGCAAAAACTTACGCTGGCTATGTCTAACGCCATTAGTGATGTGATTTATGATGTGCTCGGCATCCGCACAAAACTTTCCAAATCCGGCGAAATTTTGTGTTACGATAAATCGGCGCGCGCGTGGAAAAAATGCGCGGGGATTTTGGCCGAACAAGCCGAAACGGGCGCGTGGCTCTTAGGTGCGGGGATTTATTTAAATAACCGCTTGCCCGTAGGCTTGCGCACGACGTGTATTAGCCTAAAATCTATTTTGGGCAGTGAAACAAGCAAAGAGTTGTTTTTAGACGAAGTTTTAAACAACTTTTGGAAAGAGTACGCGTTTTTATAAAAAAAGACACCTCGCGACGTTTTGTTTTGCCCACCCTGTAAAGGGTGGGCTTTTTATTGCTTTTTGTAGTCGTAAAATAAAAAACCCTTGACTTGTTTTTTTTTTTTGTTATGATGCTACCGTACGACGAAGATTTTGGAGGTATTATGTTAAGTAACAAAAAAGGGTTTACGCTAATTGAATTGTTAGTAGTTGTCTTAATTATCGGTATTTTGGCGGCGGTGGCCGTGCCGCAATATCGCAAAACCGTGGAATTGAACGAAGCCAAAATGATGTTAGCAAATATGCATGCGGTTAAAAAAATGGAAAATATATATCGTTTGCAAAATGGTACTTATACGCTTAATTGGGAAGAATTGGATGTAATCCCCACGGCAACTAGCATTTCTGCCAATAAAAAAGAATTATATGCTGCGGATGGGCAAAGATATACGCTAGTTGATGAAGGTACTTATGTACATGTAAATGGGCATGATCGCAGACGTCAGTACTATTTGTATCTTGCATTTCCGGCAACAACGCAAATATGTTATCCTCAAGGAACTGACAAAGGGAAACGTGTATGTAAATATTTAGGGTGTGAAGCAGATAAATTGGACGCCCATTACTGTTATTTTACGTGGAAACCGTGATTATTTGGAAATACAACAAACCGCCCGGCATTAAATTAGCCGGGCGGTTAATTTTTAGATTATGGAATTTTTTACATTTCTTCGTCGCCAATGAACTTTTTGACTTTGGCCACTAAGTCCGTTAACACAAACGGTTTAGAACAGAACGCTTTTACTTGCGGATACATTTGGAACATCCGTTGCGATTCCACCAGTGCCGACGTAATAATGACCGGAATGTTAATCAGGTTTTCATCTTCGGACATAATTTTTACAATGCTCGCGCCGTCTAAACCCGGTAGCATTACGTCTAAAAGCACCAAGTGCGGGTGAAATTCTTTCATCATGTTAATGGCGTCGCGCCCGGTTTGGCATGAGGCCAATTCATACCCCTCGCGCGAGAGTACCATGGTTAGCAATTCTACAATGCTGGCTTCATCTTCTACAATTAAAATTCTTTTTTGCATATCAAAATACCTCTTAATTTATTATACTTTTTTATATGCCCAAAAAAAACTTTAACGCATCTGTTCTTCCTAAAATGCGCGCGTTTGCGTCTAAACTCATTACCCGCAAAGATGTGGTGTTGGTAGGGCTTTCCGGCGGGGCGGACTCGGTTTGTTTACTGCATTTTTTGCAATACCTGGCTAAAGAAAAACATTTTGCGTTGGCCGCGGTACACGTTAACCACGGCTTACGCGGCCGTGCCGCTAACGCCGATGAAAAATTTTGTAAAACACTTTGTGCAGAGTTGGATATCCCTTTGTTTATTAAAAAAGTGAACGCGCGCGCCGTTGCCCAAAAATACGATTTAAGCCCCGAACATGGTGCCCGCAAAGCCCGCTACCAGGCCTACATGCAAGTGGCCAAAAAATGGGGCGCCACCAAGCTGGCGCTGGGGCACCATTTAGATGACCAGGCCGAAACATTTTTGCTCAATTTACTGCGCGGTATTAAACCGCAAGGGTTGGCGGGTATTCCACTACGCCGCCCGCTAAACGCAACAGTGGAAATTGTGCGCCCCCTTTTGTGCGTGACACGCGCACACGTGGAAGAATACCTCAAGCAAAATAAACTTTTGCACGTGACGGACCAAACGAATTTTGACGACGCCTACCGCCGCAACTGGGTGCGTAATACACTCCTGCCGCTTTTGGAAACCAAACAGCCGCAAATCCGCCAGCATTTGGCGCAGTTTGCCGCCGAAATTGCCGCCCTTACCCAAAAATAAGATAGGCCCTTTTTCCGCTTTTTTACGGCGGGGTAATTTGCTACTATATGGCTATGTTTAAAAGTGAAGTGTTGGCGTACAGTGCACAGAAAAATTTGAAAGTTACCGGGCTTACATTCCGTTCGCAAGATGTGCAGGCGGGAACGGTATTTTTTGCGCTCAAAGGCGCCAACGTAGACGGTAATTTGTTTATCCCCGATGCGGTAAAACGAGGGGCCGTGCTGATTGTTTCGGCACAGCCTGCCGCGCAAGATTGGGGAGTTCCGTTTTTTCACTCCCAAGATATTGATAAAGACATGGCCGATGCCGCGTACGAATTTTACGGGCGGCCGTCGGATCAATTGCATATGTGGGGCATTACGGGCACCAAAGGCAAAACCTCTATTGCGTATTTATTGGAAAGTATTTTACAGGCCGCCGGGCGGAAAACGGGCGTTTTTGGCACGGTAAACTATCGCGCGGGCGGCGTGGAAATTTGTAAAGCGCCCAATACCACCCCTGCCGCGCTGACGCTGTTTAAACTGCTCGCGCGGATGAAAGCGGAAAATTGTACCGACGTAGTGATGGAAGTTTCTTCCCACGCGTTAGAACTGCAACGCGTGCGTAATATTTGGTATAACACCGCTATTTTTACCAACTTACAGCGCGACCATTTGGACTTTCACCACACCTTTGAAAACTATTTTGCCGCCAAAGTAAAACTGTTTGAAAACTTGGCCGACCCGCACAACCCTAAGCCGGGCCGCGTGGCTGTCATCAACGCCGACGACCCCTACGGCCAACGGCTGATTACGCAGTTTAAGGACCGCGTGAAAATAGTGACGTTTGGGATAAACAGTGCGGCTGATTTTAAGGCGGCAAATATCCAAGAATTTTTAACGCATACAGCGTTTACTGTAAACGGCGTGCCCATGCAAATTAGTTTGCTTGGCAAGCATAACGTCTATAACGCTTTGGCCGCGTGTGCCGCGGCGCAGGCGAACGGGATTTCGCTAGAAATAATTGCGCGCGGGCTGGCCGCTTTGCCCGGCGTGCCGGGGCGTATGGAGCGCATTGACGAGGGGCAAAACTTTTTTACGTATGTAGATTTTGCTTATACCAATGAATCTTTGCAACGTGCGTTTGACACGGTGCGCCCGTTTAAAAAGGGGCGCATCTTGCTCGTTTTTGGGTGTGGCGGCCAGCGCGACCGCACCAAGCGCCCGCTCATGGGCCGCACGGCGTGTGAACAGGCGGACCGGGTGTTTTTAACCAACGATAACCCGCGTTGCGAGGACCCACAACAAATTTTTAACGACATTTTAACCGGCATGCAAGGTTGTCAAAATTATGTGATTGAGCCGGACCGCAAGGCCGCCATTTGCCGCGCACTTAGCGAAGCCAAAAAAGACGATATTGTGATTATTGCCGGCAAAGGGCACGAAGATTACCAGCTAATCGGTACCGAGAAGCGGCACTTCTCAGACCAAGAAACCGTACGCGCATTTTTAGAAGGGGGAAAACATGTTTAATTTGGCTGATTTTCCGGGTAAAAAAGCCACCGTGTTAGGCGGCGGCAAAAGCGGGCAGGCCGTAGCGCAACTGCTGGCCGCGCACGGGTGCGAGGTGCTTATTAGCGACGAAGGCTCGGCCTCGTTGACGGTACCGTCCGCCCACATTACCACGGAAAACGGCGGCCACACGGAGCAGGTATTTTTAGCCGATTTTATTGTGAAAAGCCCGGGTATTTTCCCCGGTAGTGCCGTACTGTTTAAAGCGCGCGAACTGGGCATCCCGGTGTTTAGCGAGCTGGAAGTAGCCCTCTCGTTTGTACCTAAAGGAGCGCAGGTGTTGGCCGTTAGCGGCACGAACGGCAAAACCACTACTACGGCGCTACTGGGTAAAATTTTGCAAAAAAAGTTTTTACGTGAGAACTTTGAGAGTAAAGTTGTAGTATGTGGCAATATAGGAACGCCTATTTCGGCCTGTGTAGGGCAAGTAAGTAAAGAGGATACGCTGGTGATAGAAGTTTCCAGTTACCAACTGGAGGACAGCACGTATTTTCACCCGCATATTGCCGGGCTACTTAACATTACGCCCGACCACTTAGACCACCATGGCGGCATGAAAAATTATATTGCCGCCAAGGCGCGGTTATTTAAAGACCAAACCGCGCAGGATGTGGCGGTGCTCAACGCGGCCGACGGCGTATGTGCACAGCTGGTGGAAGATATTAAGAGCGAGATTTGGGCCTTCTCGGCCCAGCCCAAACATTGGATGAAAACCGACGTTTTTTACGACGGGGATGAGCTGATTTTTAGCGAAGGGTATCACTTGCGCCCACCCAAGCTGCGCGGGATTCATAATATAGAAAACGCCATGGCCGCCGCTTTAATGGCCTTGTGCGCCGGGGCCAAGCCCGAGGATGTGCAAGCCGCGTTTGATGAATTTTGCGCCATGGCGCACCGCATTGAGCCGGTGGCCACCGTGCAAGGTGTGCAGTATATTAACGACTCCAAGGCCACCAATTTGGACTCCACCATTACCGCCCTAAAAAGTTTTGAAAAAGCCAAAAACGTGTGGCTGATTTTAGGCGGGCGCGACAAGGGCGCCTCGTACGAGGTGTTACTGCCGTATTTAAAAGACCATTGTAAGTGTGTGCTGTCTATCGGCGAGTGCATGGATAAAATTGAGAAAGAGCTTCACGGCGCGTTCCCGATTGTGCGGTGTGAAACGCTGGAAAAAGCGGTTGCGTACGCGCACCAACATGCCCAAGCGGGGGAAGTGGCGCTGTTATCCCCGGCGTGTGCGAGCTTTGACCAGTTTAAAAGTTTTGAGCACCGCGGCGACGTATTTAAAGAGTTGGTAAAAAAATTGTGAAAAAAGTTTTGATATTATTTTTTTTATTAAGCACGGGGTTAGTCGGCTATGGTCAAAGTGATTATTCCGCGCATAACGCGGCCCCCGGCTTTGCAACAGGGGATCGGCTGTTTTCGGCTTTTGTGGGCATGGCAAGCCCGAACGGTAAATCGGGCGTGCGTGTAGGAAACCCTGAGGAAGAACTAGCCTGGGGCGACAACGGCGTACAATACGGAATAGAAGGCATGGCTTTTGCAACCTCCTATATAGGGTATGGGCTAGAAATAAGCGGAATGAATACCACCTATGCCGCTAAAAAGGTAGCCGAGGTAAATTATAGGACAGCCATGAGCTTATGGAACGGTCTGTTGCGCTTGCGCCTTAATGTAAACCCGTATCACACGGTGCGGCTGTATATACCTGTGGGGGCCGGCATGACGTATGCACGTAGCCGGTGTTATACCAACACCGGTAGTGAAAGTATGGTGGGGCATAGTTTGTCGTTTGGATATTTTGCTGGGTTGGGGTTAGAAACCGATTGGTCCCGGGCCGGGCAGTCGGTTGGGTTGGAAGTGCGTTACCACGGCTTTGCGTTTGACACGGATAAACTGTTAGACGGCCGCCCCGCCAGCGGCAATAAGAATTACGGGTATTTGTCGGTACTGCTCAAACTAAATTACCGGTTTTAAAAAATTGTGTATCAGGTAGCCCCGCCTTATTTAGGCGGGGTTTTTTGTCGGTTTTTAAAAAAAGCTTGCATTGTTTTTTTTTTTTGGTAAATTTGAGGTATATAAAAAGATAAATCTGTATAAATGGAGGAGTATGTGCTATGAAAAAGAATTGTTTTAAAGGCCGTTTTTGTGCAAAAGCGGGTTTTACGCTCGTTGAGCTTTTAGTAGTTGTGTTGATTATCGGTATCTTAGCGGCGGTAGCGGTGCCGCAATATCAAAAAGCGGCATGGAAAAGCCGATCGGTACATGCCATTAGTAACCTTAAGTCGTTAATGCAAGCCCAAGAAAGTTATTATTATGCAAATGGTAGTTATGCAACCCAATTAAATCAATTGGAAATAACAATCTTTGCTGAAATTCCGAATTTCTCTTTAGATATCAATACTTTAGGAGAAGGGCGCTGGGTTTATAGTAACAATGAAAAAAAATATAGTTTAGTAGCAAGTGGAATTCACCGAGATACTCACTATTCTACCGTCGTTAGAGGTAAAATATATTGTTGTAATACAGGGGCACCTTATGTGTGTAAACATATTGGGCATGAAAAAGTTCAAGAAAAAATTGCTTGTGCGGACGCTTATTGGGTATATTAAAAGTTAATAGACGATTATTTATGTAGGGTAACTTTCCACAGAAATTCGGTGTTGCCGTGGGTGCCCTTTATGGGGGATTCAATTACTTCCCCGGCAACGCCGTTATATTTGGCGCGTAAATTTTCTTCAAAAAAGTTTTGCACGCGCGTAATAGCCAGCTGGCGGTTTTCATCGGTTTTTACAATGCCGTGCGGTACTTGTTTGGGGGTTAACTCAAATTGCGGTTTAATTAAAAATACAATTTCGCTTGTCGGGGCCATTACCTTAAACAAGGGCTCCATAATCATGGTAAGCGAAATGAAAGACACGTCCACCGCCGCAAACTGCGGGGCTTCTTCAAACAAATCGGCGGTCATATAGCGGGCATTCGTTTCGGGCTTGAAAATAAAATTTGGGTAGCGGCGCATTTCGTCCGCCAGTTGCCCTTTACCCACGTCCACACCATATACGGTTTTAGCCCCGGCTTGAATCATACAATCGCTAAAACCGCCGGTAGCAACGCCAATGTCCACACAGGTTTTGTTTGTAAGGTCAATGTTCCAGTGTTTGAGTGCGTGCGCCAGTTTGAGGCCGCCGCGCGATACATAGGGGCACGATTTTTCTTTCAAAGAAATTTGGTCCTCGGGTAAAATGGTGCGGTCGGCGCGGGTTTCCACCTGGTTATTAACCAGCACTTCACCTGCCATAATGGACGCTTGCGCGCGCGTGCGGCTATTAAAAAAGCCTTGTTCCACAAGCGCCATGTCCAGCCGGAGTTTATTCTTCGCCATCTTCTTCCTCGGCAAGTTCTGTGTCAAAGGGAGTGGCTACGAGTTCAGCCCCTTTCTTTTTAAGTTCGCTGACTTTGAATTTGACCGTTTCCAGCTTTTGCGCCAAATCTTTGGAAAGCGCCATGCCTTCTTCAAATAGTTTGACGGACGCGTCTAAATCGGTCTGTTCTTCTTCCAGTTTTTCTACAATTTCTTCCAAACGCGCCAGTTGTTTTTCAAAGGTTAATTTGGGCATGTTATTTGACCTCCGTATGAATCATACCGTCTTGTACTTGTACGTAAATCGTTTCGCCGGGCTTTGTTTGCGCGGTGCGGCTGATGACCGTGCCGTCGGCTTTGCGCGTAATGCTGTAGCCGCGCTTGAGCACGGCTTGTGGGCCAAGCGCGCTTAATTTTTGGTGAGCAACGTCTAAGCGGTGGATAAAATGGGTTAGTTTTTCCGTCCAGGCGGTTTGCAAACGCTGGGTAAGTTCGTCTAACTCTTGTTCTTTATCCTGCGTGAGTGTTTCCGGGTTTTTTAAAACGCGCGAATTTACGGCCAAATCAAAACGGCGTTTAAAGCGTTCGTAAAAAAGTGACACGGCTTGTAGCATACGCTTTTGCAAATTGGCAATTTGTGCCGCGGTGTTTTGCGAATTTTGCACCACCAGTTCGGCCGCGGCCGAGGGCGTGGGAGCGCGCAAGTCGGCCACGAAGTCGGCAATGGTAAAGTCCACCTCGTGCCCGACACAGGAAATGACCGGAATGTTGCTCTGAAAAATAGCGCGGGCGACCACTTCTTCGTTAAACGCCCACAAATCTTCCAGGCTCCCGCCGCCGCGGCCGACGAGGAGCACGTCCAGCGCGGGGGTAAAGTTATTTAAGTCTTCAATGGCCTTTGCAATTTGCGGGGCGGCTTCGTCGCCTTGTACTAAGACGGGGGCAATAAACACTTCCAGGTGCGGGTTGCGGCGTTTTAAGACGGACAAAATATCGCGCACTGCCGCGCCGGTAGGGGAAGTTACTACGCCAATGCGTTGGGGGTAAGCGGGAATCGGTTTTTTATGTTCCGGCGCAAAAAGGCCTTCTTTTTCTAATTTTTGTTTGAGTTTTTCAAATTCTAAATACAGGTTGCCTTTGGAAAGCGCTTCTACTTTTTTGACGACGATTTGGTACCGGCCGGACTTGGCATACACGTCCAAACTGCCCCACACGCGCACTTGTACGCCGTCTTGCAGTGCCAGCGAGTATTTACGCGCATCCCACTTGAACATAACGGCGGACAAGAGGGCCTCGCGGTCTTTTAAGTTAAAATAGAGGTGGCCGGTGGCGGATTCGCTTAAACTACTGACTTCGCCCTCTACAAAAATGTCGCGAAATACGCCGCCCATCATTTGTTTGACGGCCAACGTAAGGGCGGTAACGGTAAAAACTTGACCTCTAAACGGGGCTTCGGGCTCCATTTATTCTCCTTTGAGTTCTTTGAGCTTTTGAATGAGGGCGGCTTCACGCCCGAGGGTACCAGGCTCAAAGAATTTGACGGGGTCGGGCATGTAAAGCTGTTTGACGTAGTGATTTTTGAAATCGTGTGCATACTTGTAACCGCGGTTTTTGCCGCCGGAGCGCAAGTGGTCGGGCACGGGGCGGTAGCGGCCTTCGCGCACTTCGGCAAGCGCCTTATCCACGGCCAGGTAAGCCGAGTTGCTTTTGGGGCAACACGCCACGTAAATAGCCGCGTGTGCAAGCGGGATGCGGACCTCGGGCATGCCCAGTTCCTCAGCCGCGGCAAAGGCGGCCTGGGCAATCATAATAGCGTAAGGCTCCGCGAGGCCGACGTCTTCGCACGCGCAAATTAAGATGCGGCGCGCGATAAAGCGCGGGTCCTCGCCGCTTTCCAGCATGCGGGCCAGCCAATAGACGGCGGCATCCGGGTCACTGCCGCGCATAGATTTAATAAAAGCGGAAATGATGTCGTAATGGTCGTCGCCTTTTTTGTCATAGCGCAAGTGGCGCTTTTGGATGCACTCCTCGGCAATTTTGAGCGTAATGTGTTTTTGGCCTTTTTTATCGGGCGCGGTGGTCACAAACGCCAGTTCGGCCGCGTTTAGCATTTTGCGACTGTCGCCATTGGCTTGTGTGATGAAAAAGTCGGCCGCGTCAGCGTCAATTTTGGCGTTTTCGGCCTCGGCGGCGCGGGTGAGAATTTTAAGTAAATCTTTGTCCCCTAAGGGCTTAAATTCAAAAACAGAAAAGCGCGAGAGAAGCGCGTTGTTAATATAAAAATACGGGTTTTCCGTCGTGATGCCGATTAAAATAATTTCCCCGCGCTCTACGGACGGTAGTAAAACATCCTGCTGGGTTTTGTTAAAGTGGTGGATTTCGTCCAAAATGACAAGCGTGCGGCGTTCGTCAAAAGACGGGGTAATGGCGCGCTCTTTGGCTTCGGCCAGCACTTTTTTAAGGTCCGCCACGCCGGCGGCCGCAGCGTTGAGCTCCACCGTGTAGGCCTGCGTGCGCGAGGCTATATAGCGCGCGGTGGCCGTTTTGCCGCAACCGGGCGGGCCAAAAAACACGGCCGATTTAAGCATATCGGCTTCCAATAAACGCCGCAGCATTTTGCCCGGGCCCAGCAAGTGCGGCTGGCCGGCAAAATCTTCTAATGTTTTGGGCGCCTGGCGCGCCGCTAGGGGCATGTGCGGATCGGTCATTTGGTTTGGGCGGCTTTCAATTTTAAAATCAGTTCGTCCACGCGGTTAAGCTCTTCTTGGCGTTTGCCGCCTTCGTTTTGGCTTTTTAAATACGCCTGGCTGGCAAAGTGCAAGGCCGCGTGCAAGGCTTGTTTGAGGGTGTCGATTTCCCCGTCCATTTGCACTTGCAACATATAGGCTTCCACTTGGGCGGCCAGTTCGGTTAACTCCATGCCGCCCAGGCCGGAGTTTTCCACCTCTAAGGGAATGCGCTTGATTTCTACTTGGACGATATCTTTAGGCATACTTTTATTGTACTTTATTTTCTTTATCTTTTTTACTATACTGTAAATACAATTTGATCTGTTTTTGGAAACCGTATGAAGAATACGGAGTGCTTGAAAAAGCTCTCTTCGAGTCCAAAAACAGCCGATAACAGGCACACAATGGCGACGGCCGGCGTGTGCCGAGTGTTTCCTATTTGAAAAAATAGGGGGCCACGGCTGTTTGCGTTAAGACTTCGAAGAGACTTGGCGACAATAGCCGTATATTTTTATACTCCAAAACAGCTTGAATTGAAAAGAAACGTAAGGAGTATGAAAATGAACAATAGAAATACCCGGCGGGGTTTTACGCAAAGTTGTTTTCCCAAAGGTTTTACACTGATAGAACTTTTGGTAGTAGTACTGATTATTGGTATTTTGGCGGCAGTTGCCGTGCCGCAGTATCAAAAAGCGGTAGAAAAAGCGCGCGCAACGGAAGTATATTCTTTGTTGTCAGCGATATATCCGGCACAAATGGCGTATTATTTATCGCATGGTGCGTTTGCAATGGATTTGAAAGAATTAGACATGGAACTCCCGTTTGATGACGGCGGAGCCGATACTGTTGATTTTACGGGGAAAAATTATACATGGCATAAATGCAATGACGGAGAATGTTTATCGGCTTGGAAATCTTACAAAGAAGGACTTTATGGATTGCAAATTTATTTTGAAGATAAGCCCAAATATTCGATTAAAGTGGGTGATATTGTTTGCTTTGCAGATTTTGACGGGAAAGCGTTAGATATGTGCCGCTTTTTAGGATATGACACTACCACTTCCTATGCATCTTCCCCTATTTTAGGCAAAATAAAATTCTATAAAAAATTATAATTATTGGTTTTTAGTAGAAAAGTAAAATGTTTCAAATTTTTCCGCACGCGTGCACGCGCGTGCGGAATTTCATCACCGGGTAAAATAGAGGATAAGATGATTTTTCAAATTCGTGCTTAGTTTGTGGGGAAAAGTTGGCTCGTGGCGTACGTCTGCCGGACCGCGCGTAGCGCGGCAAGTACGTGAGAGCCAAGTCACCACAAACTAAGCCGAATTTGGAAAATTGTATCGCTAAGAAATACGGAACTTTATGTCCGTCGTTTATTTTTCTTATACGCGCGTTCTAAAAATACTATAATAATATTATGACCATTTTAGAATTCAAAACCGCGTGTGAAACCATCGCGCAAGAATACAAAACCAAAATTAACGCCGCACAATCTGCCGCCGAGGTGGAAGAACTGCGCGTAGCCGCCCTGGGCCGTAAAGGGGCGCTCACCGACCTGTTAAAAGGCCTTAAAGATTTTTCTATTGAAGATAAAAAACAAGCCGGCCCTATGGGCAACGCCTTAAAAGCCGAGCTGACCGCCGTGCTAGACGAAAAAGCCCAATTTTTTGCCGCCAAAGAAATCAACGACGAACTTAATAAAACCAATATTGACCTTACACTTCCCGGCTACCCCGTGGCCTGCGGGCACAAGCACCCGCTTTCCGTAGCGCAAGACCGCATGACGACCATTTTGGCGCATTTAGGTTTTGAATGGGCCGAGGGGCCGTGGGTGGAAGACGAAAAACACAATTTTGATTTATTAAACGTACCCTTACATCACCCGGCGCGCGACGCGCAAGATACGTTTTTTGTAGACACAAAAGCACCGCTCGTTTTGCGGTCGCACACCTCCAACGTGCAAAGCCGGTATATGGAAAAACACAAACCGCCGCTGCGCATCATGGCGCCGGGGCGTGTGTTCCGTAACGACAGTTTAGACGCTACCCACAGCCCGGTGTTCCACCAAATTGAGGGCTTGTATGTGGATAAAAATGTTTCCCTGGCTGACCTTAAAAGTGATTTAACCGCATTTATGAAAGGGCTGTTTGGCGATAAGGCCGAAATCCGCTTCCGCCCGTCGTTCTTCCCGTTTACGGAGCCCAGTGTAGAGGTAGATGTTAAATGTGTGTTCTGCCAAGGCAAAGGGTGCAACGTATGCAAACAAAACGGTTGGATTGAAATGCTCGGCGCCGGGGTCGTTCACCCCAACGTGCTTAAAAACTGCGGCATTGACCCCAATGAGTTTAGCGGCTATGCGTTTGGCATGGGCGTGGAACGCTTGGCTATGATGATGCTAAACATCAAAGATATTCGCGCGTTTTATGAAAACGACGTGCGCTTACTTAAACAATTTTAGGAGCCGGTTATGAAAATTCTATATTCTTGGTTAAAAGATTTTATCGACGTAGATTTAGCGCCCGAAGAACTGGCTAGAAAACTGACCGATTTGGGAATTGAAGTAGCCTCCGTGGAAACCACAGGCGCCGACTTTGAGGGCGTGTATGTGGCCCAAATTACCAAAATTGAGGACCACCCAAACTCCGACCATTTGCATTTGGTCACTTTGGACCGCGGCAATGGCGTAAGCCAGCGCGTGGTCTGTGGCGCGCCGAATGTGGCCGTCGGGCAAAAGGTGCCTTTGGCCTTAGTGGGCGCACGGCTGGGGAAAAATGTGATGAAACCTGCCGTGATCCGCGGGGTAGAGTCCGAAGGGATGATTTGTTCATCCGACGAGCTCGGCTTAACGCATACGCGGGCACACGGCATTTTAGTTTTAGACGAAAATTTGCCATTGGGTACCGACGTTTCCACGCTCTACGGCAAGCCGGACACAGTTTTTGAGTTGGAAATTACGTCAAACCGCCCGGATTTGCTTTCGCACTTGGGGGTCGCGCGCGAATTGGGCGTGCTGTTAAATAAACCCGTCAAATTGCCCGAGATTAAAGATATGAAAGGCGAAGGCCCCGCGCTACCTGTGGAAATTCAAAACGCCGAAGGATGTGGGCGCTACATCGGGCGCATTATCCGCGGTGTAAAAAATGCCGAGTCTCCCGAATGGATGAAAGAGCGGCTGGCGGCTATGGGCCTCAACCCCAAAAACGCTTTAGTGGATATTACCAACTATGTGATGTTTGAACTTGGCAACCCCTTACACGCGTTTGATTTGCGCGAAGTAGAGGGGGGAAAAGTTATCGTGCGCAACGCCAACCCGGGCGAAAAATTTACAGTGCTCGGCAGGCGCGAACTAACGCTAAGTGAAAACTGTTTACTGATTGCCGACGAGAAAAAAGCCACTGCGCTGGCCGGCATTATGGGCGGCGCTAACAGCGGCATTCAAGATGATACGCAAGATATTTTTATTGAGGCCGCGTATTTCAACCCGCCTACTATTAACAAAACCGTTAAAAAGTTTGCTATTTCGTCCGATTCTTCGCAACGCTTTGAACGCGGTACGGATATTGAAGGTGCACTTTTGGCCATGCGCCGCGCAAGTGATTTGTTTGTGCAAATCTGCGGCGGCACAGCGAGCGAAATTAACGACGTGTATCCGCAAAAATTTGAAAATAAAACGGTGGAGTTTACCCCGGCCGAAATTAACGCCATTTTGGGCGCTAACATTGCGGAGGATAAACTCAAGGATATTTTTAGCCGCCTGGCCGCCCAGTTTGACGCAAGCGGCGCGGTGTGGAAATTTACCGCACCCACGCACCGGCGCGATCTCAACCACAAGTGGGATCTGGCCGAAGAGGCCGCGCGCTTTGCGGGGTATGATAATATCCCCGTATCGGCCACGCGCGCACATGTGGCGTTTGCCGATAATCCCAAAGGCATTGACCTGGGTAAAATTTATGCCCATGCACTTATCGGCGCCGGGTTTTGCGAGTGCAAAAATATTGATTTTATCGGCGAGAAAGAATTAAAACTTTTCGGCGCGGACGAAAAGTTTTGCATCCGTGTGAAAAACGCCTTGGCGCAAGGGTGGGATTATCTGCGCCCGACGTTGCTTCCCTCGCTTATCAAAAATGTGGAAAGCAACTTGCGCTTTGGAAGTAGCGACTTAAAGCTGTTTGAAACCAGTAAAACCTTCCAAAACATCAAAGGCTTCCCCGTGGAAAATTACACGGTGGCCGGCGTGCTGACCGGGAATATTGAAGAAAATAAATTTTTTGGGTTGCCCAGCCGTCCGGTAGATTTTTACTGGCTTAAAGGGCTGTTGCAAACCGTGCTTAATAAAGCGGACGTGACGTTTGCGCCGTCTAAAACCGCGCCGGTTTACATGCATCCCAAAATCAGCATGGATATTTTACAAGGCGGTAAAGTGATTGGCGTGTTTGGTAAACTTCACCCGCTTACCTTGAAGGCCTTGGGTGTGAAAACAAGCGAAGTGTGGGCCTTTGAGTTTGCCACCAAACAAATTGAAAAGAATTACTCCGCGCGCGACTTTAAACCCGCGGCCGACGTGGCGGTGTTCCCGCCGTCCTTGCGTGATTTGTCCGTAGTGCTGGACGCAAGCGTAACATACGCGCAAATTACCAGCGCGCTGGATAAAACGCCGCTGGACGTGGAGCTTGCGTATCACTTAATTGACGTGTACCAGGGCGAACACTTGCCGCAAGGTAAAAAGAGTGTAACATTTAGCTTGGCGTTTAGCAAAAAAGACGGCACGCTTAAAGACAAAGAAATTGACGCCGCTTTTGCGCGCATTGTAGAACAGCTTAAAACCCAAGTAGGGGCAGAACTGCGCTAATGCAAGAGAAACTAAAACAGCTGGAGCTTTTAATCACGCAAACACTTGCCCGCCAAAAAGAACTGGCGGGCGAGAATGCCACGCTTAAAAACCGGCTGCGAAACTTGGAACAAAGCAACTTGGAACTAAAAGATTTGCAAACGCAGTTGCGCGAGCTTAAAGAGTGGAAGAAAAATACGCAAAGCGTACTGCGCCGCTTGGCCGCGCGCGTGGATAAAGAGCTGGAAAAAGCGAAAGCAGAACAAAATAAAATTGTGTAAACCAAATTAAACTTTTATTAAGAAAGGGGCTCAAACAAATTATTTGTTTGAGCCCTATTTTTTGCTGTTTTTTCTAATGGGTCTCTTGCGGATTAGCTGTGCTCCTCGCGGGTGGGGGCTGAGGTTTTGGGTTTTCTGTGCCCGCGGGCATTGGGCGCCCAGCCCCTGGGCCTTGACTTGTTTTTTTTTTTTGTTATCATACTACCGTACGACGAATCTTACGGAGGTGTTATGTTAAGTAATCAAAAAGCGTTTACGCTTATAGAGTTGCTGGTGGTAGTGTTAATTATAGGCATTTTGGCGGCGGTGGCATTGCCGCAATACCGCAAAGCCGTAGATAAAAGCCGTTATTCTCAAATGATTTCCACGGCGCGCAGTATTGAAAACGCCCAGGAGGCTTTTTATTTAACTAATGGGCGCTATGCAACTGGCTTTGATGAATTGGATATAGAAATTGAAGGAGAGCCTTATGAAAGCCGCTTGCGTGTGCAAAATGCTGTATTTGGTATTGAGCCTTCTTATACTTCTTCTATTTATTATGACGGGGATGACCGAGTAGCCTCTTTTACGTTGTATCACAAACATCTTACTCAAGAAACCCTACTCGCTTATCGGGGAAACATCTATTGTGTTACGTATGTAGGCCAAAAGAAGCGCGGGCAAGCTATTTGTGAGAGTATGGGAGGGGAATTAAAGAGGGGTAATCCAACGACGTGTAGCGGCACTACAAATGCGCTTTGCGCCATGTACAAACTGGTAGATTTTTAAATAGAATAAGCGAAATACCCAAACTTATTTATTTTGCCGCAAAGTTTCAAACAGTACAATGGCGGCCGAGCTGGAAAGATTTAAAGAGCGCACGGGGCCCGTCATGGGGATCGTAAACAGGCGATCTTTGTAGATTTCGTAAAATTCCTTGGGCAGGCCGAAGCCCTCAGCGCCAAAACATAAAAACGCATCGGCGGGGATTTTAACGTCCCAATACGCAGTTTTGCCTTTGGTGGAGAGGAAAAACAGTTTTTCGCGCGCGGGTTGTTCGTGGGCCAAAAAATCTTCCCAG
Organism: Elusimicrobiaceae bacterium; assembly: GCA_045129775.1. GTDB lineage: Bacteria > Elusimicrobiota > Elusimicrobia > Elusimicrobiales > Elusimicrobiaceae > Avelusimicrobium. The sequence goes on from JBGUOO010000018.1 coordinate 38,784, forward strand.
GTTTCGTAGCGGCGGTAGTCCAGGTTGGGCCAATAGTCTAGGCCACTGCGGCGGATTTCCTTAGAGGCAATTTTAAAGCCCAGTTTGCCGACCAGGTGCAGGCGGGTGCCGGTGGCGACGCAGGACCTACCAATATTACCGGTATTGAAAGGAATTTCAGGGTTTATTAAGACAATGTTAAGCATAAGAAACGGGCCGAAAAATTTTTATTTTTTCGGCCCGGTAGATTTATTCTTCCCAGCGGATAAATAGCGGCGTGAGTATACTGGGCAACGCGTCATTTTTTGGCAACACGCGCAGCGCATAATCTTGCCGCCCACTGTTAAGCGGGGCCACTTGCGCCTCATACATATACGTTTCCCCGTCTTTGCCTTTGCATTCCATGGGCACCACGGCGGTTTTTACCAGGCCGCCAATGTTGCCGCGCTGACCCAAAAATACTTCCACTTGCACTTCTTCGGGTTTCAAGTTGCCCAAAGAAACTTGCGCTTTAAAGTGTACTTTATCGCCCATTAAAATAGCTTCTTCGGGGGCGGTGGTCATATCTTTAATGCTTACGCGGTACCAGTTATCGGCAATTTGTTTGCGCCAATCGGCCACGGCTTGCACTTTGCCGGGCTCGTTAAGCCCTAAGCCGTAGTTGTTGGCGGGTACATAGAATTTTTCGTAATACTCTTTGACCATGCGGTTGGTATTGAAAACCGGTGCAATGTGTTTGACCGATTCTTTCATCAGTGCCACCCACGGGGCAGAAAAAGTTTCTTTGTCGCTCTTGGCGTAATACGTGGGTGCGATATCTTGCTCAATTAAGCTATAGAGAGATTCGGCCTCCACGGCGTCGCGCTCGGCGTCACTCTTATACGTTTCGTTCCCGCCGATAGACCAACCAAAATCACACGGGCCCACTTCGTCCCACCAACCGTCCAAAATAGACAGGGCCAAAGCGCCGTTTAACGCGGCTTTCATGCCGCTGGTGCCGCTGGCTTCCATCGGGCGGATGGGGTTATTGAGCCACACGTCCACGCCTTGCACCATGTAGCGGGCGACGTTCATGTTGTAGTCCTCTACAAACACGATTTTGCCTTTAAAGCGCGGGTCGTTCGTGAGGCCGACAATGAGTTTAATAAATTCTTTGCCTGCCGTATCGGCCGGGTGCGCTTTACCGGCAAAAACAAATTGCACCGGGCGGGTAGGGTTGTTGATAATTTTATCCAAGCGGTTTAAATCTTTAAACAGCAGGGTAGCGCGTTTGTACGTAGCAAAGCGGCGCGCAAAGCCGATGGTTAGCACGTCGGGCCGTAATACTTGGGCGGCTTTTTTCACGCTCATTACGTCCATGCCTTGGCGGGCCAGTTGGCGTTGCAAGCGGGTGCGGACCATGTTAATAAGTTTGTTTTTACGCGTGGTATGCACGCCCCACAGTTCGCTGTCGGGGATATTGGACATTTTGTTCCACGGTTCCGGCTCAGACGGGTCAATATAGCCCAACTGATCGTTGTTATAAAGGTACTTGCGGTACAAATCATTGAGTTCGTGCGAAATCCACGACGCGCTGTGAATGCCGTTAGTAATGCTGGTAATGGGCACTTCAATTTTGGGTAGCCCGGGCCAAAGGTTGTGCCACATGTCGCGGCTGACTTCGCCGTGCAGTTTGGCAACCCCGTTGCAAAATGCCGATAAGCGCAAAGCCACCACCGTCATGCAGTACATGGGCGATTGCGGCGTTTCTTTGCCGATTTCTAAGAACCGGTCCCAGCCGATACCCATTTCGTTGGCGTAATAGTCCATATATTTGCGTACGAGGGCGGGGTCAAAATGTTCGTTACCGGCAATCACGGGCGTATGGGTGGTAAAGACGGAAGTGGTCCACACTTTTTCGCGCGCTTGTTCAAAGGTCAGCTTTTCGTTTTTCATCATGTCAATAATACGCTGGAAGAGCAGGAACGCGCTGTGGCCTTCGTTAATGTGATAGACGGTAGGGAAAATGCCCATAGCGGTTAACGCTTTCACACCGCCAATGCCCAGCACTACTTCTTGGCGGATGCGGTTTTCGCGGTCGCCGCCGTAGAGTTTTTCGGTAATGGCGCGTTGGGCGGGGGTATTTTCCTGCAAGTTGGTATCTAATAAATAAAGCGAGGTGCGCCCCACGGGTACGCGCCACACGCTGGCTTTAACGGTTTCGCCACCTAAGGGGATATCCACAATAATATCTTTGCCGTCTTTTTGCACACGTTCTACGGGCATGTGGGCCCAGTCGTTATCGGGGTATTCTTCGTTTTGCCAGCCTTCGCGGTTAATCACTTGGCGCACGTAACCTTGTTTGTAAAAAAGACCGACGCCGATAATCGGCATGCCCAGGTCGCTGGCGGATTTGATATGGTCCCCGGCTAACATACCCAGGCCGCCCGAATAAATCGGCAACCCTTCGCCGATACCGTACTCCATAGAAAAATAGGCGGTTAAAAGGTTGCCGTTTTCTTTGTGATTATCGTTATACCACGTGTGTTGTTCGCTTTTATAGGCGTAATAGCTGTCTTTTACTTGGTTTAAGAGGTTTACAAAATTTTGGTCTTTGCTGAGCTCTTCAAAGCGTTCTTGCGGCACACAGCCCAAAAACCATTTGGGGTTGCGTTTGGCGGCCGTCCACAGTTGGGGGTCAATTTGCACAAACAGCGCAATGGCGTGGGCATTCCACGTAAACCACATATCGCTGGCAAGCTCTTCTAAAAATTTGATATTGTCCGGCAAGTTAGGTTGCACGTTAAACGAATGGATTTTCATAAATTCTCCCTGTAAGATGATATAGGGTTATTATATAAAAAAACCGCCCGTTTTTGGGCGTAGTCATTTTAGAAATATGTTATAATAAAGCAAAGTAGTACTTACAATTTGAAAAAGATTATTTGTTGAAGTGTGGGGGAAGCCCACACCGAGCAAAGGGAAAGTATTTTCCCCGCGCAAATTTGCGGTCAACAAGTAATCGTCCGGTCTTACCCATTTCTTATTGAAGTGGGTAGACGGCGATTATTTGTTAAGGGTTACCGCAAATTGCTTTTAACAAAGTCGCCGTCTTTTTTGTCGGCTGAATTTGAAGTGATAAAAATAAGACTGGAGGTAGTTTATGATGTACAACCAAAATACCCGGCGGGGCTTCACGCAAAGTTGTTTCTCTAAGGGCTTTACGTTAATTGAGCTTTTGGTAGTGGTACTTATTATCGGCATTTTAGCAGCCGTAGCCGTGCCGCAGTATCAAATGGCCGTAGCCAAAAGCCGTTTTGCAACCTTAAAAGAAATGACCAAAGCACTTGCTAATGCTGAAGAACTATATTATTTAGCAAACGGGACATATACAGAGTTTTTTGATAAATTAGATGTAGATACCCCTGCAGGACTGGAAGATACCCTAGAGGAGGGTAGCAAGACCACCCGAACTTTTGATTGGGGTAACTGCTACGTTGGGGTTAATAGCGTTCAATGTTCTAATAATAAAATGGCATATCAAGTTCGTTTTGAACATGCAGGATCATATCCCAAACAGACATGGTGTATTGCCTGGAATACGGATGTTAATTCTATAGAAAATAAAGTATGTAAAATTGACACGCAAAGCAGTACTTATGATAAAAAGACAAGTTCCTATATTCGTTGGATATACTAGTTTGAAATTTGTAAGGCCGTAAGTTGAGTAAACAAGCACCGGGTAAAATAGAAGATAAGATGATTTTTCAAAATCTAGCCTAGTTTGGTGGGTAAGTGCCCCGAATGCTGTACTGATAGGTACTGCGAGCGGGCAGTCACGCCAAAATAGGCAGATTTTGGAAAATTGTATCGCTGAAAAGCAACACAACCTAAAACGTTGCGTTTTAGGTTGTATGCGAGAGATGGAAGTTCGCGTCCGCCGTTATTATAATACCGCCGTTAAGATAAAGAAGTAGGCAATCATTAACACCAGGCCTAACCCAAACGCGGCTTTCACCCACTCTTTACTCTTAATGCCCAGTTTAGAGGCACAAATAATATTGGGGATATTGCCCGGGATCAGCATCCCGCCCGATACCACCAAGCTCATCAGCAGGAAAGTTAGTGTGCGGTCGTCAATAGCGGGGGTGACTTCAATAGCGGCCAGGGTGGCGTTGTCCAGCACCGCCGAAAGCATATTAATCCAATACAGCCACGAAGCGTTTAAGTGTGTAATGGTTTTTAAGGCAAGCGGTTTTAAGCCGTCGCCCAAAAACACAAGCGCTACCACAAACAAATACACTTTGCCGGCGCGCACGGCAATGCCCTTAATCGTGTTATCGCCGCCGATATTAGCGGCTTTGGCGCCCGGCGCGTGGCAAATGGCACATTCGCGGATAGAGCTGGCCATGCCGGCCATAAAAACAACTCCGCCCAACACAAACCAACCCAAATGTTGGATTAAATAGAAAAACCCGGCGTTGTGCGGCGGCCCGGCCAGTTTGGAAATGACTACCGTGCCCAGCGGCTCGCCTATAGAGGTTAAAACGGCGCCCATGCCAATAGCGTAGCACGAGAATGTGATGAGTTTAATGCGCCCGGCGCGTTCCAGCGGTAACATGACGGCAACTTCGGCCAAAATAAGCGCCGCAATAATCGCCGTAATAATGCTGGACGTCAAGCCTAAGATGAGCACAATTAAAAACAACGTCCACCGCAGGCCGATGGTTTTAACGGCTTTTTGCGTTAGTTTTTGCAAATGGGTGTTAAACTGGCGGAACAATAACCCGGCAATCAGTACGGCCAAGGTAATTTTAATGGGGTCTTTTAACGCGGTGGCAACCAGGTGCCCGCTCCATTGCTGGGATACGGTTACGGCAAACGCGCCACACCCAAACAAAAACAGTTCCAAATTTTCTTCCACTTTGTGCAAGGTTAGCGGCAAAATAAGCACCACTACAATTAACGCGGAAAGTAAAACGGTTTGTAAAACGGAAAGTTCCATAAATTTAACCCATTAAAGTTCCGTACGAGATGGTACGCACGGATATTTTTCAAACTAATTTTGTGTAAGACGCGACGCGAGGATAGGAGGAATACTGGCGGAACGCGCCGGAGGCGGAGGTATCCGACTATCCGAGCAACAAAGTATTGCACAAAATTAGGAAGGAAAAAAACGTCCCGTACGAGATTCGAACTCGTGATCTCCGCCTTGAGAGGGCGGCGTCCTAGGCCACTAGACGAACGGGACATCACCCCTATATTTTAGCAAATTTTTTGTTTGCTGTTGTTTTTTGGCAGTTTTGGTTTACGGTAGGCGCGGACGCGCCGCGGCTTGGAAAACCCTTGATTTGTTTTTTTTTTTTGTTATATTGAGGTATAGCGAAAGATAATCTTATATAAATAGAGAGGTACGCGGTATGAAAGGAAACGGTTTTAAAAGATGTTTTTGTTTAAAAGCGGGGTTTACGCTTATTGAGTTGTTAGTCGTCGTTTTAATTATTGGTATCTTGGCAGCTGTAGCCGTGCCGCAATATCAAAAAGCGGTGGAAAAATCCCACGCCGCACAAGCACTGGCCTTATTAAATAACGCATACGAGCATGCGGTAGTGTATTACATGACTAACGGGAGCTATCCGAACAGTTTTGAAGAAATGGGAATGGAGGTGCCGTGGCCTGCTACTTCTTCCACATCACTACAATGGATGCAACATGCCCAAAAATATTTGAAAGAAACCCGCTCCGATGGAATTTGGTCGTTTCAGTTATATCGTACGGAAGTCCTGGAAGGCCTGAATATTTATATGGGGCTTGTAACAGGGAAATACGCCGGGGCGGGATTTGTAGTTAGGATAGTTGGCCCTAATGGAGAATTGTTAAATAAAAACATTTTGTGTGCGGAACGTAAAAAACGTGGTATTAATTTTGAAGGAAATCCCGGAGATTATTGTGAAAAAATTATACATGGAACTTATACAGCTGAGGATTCCCAAAATTCTTATCGTGCATACACATTGCCCTAGTAGGGTGCGTTTCTTTGTTTTTCTTAAAATGCTAAAATGTCTGTATAGACGTTTTAGCATTTTTTGTTTAGGAGTTCTTCACTATGGAAATCGGTATCGTAGGCCTGCCCAACGTAGGCAAATCTACCTTGTTTAACGCGCTTACTTGCGCCGGGGCCGAGGCCAGCAACTATCCCTTTTGCACCATTGAGCCTAACGTCGGTATTGTAGGAATCCCCGACAAGCGCTTAGATAAACTGTTTGACATGTTCAAACCGCCCAAGAAAACGGCCGCGTTTATCAAATTTGTGGATATTGCGGGCATTGTAAAAGGGGCCAGCCAAGGTGAGGGCCTGGGCAACAAATTTTTAGCCAACATCCGCGAAGTGGACGCCATTATCCACGTGGTGCGCTTGTTTGAAGACGAAAACGTCACGCACGTGATGAACTCCGTGGACCCGCTACGCGATATTGAGGTCATTAACACCGAACTCATGCTTGCGGACTTGGAAACTGCTACCAAAATTTGTGACCGTTTGGCCTCTAACGCCAAATCGGGCAAGAAAGACGCCGTGGCCGCGTGGGAGCGCATGAAAGAAATTAAGGCCGCCTTAGAAAACGGGAAAATGGTTTCTTCGTTGGGGCTAGAGCCTGAAGAACTCAAAGAGTATCAATTTCTAACGGCAAAACCCGTCTTATACGTGGGTAACAATAGCGAAAAGCGCAACGAACAAAACGCCGCCAAAGTGGCACAATATGCTAAGGAAAACGGCTCCGGTTTTGTGGAGCTGTGCGTTAAGTTTGAGGCCGACATTGCCGAATTTAGCGAAGAAGAAAAGAAAGCCTTTTTGTCCGAAACCGGCAACGAATACACGGGCCTTGAAAAAGTAGTGCGCGAGGGCATGAAGCTCTTAAACCTGTGCACGTATTTTACCGCCGGGCCCGAAGTGGAAGTGCGTAGCTGGCTCATCCCCGTGGGGTGCACCGCACCGCAAGCCGCCGGCAAAATCCATAGCGATTTTGAAAAAGGCTTCATCCGCGCCGACGTGTATACGTTTGACGACCTTGAAAAATTCGGCTCCGAAAAAGCTTTGCGCGAACACGGCCTCATTCGCAGTGAAGGCAAAGATTATATTGTAAAGGACGGCGACGTTTGCCTGTTTAAAATCAATGCCTAATTTGACTTGCAAACACTTCGGCACGTGCGGTGGTTGCACGCTGTTAAACCTTCCTTACGAAGAACAGGTGCAAAAAAAACGCGCCCGCCTGCAAGAAATTTTGAAGGATTTTTGGCAACAGGAAATCCCCGTTACCGTAACGGACAACCCCGTTTATTTCCGCAACAAAGTGGAGCTGGGGTTTTGCCACCAAGTTAAATGGCGTGAGGATTACGATAAAAAAGACCCTGCCAACAAAACACGTCCCTTAGAATTTGAACAATGCGTAGGCTTTAAGTTAAAAGGCCGCTGGGACCGCGCCGTGGATTTGCAAGAGTGCCATTTATTTAGTGATAAACTTGTGCCGCTGGTGGTGGCGATCCGCGCGTGGGCACAAGCGGAAAATTTGCCGTATTACGACCAACGAAAACACACCGGCATTTTGCGCCATTTAATGGTGCGCGAAGGCAAAAACACCGGCGAGCAAATTGTAGTCCTGTTTGTGACCGACGATTTTAACGAGCGTACATTTGTGGCGGCGGTGGAAAGTGTGCTCCCTAACGCTCACATTATGGCCGCCGTCAATAATGGCCTGGCCGACACGGCCGAGCCCGAAAGTCTGCGGGTGCTCAAAGGCAAAGACCATATTTTTGAGAAGATTTTTTTGACGGACGAAAACGGACAAAAAGAGCGTGAAGTGGTGTTTAAACTCTCTCCGCAATCGTTCTTCCAAACTAACACCAAAACCGCGCAAAAAATGTATAGCCGCGTGCGCGCACTTGTTAAAAAATTGGCGCCGAAGAAAATTTATGACCTTTACGGTGGCGCGGGTAGCTTTTCACTCTCGTGTGCGGACTTGTGCGAAAAATCAATTTGCGTGGAAAGTGTGGCGCCCGCCATTTACAACGGCATTGAAAACGCCAAATTAAACGGCGTGCAAAACGTGCAATTTTTCTGCGCGCGTGTGGAAGATTTTGTGCGACAGCAACCCATAGAAAAAAAAGACGCGCTGATTATTTTGGACCCGCCACGCGGCGGTATGCACCCGCGCGCGTGCAAGGCAGTGGCCGAGTCGGGTGTCACAAATGTGCTCTATATTTCGTGCAACCCGGTTACATTGGCCACAGACCTAAAAACTTTAACACAACATTATGAAATTTTGCACGTGGAAGCGTTTGATTTTTTCCCGCACAGCGACCATATTGAAACCTTCGTGCAACTCAAATTAAAATGACCGTAGAAGAAGCTATTAACTCCTTAAACCCGCAACAAAAAGAGGCCGCCTTGTACGACGGCGGACCGTGCCTTATCGTGGCCGGGGCGGGCACGGGCAAAACCAAAACGCTTACCACCAAAATCGCCAAGCTCATTGCGGACGGCTACCACCCCGCGCGCATTTTGGCGGTCACGTTTACGAACAAAGCCGCCGGAGAAATGCGCGAGCGCGTGGACCAGCTGGTCCCCGGTGCCGGGCGGCGCGTGTGGATTCATACGTTCCACTCCTTTGGCGTGCGGCTACTTCGGCAAAATGCCGAAAAACTCGGCCTTACTAAAGATTTTGCGATTTACGACGATAGCGACCAAAAAAAGGTCGTCACCCTACTCCTCGAGCAAATGGGCGTGAAAGAGCCCAAAAAAGAGGTTAACCAAATTGTCGGTATCATTTCGCGTGCGAAGGACGACCTGGTCACGCCTGACGGCATGATGCAAGCCGCCACCGCCAGTGGTATAGACGGCAAAATCCGCGCGGCCGAAATTTACCGCCGCTACGAGCAAAAATTAAAAGAAGCCGGCGCACTTGACTTTGGCGACCTCCTCGTCAAAACCGTGCAACTCCTGCGCGACCATGCCGACGTGCGCACCTATTACCAAGATTTTTTCCAGTACGTGCTCGTGGACGAATACCAGGACACCAACCGCACCCAATACATGATTACCAAATACCTGACCGAAAAATCGCGTAAGCTGTGCGTAGTGGGCGACCCGGACCAAAGCATTTACTCCTGGCGCGGGGCCAATATCCGCAACATCTTGGAATTTGAAAAAGATTTTAAAGACGCCAAAATCATCACCTTGGAGCAAAACTACCGCTCTACCAAGGCTATTTTGGACGCCTCCAACCGCCTGATTACCAAAAACAAGAAGCGCAAAGACAAAAACCTCTTTACCGATAAAGGCACCGGCGAGCCTATTGAAGTACACTCCTGCCAAACCGAGGGTGACGAGGCCCGCTGGGTCAGCGTGCAAATTCAAAAACTCGTGGAAAACGAAGGCGCCAGCTTAAAAGACGTGGCCGTTTTTTACCGCACTAACGCGCAAAGCCGCAGTTTTGAAGATTATTTCCGCAAGTATCAAATTCCGTACCGCTTAATCGGCACCGTGCGCTTTTACGACCGCAAAGAAATCAAAGACATCATGTGTTACGCACGCATGCTGATTAACCCGGCTGATAACGTAAGCCTCTTGCGCATTATCAACACGCCCACACGCGGCTTGGGCAAAGTGGCGCAGGACCGCTTGCTGGCTTACGCGAGTGAGCACCAAATTTCCCTCTATGACGCACTCAAAAAAGCCGCTTATGTGCCCGGCCTGGGCAGCGCGGCTATGAAAGCCGCTATTAAACTGGTGCAACTGTTTGAAAACTGGCGCGGCGATATGTTACTCACGGCCCCGGCGGACATTTTCAACAAAATTTTAAACGAGTCGGGGTATTTGGACAGCATTAAGGCCGACTTGGAAAAAGACCCCGAGGCCGAAGGCCGCCTGCAAAACTTAGACGCGCTTATTAACGCTGTCAAAGAGTACGAAGAACGCTGTTCCCGTGGCGAAAAAGAGCCGTCTGTGGCCGATTTCTTGCAGGAAGTGGCGCTTTTATCCGGCGAAGACGAGAGCCAAGCCGGCGAGGGCGGGGCTGTAACGTTGATGACCGTGCACCTGGCCAAAGGGTTAGAGTTTCAAAACGTGTTTGTAACGGGTTTAGAGGAAAATTTATTCCCCATCGGGTGCGATAACGAAGACGACACCGAAGAAGAACGTCGCTTGTGTTACGTGGCTATGACGCGCGCCAAAGAAAAACTGTTTTTAACGTACGCCGATTCCCGGCGCAAATTCGGCCAACGGCAAGAAAATCCACCCTCGCGCTTTTTATTTGAAAGCGGGCTACTGACCGAAGAAGAAGTGCAAGCGCGCCAAACACGCTTTGCGTGGGGGGGCAATTCGTCTTATAGTGGGGGCAATTACGAACGCTTTACCCGCCGCAAACGTGAGTTTAGTGACGATTTTTCCGGCTATGCGCGCAAAAGCCGTTTCCAAAAACAGTATGACGAAAACGGCTACGAAATTGAACGCGCCGATGATAACGATTTCCCGTCTTATGACGACGTTCCGCCCGTAAGCAGTTTGTACGCTAAGCCCAAAACGCCCGCGCCGCGTTTGGCCGATCCGCGCCGCGTGCCCGGCTTTATCCAAGAGCCCAAAGTGCCCGCCACGCCCGCCCCCAAAAACGAGGACGGTGTAGCCGTGGGGGGGCTTGTGAAACACGGCGTATTTGGCCAAGGCAAAATTGTGCAGATTGTGGGCAGTGGGGAGAGCGCCAAGATTACCGTACTGTTTGGGAATGGGACGCGGCGCACCTTTATGCTCAAATTCGCCCCACTTGAAATTTTGTAGTTTATCCCGCGCTCTAACAGTTTCCAAATTTGGGCTATCTAAGGCCGACTTTCGCTCGCGTACCTGCGGCGCTATGCGCCGTCCGCAGGACGTACGCCACGCTCAACTTGCGGCCTTACCTACCCTCAAATTTGAAAACACGTCCGTCCCATTCTTTTCTTGCGCGCTTTGAAAAATTAGCTTACTTTTAGTTTTCCCCGGTGCTTATTTCCTCGCCACGCTCAACTTGCGGCCTTACCTACCCTCAAATTTGAAAACACGTCCGTCCCATTCTTTTCTTGCGCACTTTGAAAAATTAGCTTACTTTTAGTTTTTCCCGGTACTTGTGCTTTAGTTTGTTGTAGGTCAGGCACTGCCTGACAAAGCCTCGTAAGAGGCTTACGCTGTTATAGGATCAAACCTGAAAACAAAATATATTTTATTGATAGTCCCAACCGTAAGAGTCTGATCCCCAACTTACCGGAGTTCCTTTGGTTTCCATTTTGCAAACTTGATAGTTTGTATCACTGGCACTAGGTTTGCCTCCGCTTCCCCAAGCAAGGCAGACTGCTTGATTTGGCCTGTAGGAAGAATGTTGCAGTCCAAGCCAATAGGCTAGATACTCGGTTTCTTTCTTATACAACCGACATAGTACAATACCCCATTTTGTTTCCTCTGACCAAACAACTTCACACTGACCATGCGGAATACTTGCCCACTGATCACTGCTGGAAAGCCCCACATCCAATTCATTAAATACTTTGCTGTATTTGCCGTTAGCTAAATAATATACTTCTTGCGCTTTGGCAATGGCGTGTACCAATGTTTTAGCTTCGGTGTAGCGGCTTTTCCAAACCGCTTTTTGATACTGCGGCACGGCCACAGCCGCTAAAATGCCGATAATTAGAACAACTACTAACAACTCAATCAGCGTAAAGCCTCTGTTGTTCCCCTCGCCCCTTGAGGGAGAGGATGCCCGTAGGGCAGGTGAGGGGTTGTTTAATAAGATACTTCCATTTTCTTTTTTCATACGTTCTCCTTTGTTATTTGGAAAACACGCATGCAAAAACGGCTGATCATACCGAGCCTAATCAGGGGTCCCGCCATAAAACAGCCGTAGCGCCGTATATAATACGACACATTCGGCAGTAGATATGCGGGGAGCTGCCCTTTATACCTACTGCCTTTAAACGACTATTTTTGGACCTGATTAGGTCTTGCTTGCGCAAGAACTCCGTATTCTTCGTACGGTTTCCAAAAACAGGTAAAAATTGTTTTTTTACTGCACTTCCATTCTACATAATTTCTGCCTAATTTTGCACCTCTCTTTTCTAGGTCCTTTGGGCCCTTTTGGCTTTAGGCCTTTTTTACCTTGAAAATTAACCTCTTTCCGTTTATACTTATTATATAGAAGGAAGGAGCTGGGTATGAACTCGTTCTTGTGCCGTGTGATGACTTTGGTGTTTTTGTTTAATTGTTTAACTCCCACTACCGGGTGGGGGCAAACTTCGCGCCGGCCCAAAGCTAAAAAATCTGCGTTGGAAACGCAGGTGGATGCACAAGTAAAAAAAGCCCAACAAGCCAATTCCCCCGCGGCCCGGTTTGCCCGTGCGGACCAAGAAGCCCGCACCGCCCATAATGCGCGTTTTGCACAGGCCGATTCTATGGCCCAAGAAAACCGCCAAAATTTGAGCCGCTTAAACGATGAGCGCCTTGTACAGCGCCCTCATAGCTTATATGTAGCTCCGCGTGTTGCGCAGGGGCGTGTCCCGGTGGAAACGCAAGTGCCCGCCAAGACTTTTTTGAAAAAGGTAACTAATAACGAAATCTCTTTTGAACAGCTCATTGACTATGCCGACCCGATGGACCCTAACCCGGCCGCCAATGACTTACTCACCATTGCTTACGCGGCGGAGGTCATCAGCAATACGGTGGGCGAGGCCATGCAGTTGGACGATTCCCAATATGATGTAAATGAATTCCAGGCTCAGTTAGTGCAAATTCAGGCCCGGTTATTATGGCGTATGGCACTTTTAGGGTTTGAAGTTCCCTCTTATACTGCTAATTCCACCAAAGACCCGGTTTCCGTTTCGCGCTTGGCCTTAAACGGCGCTTCTTCTTCGCATAAAACCATGGCGTTAGCCAGTTTGCGTATGGCGTTGCTGAAAATTCACCAATTTTACCAAGCTAAACACCTGCCGGACCCGGCCGACGAATACCAAAAAGAAAAACTGGTAAAACAAGCGCTCAATGCCAAAAAACCGCTCACCCGCGCCAATCCGCGTGTCCATGACGGTTTAGTGTCCGTTCCCACAAATGCTACACGGCAACCGGCCCCGCAAGCGGGGGCCCGCACACAAGCGGCTCAAATGGTTAAAAACCACGGCAATTTAGCGGTATTTATGAACCAGTTTGTAAACGAATTTAAACAAGCCATCGCCCAAGAGCCCGAGCAAGGTACTGCGGACTACCAACATGTCCAAATCCGTGCCGAATATGCCACCGCATATGCGTTGGAGTATGACCCGTCTGTCCTCAAAAAGATTGTGGCGGTGGTGGACCAAGGCCCTAAAGAAACCGATTTTAAACAGGACTATTCCCCCATCTTAAACGCTATTTTTGTAACCGTGTTTGAAAATACGCGTTACAGCACGATGGGTGAGGCCAAAACCAAACAAGTGTTAAACTTGCTCCAGGAATTTTCAGACCCGCAAAAATACTCGCTTCCTACCCGCGTATTTGCGCTGGAAGCGGCCAGTTTGCTTTACCGCCCCTTCAACCAGGACTCGTTTAACTTAAAGCAACAATCCCCTGCGTTTGCGTTTTTTGCTCCGATGAATTTGAATAAGCCCGACGAAAACTTGCGCCGCGTATTTGCCGCGCGCGTGGCCGAGTTGTATTGCCCGTTGGTTTCTACCAACTCCTACGTCATGAAAGATTATGGCCTGAGTTCGGATGAAATGGCGGCCTTGGCCGATAAATTGGGTTATATGTATGACGGATTTTATGATATTCAAACCCAATGGGTGGAAGCTACAGATGCCCCCGCCAGTACGCGCGTACGGGCCAATTATCCGCGTACTTCGTGTAATATTACCACACATGGTAACCTCAATGCGCTCAAAAAACAAAACGAACGCACGGCCGCTTTCTTATATTTTACCGCCGAAGTGTTATTTTGGGTGTACGGCGGCGAAGTCTTTGCTCTTTTAGGTACGGCGTTCCGTTTAACACGCGGGGCGGTGGTAGCTTTGCCTAAAGCCGGCAAAGCGTTGCGCTTAGCACCTAACGGCCAACGCATTGCCGCCTTTAATGCAGAGGTCAGCCAAGGGGCTAAATATGCCAACTGGGTGTATAAGAATAAAAACCAACAAGGCTATTTTGTAGAGTTATTGGTAGAAAAAGAGCCGGGTGCCGTGCCGGGGGTAAAAGCCGCCCGCACCACGCAAGTCGGCCCCGTGCGTCAGGCACCTGCCCCGGTAGTAGAAGCCAAGCGGGTGTCGCATACGTATCAGTTACAAGGCCAGTATTCTCACTGGAATCCCAAACGCTGGGTAGGTATGAAGCCGGCTCAAAACGTAGTTGGGATGCGTGTCACGCGTATGGAGCCCGGTTTTAATATCACCGTGGCCGAAGCCCGTTTTGATGCCCCTGTTTCCGGGTTACGTTCTATGCAAGATATTGAAAAAGCCTGGGGACAATTACGCTTGGTGAACGATCCGGCCACCGCTATGGCCTATGAAACCAAACCCTATTGGCGGGCTATCTTGGACTTGCGCCAAGCCCAACAAGAACAGTTGTTACTGGGCGGGTTAGGTAGCTCACTTAAAAACCAGGTGGATTTGTGGGTGCCTATGGGCAATGCCGCCCAAACCGGGGGCAAAATTAGTGAAGCAACCAAGTGGTGGAATATGAGCCAGTGGGGCCGCCCGCAAATGGCCGCAGATGTATTAAGCGGTAAGATGCCGTTGTTTGTGGCGCCTAAAACGTCGCTGGGGTCGGGCCGTTTGGCCGGGCAAATGATGAATCCCGAAGGCATTGCAAACATTTCCGAAGTATTACCCGGTTTCTATACCACGGGGGTAGATTTGGCTACCGGCAATGTCCAGCGCCAAATGTTTAACGCTTATTTTAAACCGATGAATTGGCAGAATAATATTACAAAGACATTCTTGCCCGATTATGTGCCCACCCGCATGTTTTGGAAGTCCGTGCAGAAAAACCCCGTATTGGGTGCACAGTTAGCCCCGCAACTGTTGTGGCGCAACCGCTTTGCATTTACTACGGCGTTTTTCGGCGCGTGGATGGGGGCCGACCGCGTACTCTATCCGCCGTTTAAAGGCTGGATGGAAGGCCAAGCCACTAAAGATGCTAACGAGGAAATTGCCAAGTACGGGGATACTTTCTCGCCGCAAGAGGCTAAAATGGATGAACTTTTGTTGCAAGAAATGGGGGTAGATTTATCTGACAAACGCGCCATGAATACCTATAACGACGTATTAGCCGCCCAACCGGACCAGCCGGACGGCACGCTTATTGCCGCGCCGATTGTGGGTGCGCGCCGGGTGATGGGGATGTCGTTCATCGGCGATGACGTAAAGACTGACTATGCCCACCAAGCCCAGCGGACCGATTTAAACCGTGCGTTGTTGCGCCGCAATTACAGCCGGTTTCAAACCAACCAACAGGCAACGGCCCAATGGAAGAAAGAACAACGCCAGACCATTGAACAAGACGAGCAAAAAATCTTGGCCATGTATGCCCAAGGTTTTGCCCAGTTGCCCCGCGTGAAAAAAGAATTACACGCGGCCTATGAGACGTATGCAAAAGAATTTTTAGCCGCCCAAACGCAAGAGCAGGCCACCCAAGCCAGCGAACGCTTTAATAAAAACGTAGAAGGGTTAATTTCACAAGCGGCCGAGTGGGACAGTGCCCTTAAAACGGCGGAAAGTTTAATTACCCAGGCCAAAGCATTATATGCGGCTGAGCCCGGCTTGATTACCCGTCACGTAGAGAACTATATCCGCCAGGCATTGCGTACCTATGCCGCCCAGCGTTGTGCCGCTTTACAGGCGGCTAACCCACAGGCGGCGGCCGATCAAGCCGCGCAAACTTTGGAAGAAACACTCAACCCGTTGTGGATAGGGTTATCGGTGCAATATCGCGCCTTACACCCCGAAGAACAACCCGCGCAACCGCAAGAAAACGTAGGCTATGGGGTAGATTTTGACCCGAACGCGGCCGACAAATAACCGTATCAATCTATTAAAAGGCTGGGGAAAACCCCGGCCTTTTTGCGTAAAAATACCCCCGCGCAGAGGAACCGGCGGGGGTTATAAAAAGTTTTCACGTGAAAACTTTGTTAGCTTTGTAAACTTAACAACGCGTGTTAAATTTAGGGCTGATTTTACTTATTTTTCTTCGTCTTTTTTAAATTTAGCCACCACTTCATCTTTGCGGCGGTTAAATTCCTTGGTCACTTTTTCTTTGCCTTCGTTAAACTTTTCGCGGGCGTCTTCTAAATGACCTTTTACTTTGTCTTTTAAATCTTGTGCGTGTTCCAACAAATATTCTTTGTTATCTTCATACGTATCGTTGGCCCAGCGTTTGAGTTTTTTGCGGGTGGTTTCGCCTTTGGCGGGTGCATACAATACCCCCACCGCGGCCCCGACTACCGCCCCCAATAAAAATACCGCCAATCCGGCGCCGGCTGCTCTGCATCTGTCACACATAGAAACCCTCCTATTTTGCTAAATTAGTACATATATTTTACAATATAAGTATAAGCGAAAAATGATTTTTTTGCCAGTGTATTTTTAATTAGAGAGGTTTTTTTATGCCTAACCCGTCCGCCCCGCGTAATAACGGACACCAAGAAGCGCCCGAAGTACGCAAACATAACTTTGACGAAGTAGCCCGTATTTTTACGGACGAAGAAGCTCACGCCGAAGCAAGCCGCTGTTTGCATTGCAAAAATGCGCGTTGCCAAGCTAACTGCCCCGTGGGCGTGCAAATCCCCGATTTTATTGCGCTAGTTAAAGACGGCAAAATCGGCGAGGCTGTGAGCAAAATTATGGAAACCAGTTTACTGCCCGCCATTTGCGGCCGTGTGTGTCCGCAAGAAAAACACTGCGAGGGCAACTGTATTTTAAAAGAAAAATTTGGGGCGGTAAATATAGGCATGTTGGAACGCTACACCGCCGACACGGCGCGCAAACAAGGGTTGTTAAAAACCCCGCAAACTGCGCCGAAAACGGGCAAAAAAGTAGTGTGTATCGGCTCGGGCCCGTCGTCCATTGCGGCGGCGGCGGAGTTGGCACGTGCCGGGCATGAAGTAACCGTTTTTGAGGCACTCCACGCGTTTGGCGGGGTGCTACGTTATGGGATTCCGTCTTTCCGTTTGCCGCGCGAAGTAATTGATCACGAAATTGAAACCGTCAAATCCATGGGCGTGAAATTTGTGCCCGACGTACTTGTTGGCGCCACGCAAACCGTGCAAGAGTTATTAAAAGATTTTGACGCCGTGTATGTAGGTAGCGGGGCCGGACTACCGACCATGACCGGGATCCCCGGCGAAAATGCCGTGGGGGTGTATAGCGCTAACGAATTTTTAACCCGCATTAACCTCATGCAAGCCTATAAATTCCCGCAGACCGACACGCCCATTAAAATCGGCAAACACGTGATTGTGCTGGGTGCCGGGAACAGCGCCATGGATGCGGCGCGCTGTGCCATGCGCTTAGGGCCGGACAGTGTAACCATTGCCTACCGCCGCAGTGCGGCCGAAATGCCGGCGCGCGCGGCCGAAGTGGAACACGCCAAAGAAGAAGGAATTAAATTTGAATTTTTACTCACGCCCAAAGAGGTGCTTACCGATGAAACCGGGCGCGTAAGCGGGCTTAAATTTACCCGCAACGAACTGGGCGAGCCGGATGCTAAAGGGCGCCGCCGCCCCGTGGAAATACCGGGCAGTGAATTTGTGATGCAAGCCGACACGATTATTGTAGCCATCGGCCAACGGCCTAACCCGATTATCGCCAAAACCACGCCCGAACTTAAAACGACCGAGCGCGGCGTGCTGGAAATGGACGCCGAGGGCAAAACATCCTTGCCGGGTGTGTATGCCGGGGGGGATATTATCCGCGGCGGGGCTACGGTGCTACTGGCCATGAAAGACGGCATTGAAGCCGCTAAGCGTATTAACGCGTATTTGGAGGGAAAATAACATGCAGGAAAATACGATTTTAGAACGCGAACAACTTAACGACGTCGTCGTCAAATTTGTCATTTACAAACCTTTAATTGCTAAGTCCGCGCGCGCGGGGCAGTTTGTGATTTTGCGCGGGCGCGACGGTGGCGAACGTGTGCCTGTGACCCTCGTGGATTGGGAAGCGCAAAAAGGTACGATTACTGTGATTATCCAAGCCATTGGAAAATCAACATCTATGTTTAACAGTTTGCAAAAAGGCGAAGCGTTTTTGAACGTGGCCGGGCCCTTAGGCACGCCCGTGGAAATTAAAAACTACGGCACGGTGGCCGTGGTGGGCGGCGGGGTAGGCATTGCCGAAGTATATCCCATTGCGCGCGCACTCAAAGAGGCAGGCAATAAAGTAATTGCTGTCTTAGGGGCGCGCACGAAAGATTTGCTTATTTTGGAGCCGCAAATGCGCGTACTGTGTGACAAAACCGTTTCCACTACCGACGACGGCTCGTACGGGCAAAAAGGTATGGTAACCGACGCTATCCAGGCACTTTATGACGGCGGCGAAAAAATTAACGCGGGCTTTATTATCGGGCCGATCCCCATGATGAAGTTTACTTCGCGCCTCATGGACAAGCTGGGTATGGAGCCGCACGCGAGCTTAAATCCCATTATGTTAGACGGCACAGGCATGTGCGGTTGTTGCCGCGTAACCGTGGACGGCAAAGTGAAATTTGCGTGTGTGGACGGGCCGATGTTCCCCTCTAAAACCATTGACTTTGACGAACTCATGCGCCGCACGAGCGAGTATAAACCCCTTGAAAAAGAGAGTTTGGAGAAATACCAGCACGAAAAAGGGCACGTGTGCAAGTGCGGGTTACATTAGTAATTTCTTCCTAATTTAGCGCATTTCGTTGTTGTGCGCCGCCTTACGTACTTGCGGGGCTGTCGCCCCGTCCGCAGGACGTACGCTACGGCGGCACCCGCCTAGAACTGCGCTAAATTATTTTGAAATTCCCCCAGGTTGTGCGGTAGTGCGGTTTAGGGCATAGAATAAATGCGGACTTGCACGGCATTATATGTTAACGTACCGTTAAATATCTTTATACAATAGTCTCCCGCATTTTTGGAATATTCATACTGGCCTAGTTTCCATTCGGCGCAGTATAACGTATCTAGTGTCCATTTTGTTCTTGCACTTTGTTCTATATCTAGAGGAATAATAAATCCAGCTCCTTTATACGCACCCTCTATTCGCCTAGCATATATTTCATGTGTGATACTGGAGTAGAATTCAAAAGACCAATCTTTATTAGAACGGGCATCTGTGCAATTATCACATTTTTCGCGGCCTTCCCAAGAAATATCAATATCTAATTCATCAAAAGAGGTGGGATATTTTCCGTTTGCTAGATAATAAGCTCGGCTGGCTTGGGAAATCGTTTTGATTACACCGAGGGCTTGGGTGGCGCGCGATTTTTCTACGGTTTTTTGGTATTGCGGCACGGCCACGGCGGCTAATATACCGATAATGAGCACAACGACTAAAAGCTCAATGAGGGTAAACCCCTTTCTTCCTCCCTTGCGGAGGAAGTGGTCCGCAGGACCGATGGAGGGGCTCATTAAGGAAGTAACCT
>JBGUOO010000019.1:0-17986 GCA_045129775.1 Elusimicrobiaceae bacterium
CTCGTCGGTGTTTTTTGAGCAAAATGAGCAAAATTAGCAAAATCTTGTATATTGTTAGTGGACCCTGTATGGTGTACAGTAAACGCTCAAATTATTCACTTTTCTCGTCGACAAAATGTCCGTTATACCAGCCAAAATCGCTTTTACTATTTGTAACACTTAAATTTCCGACAAATTCACTTATAGTATAATTATACTCGATCGACGAGAAAAGTATAAGAAGTACCAAAAAATTCTCAAAAACTATGAAACTAGTGGCCACAGTTTGGACACTATAATGGCACAGTTTGTCCCGTTTTAAAAAGCCATTCTCGCGACTTTTATAGTGCCCATTTTATATACTTTTGGGCACGATCCATAAAAAACCACACTGGTTTTTCTAGTGTGGTTGATAAATGGGAATAATACTATTTCATTGCTTGGGTTAATATACGTATTGTTTCATCATAATCTTCTTTAGAGCACATGCCACTAACAGGTACATGTCTAAACAATTCAACCCTTGCCCTTTTGGCAATCTGCAAAGCATTTCCATTTCTGTCAGTTTTATAGGGATCAGCTCCTCTTTTAAGCAATAGAGCAGTAACTTTAGGCTTGCCATAAAATGCCGCCTTCATTAAAGGAGTTTCTCCACTTCTTTCCACATAATTAACATTTGCTCCAGCATCTAAAAGAGCTTGCGCAATGGTAACCTGATCATCTTCATTATTCGACCACCTACATGCCCAATTGAGAGCAGACCATTTATCATCCTCTATTCTAACTTTATGGGACAGTAAGAGTTTCACTGCTTCGACACGTCCTTCTATAACAGCTTCTATCAAAGCGGTACAATCAAATCTATTAGTAGCATCTTTCTTTGCTCCTGCAGCTAACAGCTCTCTCATAATGTCCACATAGCCCTTTCCCGCTGCAACCATGAGTGGAGTAATTCCTTCTTTATTGGCAACATTAATAAGTTCAGGGTTTGATTTAATAAGACGAAAAGCATCTTCTCGTGTTTCTTCTTTACTACACGCTTCAACTAACCGTGTGTCAATGGGAGTATGCGTTACTAATCGGTACACCACATATAAAATAATACCAATAAAAATAAGTTTCAACATAATTCTCCTACCTTCTCTAGTAGTATAGCATATAAATCGTTCTTTTAATAATTTTGTACATTCATTTTCCTTACCAATAGAAACCCCGAATCTATGTTACAAGAAACAGTTATGCTATAATGTTGGAAAATACTTCTTATTAGAGGGCAATAAAATGAATGAAGCTAAAATTGTAGAACAAGGTAAAATCCCCAACGACTCAAAGAAATTTTGGCGTATTTGTGCTATTATCTTTTTGGTTTTACAGTTATGTATTTTTATTGCTTTGTGTCATATAGCTGTCAATTTTGATAGTGTTGTATTTGGGAATGAACATCCCAGATTTAACCAGATTAATATAAGTCAGCGATAGTTATAGTATATGTTTGTAAAAGCAATTTTAGGGGGGCCTTCCTCAATGCAATCATTGGTAATCAAGGGAGCGTAAATATGAAACTAATGGGCGGCGTTGCAATTTTTGTGCTAGTTGTATTAGTGGGGCTACATTTGATGTTACCAAAATGGCCCAAAGTACGTATAGTTCTTTGCATTTGTTTGGGAGTAGGATTGTGCTTTACAGGCAC
This sequence comes from Elusimicrobiaceae bacterium, assembly GCA_045129775.1. GTDB lineage: Bacteria > Elusimicrobiota > Elusimicrobia > Elusimicrobiales > Elusimicrobiaceae > Avelusimicrobium. The sequence continues at coordinate 1,670 of JBGUOO010000019.1, forward strand.
ACTGCATGGTGTTGCGTTTACTATCATGCTAGTTTTTGGTGAAATTATTCTAAATAAAATCATTGGTTTTATGTCAAAAACAAACACAGATGATGACGAGTATTTTATAAAATCATGAAAAAATTTATTATTGTAAGTTGTATTATCTTGGTAGGATTGGGGTGTAAAATAGCAAACTTACAATCTAACTATTCAAATATCCCAAGGAATGTGTTGGAGGAAAAGACTATTGCGGGAGATTTGCAGACCGCCTTTTGGTTAGGGGATGACTATTTTTTAGGTAAAAGTGGCCCAAAAGATACAAAAGAAGCATTTTCAGCTTGGAATAATATAGTCCTAGCAATAGAACAGGACCCTGCTGCCGTTTCACAATCATGGTTTAAACAAGCATACAAAAATCATCATCCAGTGGCGGTAGCTATGCGGTTGTTTGATTTGGGTAATATTTCCCAAAAAACAGGCGAGAATGAGAAATGTTGGGAACAGTTTGGAGAAGCAGTAGATATATTCCTATTATCTAAGGGTCAATATCCTCAATATGATGAGTTTTTTATAAAAGCCCAAGACCTTATCACTGAAATGGGCGAAATCTCCTACACCATAGGTCAAAAATATTATGACGAACAAAGAGATTCTAAAGAAGTTTATCAGTGGGCTAACCGTGCTTGTGAGTTAAGAAATAAAGAAGGGTGTGTTTTGGCGTTAAAAACATTTTCAATTTGATATATGAGAAGTTTCACTACTATATTGTTGGTGGCATTTGTTCCCATGTTACTATCGGCATACGATAGCACTATTGTGCAAAATTTTAATAAGGTTTCGTTGGGTTCCATTTATGATGGGGATACTTTCCGGGTACATTTGGCGTGTAAATATGGGGTATTTTGTAAAACTATTCCCATCCGTGTGCGTGGAGTAGACTGCCCGGAAATCAAGGGAAGTTCTGCCGAAACAAAGGCCCTAGCCAAACAAGCAAAGGCATTTACAAAAAACTTCCTCAAAGGCGGAAAAATCCTATTGTGTAATTGTGGCAGAGACAAATACTTCCGCTTGTTATGTGATGTAAAAGTGAACGGAAAAAGTTTAGGGGAAGAACTGCTCAAAGCCGGACACGCTATCCCCTATGATGGCGGCACTAAAACGCCTATCTTGCCCTCAAACGAACTTTAAGACCCTAGCCCGGGGTTTCCCGCACATGTGGGGTATTTTAGGCACGTGGGGCAGAATTTACAATAGCCACTAATCTTTGATACGCACTTGTGAAATCCGAACTTGCCAAAACGCAAAATGGCATGGTGAGATATAAAAACGGAGTATAAGAACTATGGTACACTATAATGGACACGCGCTCGTCGGTAGTTGGGCGCGCCTAGAGGGCGCCATTTTTTTGTATTTCAGACGTACTTTTCCTAGCCCCCACGTGTTAAAACGTGGGGTTTTGTTTGCACAATTTACGCCCTTTAGGTTTGAAGCAAACTCCTAACCCGCACATAAGCGGAAACTCGGGCAAGTAACTACCTCCAAATGCAAAACTATCTGAAATTATGTAAAATAGAAATGCAGTAAAACAATTTAATTCTGTTTTTGGAACCGTATAGAAAGTATGCGGAGCGCTTTTAGGGAACTAAAAGCCCTGTCCAACTCCAAAAACAGCCGATTTAGGCACAACGTAAACGGACTAATTACCCGTTTGTGTTGTGCCGAGTGTTTACCGCCCTTTTTAGGGCGGTAGGCCGCGGCTGTTAAGTTAGAGGCTTTGGACAGGCTCTGCATTTCAGCCGTTTTTATTGGGTTTCATAAGCAGAAAAAAGAGAGGAATAACTTATGAAACGTAGCATCACCCGGCGGGGTTTTACGCTTATAGAGTTGTTAGTCGTCGTACTTATTATCGGCATTTTAGCCGCGGTGGCCCTGCCACAATATAAGGTAGCCGTGGTAAAAAGCAAAGTAGGCTCTATGCTTAGTTTAGCTGCCAGCCTTGCGAGTGCCCAAGAAGTATATTATTTGACCCATGGAAGCTATGCAACAAAGTTTGCTCAATTGGATATAGATATACCGAGTGAATGCACCCATATAGACCACCCCAGTTATGATGATAACAATACCGGTGAATACATAAAATGCGGGCGTGATTTCGTCATAGATAATTACATTAACAAAGGCTCTATTCTACTTAATTATTGTCCGGAAGTTACAGATACTTGGGAAAGTTGCAGCGATACACGCGAACTACAAGTAGCTTTCCATTTATCACATAATACGGTAGTAGGGAGGCCAAACACACGCAAATGCGCTATTTATCATAATTCCAAAATAGGTAAAGCTGTTTGTGCTAACCTAGCAGGGTTTTTAAAACAAGATAACAGCTAAGTCTTATATGCCGCACATAAGAAAAAACCGCTCCTCAATAGAGGGGCGGTTTTCTGCACTAAATTAATTAAATATTCTGTACCAGCAAAATAAACAGCGCTAAAAACACCAAGCTCAGTAAAATTTTCGTCAGCCCTAAGTGTTTTTTGAAGAAGTCATTAAATCCTTTAGATTCATACCCCAGTAACGCTAGCACAAACACAGCTATCAGCGGCACAATAAACATGAGGTTATATAACACCAGGTACAACGTGGCACAGGTGCGTAGTTCGGGGTCCTGCAGGATAAGCACGCACGTGGGCATATACACTTGGCCCGTGCACACCGCTTCTACCAAAGACACACAAAACCCCACCGCCAGTGCGGCTAATACCAAGCGCACGGTGCTTTTTTGTTTATCGCGCAGGAAGAAACCCATAATTTTATGGATACGTGTTTTGTTCCCAAGTGAAAGTTGCAGTAGCATACCGTCGGATTTTTTGGTTTTTTTGTAAATGATAAAATCGTACACGCTTAGCACAAAGAAAAGCAAACATACCGCGGCGGTTAAAATATAAAAGCCTTTAATTACATACGCAAACCCGCGCATGGCATACAAAAATTGGAATACGCCTAGCCCCAAAAGCAAATACGCCACAAATACTGCCAGACAATAAGACGTACCCACCAAAATAATTTCGCGCCGGTTATACTTATACACGGTTAAGAACGAGATAAAAAACACAATGACCGCAAACGCACAGGGGTTAATGCCGTCCACCAACCCGCTGCCGATAATCGCCCAAAACGTGATTTTTTGGAAAGCCGATTTGGCCTCTTTCATCACGTCTTGTTGCGCCACGGTTACCACATTCGTTTTTTCGCCCAGCAAACGGGCTTTTTCAATAGCGGCCTCGGCATACGTACCGATTTCCGACGGATACCCCATTAAATACGTACTCCCCACTGCCGCGGCCGGATAGCCGCGCTCCTCGGCGGGTACACCATACGCATCAGCCGTTTGGTTAAAGGCTAAATTGCCTTGGGCAGAAGTAATATCGTACTCGGTAAAGTGGACCGTATCTTTATATTTTTCTTTGAGTTGGCCCCAATACTCGGCCTTGAGTTTATTGCAATGCACGCACGACGGGCTGACAAACAGCGCAAACTCCACCTTGTCCGCCGCATACGCACCAAGCGCCACCACACATAAAGCGGCCGCTACTAGAAATTTCTTCATAATTTGACAAACTCCGCAATACCGCCCAGCACCATATCTACGGACATTAAAATCAAAATCATACCCGACAACCGCTCAATGGCCGTCAGCCCGCGCGGGCCTAACAGTTTGCTTAGCGGGAAAGACGACATCAAAATAACGGAGTTTACAATAGACGCACACACCACCGCGCCTAGCGTAATAAATTTATTGGAATGTTGCGCGGCAATAATCAGTACCAGCGACAATGCCGCCGGGCCCGCCACCAGCGGAATAGCCAAGGGCACGATAAACGGCTCGCCGGTGAGGTCGTTTTTAGGGGCTTCGTCACCAGCGCCCTGGCCAAATACCAGGTCAATAGAAATTAAGAATAGGATAATCCCCCCCGCTATGCTTAGCGAATAGGAGTGAATCCCAAACGCTTGCAAAAACCACTTACCGCAAAACAGGAACAGCACCATAATCAGCATGGCGATGCTTAGCTCGCGAATCAGCACAATTTTGCGCCGTTCGGGTGATACTTTTTTAAGTGCGGTAATAAACAAGGGGATATTCCCAAAACCGTCCATAACCAGTGCTAGTGTAATGACAGAAGAAATAAAAGAATCCATAAAAACTCCTTGGGGTGTTTGAACCCCCCTGAATATATTAAATTATAGCAAATTGGGTTTACTTCTGCTTTTGCACACGTTCCCGCGCTTGTTCAATAGTAGCACGGCGGGCAGAACGGCCCGGCCAAAAGCGTTTTAGGCGGTGGCGCACTTGCGTAGCGGCAGACGCATGATAGGGGTGTTGGCTTTTTTTACCTGTGCCGCGGCGCTCGGGCCCGCGGTAAGTAGCCGTTCCTTCCGTTTTGCCGCTATCCCACGAAATACGCTGATGCGGAAAAATACTCTGCCGCCCCGTGATTAAAAAGCTAATCACACACGCCACCGTGGCATACGGTGCAATTTGCGCGCCAAAGAGTTCAATGGCCATAATACTGGCGGCAATGGGCGTATTGGCACTGCCGGCCAGCACCGCTACCACCCCCAAAGCGGCCAACGTGGCACTATCCACGTGCAAGAAAGCCGACAGCATAGCGCCTGCTTGCGCGCCCACAAAGAAAATCGGCGTTATAATCCCGCCAATGCCTCCGGCGGCTAACGTCACGGACGTAGTAATTATCTTATACAAAAACCCAAGTGGGGACTCTAACGCCGCCCCACTAAGCGGCCCGTTAATGCCGTCCATACCAAGCCCCAAATACAAGGGCGAAGTAAAATACCCAATCAACACTACCATTACGCCGCCCACCATACACGTCATAAACATCCCGCTACGCACCGTAATGTAGCGTAGCGCCACGCGCGCCAGCTTACTTATTTCAATAAATAATACGGAAACCAGCCCAAAAAACAGCCCGGCTATGATTACTTTTAAGAAAAACTGCTCGCTAAACACGGGCACAAACGCCAGCGGATGATAGATATAATTTACGCCCAAATAAGACGTAACGCCAAAGGCCGTAATCCCCGCCACCAAGGCAGGAAACATGACCTCGTAAAAAATATGCCCTACCCACAAAACTTCCAGCCCAAACAGCGCACCGGACACCGGCACCCCAAACACACCCGCAAAGCCCGCACTTACGCCGCAGATCATCATTTTGCGCTGGTCCTGCGGGGATAAACACAACAACCGCGCCACCCAGCCGGACACCCCAGCCCCTACGTCGGCACACGGGGCCTCCTTCCCGGCCGATCCGCCCGCGGCCATGGTAACAATAGAAAGCACAAATGTTTTAACGGCCGACCACAAAGAGACCGCCCTCCCCGTGTTAATGCGTTTAATTACAGCGTCGGTAGAATAATCTTTATGCGGCTTGGCCACTTTGCGCGAAAGGACCGCCACGCCATACAGTACAAACGGCAACACTACATAAAAACACGGCACCGCGTTGCGCGTGCCGAGTGCTAAGTCTAAAAGTTTAAGGAAAGCGGCGTCCAGTGCCCCCACAATCACGCCAACCAGGGTAGCCAAAACAAGCCATTTACAGATATGGATAAAAGAGTGGGCAGAATCGTCTAACATAGGTACATTGTAACATTTTATGCTATAATGAAAATACAATTTTATCTGTTTTTGGAAGCGTTTAAGAAACGCAGAGCCTAGCGCAAGCGAAGGCATCATTGAGGTCCAAAAATAGCCGATTATAGGTACAAAATGAACGGCCTAATTACCCGTTTGTTTTGTACCGAATGTTTATCGTTTTGTACGGTAAGCTACGGCTGTTATGTGTTGGGTTACCTCAATGAGCTCATCTATGTCAGCCGTTTTGTTATGTTCTTCCAAGCAGGTAAATTGAATTAAAACTTAGGAGAACTGTATGACAAAAAGAAATACCCGGCGGGGTTTCACGCTCATTGAGTTGTTAGTCGTCGTCTTAATCATTGGAATTTTAGCCGCCGTGGCCGTGCCGCAATATCAAAAAGCAGCGTATAAGAGTCGCTATGCTACTCTTAAAAACTTAGTTGAATCTTTAAGAGAAGCACAAGAAGTATATTATCTGGCCAATGGCAAGTACGCAGACAATTTTGAATCATTAGACATAAATTTGCCTGCTGGTTATACAGATACCTCTGATACATACGGATATTCACGTTACGATTATGAATGGGGCTGGTGCACCATAATTCAAGATGAAAATCAAAATCATAAAGCAGCTTGCATTAACACCAATATCTCTATGCGCTATGACCATTCTTTTATTTATTCTACAACTCCGAATCGGCGTAACTGTTTTGCTTGGGGATCTAAATTAAAGGAAGATCTTCCCATTCAAAACGAGATTTGTGCTTCCGAAACAGGAGATAGAGCACATAAATCTTCTAGTAACGGAACTGATTATGCACGCTATGGGTACCAATGAAATATATATTAGTCCCACTTCGGCCGTAACTCTTTGATGATTTTTTTGACTTGCGGTTTTAACTTCGGGTCCACCAGGTCCACAAACAGTTTGCCGTCCAGGTGGTCCACTTCGTGCTGGAACGCTTTGGCCAGTAGCCCGCGCACGCGGCGCACTTGTTCTTCGCCATTCTCGTCGGTGTAGCGCACGGTTAAGTCGGTAGCGCGCTTGACGTCGGCCCACAACCCGGGCAAAGAGAGGCACCCCTCTTCTTCCACTTTCTCGCCGCGCTTGGCTAAAATCACGGGGTTGATAATCACGTAGCGTTTAGGCGGCAAGTTTTCGTCTTCTTCATTTGGTAGTAAAATAACCGCCAGGCGGTAGGTAAGCCCAATTTGGTTCGCCGCCAACCCCACTCCGTGCACAGCCAAACAGGTTTCTTCCATATCGGCTAGTAATTTAGGGAGTAGGGGGGCCAAGTCCGCATAATTTACGGGCTTTAGTTTTTGGCGTAAGATAGGCTCGCCATATTTTGTAATACGAAGAATAGCCATAGATATATTTTAGCAAATGTGTCGCGTTAGCGGTACATTTGCTAAAATATATGTAATGACGGATACCGAATTACAGCAATTATTTACCGAATTTTCTGCCGGTCGTACCCCGGGCAAACAGGACTTTAACGCCAGCCGCATGTTTACCCTCTTAGAGGACCCGTTTTGCATTTGGTGCAATTTCCACGCGCCCGAAGAAGAAGCCGTGCCCGAATCCAACCGCTACGAAAACCTCAAAATCCGCACGGACCGCCACTCGCGCGACGAATGGATTAAAGAGGAATTTCCTTCCGTCTTTTTCATCAGCGCCCAAACCGACGAGGAACGCTTTACCGCCACCCTGGCCGCCATGGCCCGGGGCGAAAGCGCCATTGCCAACGCCGCCTTGTGGAACTTACAAGAGCATGTTTACGGTAGCGTCAATTTACTAGTCCGCGCGGATGATAAACAAAGCCGTTTTGGCAATTATTATTACTCCATTTACCAGTTCAAACGCGCACACGATTTAAAAGAACATTATTCGCTTCAAGTGTCGCTGATGAGCCAAATTTTGGGCCAAATTCAAGGGTTATCCCCCACCCAAGCGCGCGTCTTTTTAAAAGGGCACCACGTCAATATATCCTACGCCGACCATACCCCACGCCTGGCCGAAGAACTTAAATTTTGGAATAATATCCGCTTAGGCCTGGCCCGGCCCGAGGCCCACAAACCGCCCAAAGCCGCCGCCGCCCCGTGGCGCGTATATGCCAATAAACTCATGGCGCAAACCAAAGACCTGGTAATGCTCCCGCATTTAAATACTGAAATGCGCCAATGCCTTAAAATCAACGGGCTGTTTAACACCGACGACGTTGCCCACGCGCCCCTAACCAAACTGCAAGAAATCTTAGAAGAGCCCTACGCCACTGAAACGTATTACAACGCCCGCGCGTACCTTTATAACAAACCCATTTGGCGCAAAAAAGGTTGCTTCCCCCCTCCCACAAAAAAATACAATTTGTATTTTGATTTTGAGGCCACGGAAACATTTACCAAAGATAATAAATCGTTTGTGTATCTTATTGGCATTTGGGATAAGGAGCAAGACAAATACGTCAGCTTTGTGGCTAAAACGCCCGAAGAAGAAATCAACATTTTTGAAGATTTTTATAACTATATTCAAGATTTTGATAACACCGCTCTTTATCACTGGACCGAATACGAAGTGCGCAAAATGCGCAAACTGGCCACCGCCCACCCGGACCATGCAGACCACTTAAATGCGCTGTGCAATTTATGCTTTGATTTAAAAGTGTCCGTCAATGATGCGTTTTACCTGCCCGCGCCCAGTTTCTCGTTAAAAGCCGCGGCGCCGGCCTTTGGCTTTAACTGGCGCCAAGACGATTGCGGCGCCATGGACAGCATGGTCTATTTCACCAGCTGGCTCAAAACCGGCGACCAACACCTCTTAGATAAAATCCTCATGTATAACGAAGACGATTGCAAGGGCATGCTCGTCTTGGAAGAAGCCCTCAAAAAAGCCGACGTGTTAGACCCCCAGGGCCTGTAAAATTTTGGCAAATGGTTGGCCCCCGCTAACGTCATGCCAATAGTCAGTTGTTTACATTTCTAAACTCAGTTGCTATAATGAAAGAAAGGGTTTAATATGGCTATCAACATCGTCAAGCAATACAGCGTTTTTTTAATTAACGAGCCCGGCGCTTTGAAAAACTTTGCCGAGCTTTTTGTGCGCGAAAATGTGGACATTATCGCCATGGCGCAAGACGTGCGCTACGATGCCGCCGTCGTGCGTTTAGCCGTAGAGCAGGACAAAGGCATCAGCCACGTGCTGACCAAAGCCGGGTTTACCAGCGTCAAGACAGATGCCATTTGCCTGGATATGCCCAACCGCGTGGGCATTCTGCGCGATATTGGGGACGTGCTTTCCAACCACGGTATCAATATTACCACTATTTACGGCACCGCCGGCACAGGTAGCATTACGCGCTGGATTATTGTGGTAAACGATATCACAAAGGCGTTAAACGCTTTGGAAAACAGCGGCCTGTTTGAAGGATAATTTAACGATTACACCAAAAAACCCGCCCTTTTACGGGCGGGTTTTTTGATAACAAAAATTATTTAGATTCGGACACAAAATTCCCTTTTTCGTCGTATTTTATCCATTGTCCGTTCGGGAAGGTAACCGTCATATAGCCCTTTTCCAGCCCGGCTAAACCCTGGTTGTGAATCACTTGTTTGCCGTCTTTTAATTTGAACACCATGGCCCCGTGGTCGCGATACATGGTTGTATCTTCCATACTCGTTCCCAACAATTTGCCCGATGCTTCAAAATACCGCCCGGAACGGAACGAATTAAGCATCCGCACCAAATCCGCACACGACATACTATTGATTTCACATTGAATTTTGGGTTTGACATAGTCGGTCATGGCCCATGTGGTTACCCGGGCGATGATTTCTCCCCGCCAAATATACCCCAGTAAAATCAGGCAGATAATAATAACAATCCCGCTGCCGTGCTTCATATTAACCCCTTTGTAAAAATATCTTAGCCGGGCTAGTAGCCCCTTTTATTAAGGAGAGTTTATTTTCCGCCACGCCCAATTTTTCCGCTAATACCGCTTTTACAGCCTCGTTTGCGCGGCCTTGCTCGGCCGGGGCTTTCACCCATATTTCATACGAGTCCGGGGCTTTTTGCTCCAAGCGGTTATGCTTTTGCCCTGCGTGTACTTTTACTTTAATAAACAGCTCCATACTTTAATTATACTCCAATATACCAAAATTTCAACGGGTTTGTATAGCAAAATGCTTCTCAACTTGAAAAATACCCTTTGCTTTATTACAATAATAGTGTAGTTTAAAATTAGATTATTTGTTGGAAGTGCAGGGAGAGCCTGCGCAGAGCCGGCTGTGTTTTTATGGCACAGGGGGCACTTTCCAGTCCAGCAACTAATCGTCTGCTTTTGCGCCCTATTTTTATAAATAGGACGGGCGACGGTTGTTGCACGGGTTACTGGAAAGGCTTCGGCAATAACCTCGTCTTTTTTTGTACTTCCGAAACAGGAGAAATGTATGCAAAAAGCAAAAGCAGGATTCACACTAATAGAATTATTAGTTGTTGTGTTAATTATCGGTATTTTGGCCGCGGTGGCGTTGCCGCAATACCAAAAAGCCGTGGTTAAAAGCCGCGTTATTACTATACTTCCACTTTTGTCCAATCTAACCCAAGCAGCAGAAGTATATTATTTATCTAATGGACAATATACCGCAGATGCACGTCTATTAGACGTAGAAATGCCAGCAAATTGCACATTAAATACGGCTGAAGGAGATGAAGGAAGTCGCTGGAGTTGCGGAACGGACTTTTTAGTATCTTTAGATCAAAACGGCAAGAACATTAGTGCTGTTTATTGTCCTCAAAATAATACGGGAAAATTTTCTATCTGCGCTTCTAATGGATTTTTACAACTTGGGTTTGGAACTTCTGCTGCCACAAGTACCCGTGTCCCCCCAAATACACGACGTTGTTGGAAACCAGACAATAGTGGTGCGTTAGGCGAGGCTGTGTGCAAATCACTAGGATCCCCCATTACTTGTTCCAACAAAACTTGTTACGAACTTTATTAATACCAAGCCCGCACATTAAGTGTGTACATGTCACCGGGGGCATAGAAGATAAGATGATTTTTCAAAATCTAATTCAGTTGGGTGGGAAAAGTTGGGCCGTAGCGTACGTCATTTCGCCCGCGCAAAGCGCGGCAAGTACGTAAGGCACAAGTCACACCCAAATGGATAGATTTTGGAAAATTGTATCGCTAACGTAAAGGCCCCTCATTACGAGGGGCCTTTTGTAACGTTGCAAGGGCGTTGTTTATTTCTTTACAATCAGGCTTTTCGCCGTCATATCGGCGGGTTTCTCAATGCCCATCACATCCAGCACCGTGGCGGCCACGTCGCCTAAATTGCCCGTCGGGGCCATTTGAGCATTTTTGTGGTCTTTGCTCACATACACAAAGTCCACCAAGTTCGTGGTATGTGCGGTTTTGGGCATATTGATTTTTTCGTCCCACATTTCTTCGGCATTGCCGTGGTCGGCCGTGATAAACACCGTGTAGCCGTGTTTAAGGGCCTCCTCGGTCACATAACCGGTACACTCGTCCACCACTTCCACCGCTTTAATGACGGATTTTAAATTGCCCGTGTGGCCCACCATATCGCAGTTGGCAAAGTTGATGACAATAAAGTCATACTTCTCGCTGTCAATTTGCTTGAGCGCCTCTTCCTTGACGATATAGGCTTCCATTTCCGGGTGGTCGGCAAAGGTAGCAGGGTCAAAGCGGCCTTTCTTTTCAATGCGGTCCTCGCCGGGATACGGTTTAATTAACTTACCGTTGAAGAAAGACGTCACGTGTTTGAACTTTTGGGTTTCGGCCAAACGCAGTTGTTTTAAACCGGCTTTGGAAATCACTTCCCCCAAGAGATTATTCATGCCTCCGCCGTCGGTCATGGACGGCAGTGCATTGAACGGAAACGCATCATAATATTTGGTTAAGCCGCAATAGACGCACGGCACACGTTTGCCACGGTTTTTGCCCGGGTAATCGTCGTCAATAAACGCGCGGGTTAATTGAATGGCGCGGTCCTGGCGGAAGTTAAAAAAGATGACGGAAGAATTTTCTTCCATACCTTTATAGTCGCCCAGTACCGTAGGCGGGATATATTCATCCACCATGGGCCCGCCGTCGGGCGTTTTCATAGTTTTGTAGTCCGTAGCTACCACTTCTTCGGCGGTGGTACCATGCAAACCTTCGGCACGTACAATTAAGTTATAGGCCTTGTCGGTCAAATCCCAATCTTCGCCGCGGTCCATGGCATAGTAGCGCCCTTGAATGGTAGCAATTTGGCCCACGCCGTATTCTTTCATTTTTTCTTCCAACGTGCGGATAAAACCAATAGAGCTTTGCGGGGGCGTATCGCGCCCATCGGCAAAGAAGTGCACATACACTTGCTTAATGCCCTGTTCGGCGGCAAATTTGAGTATGGCGTGCAAATGGTCGTGGTGGGCGTGAACGCCTTCGTCTTGCACCAGGCCCATCACATGCAAGGGTTTATTATTTTTTAAGCAGTTATTGATGCACGCGGCAAACGGGGCGGACTTAAAGAGCGAGCCGTCTTCAATCGTGTCTTTTAAGCGCTTTAATTCTTGGATCACAATACGCCCGGCGCCCATGTTCAGGTGCCCCACTTCGCTAGATCCCATATACCCGGCCGGCAAGCCGACTTGTTCGCCCGAGGCTTCAATTTGCGTATGCGGATACTCGGCCAAATACTTGTGCATATTGGGCGTTTTAGCCAGCGACACGGCATTATACGGCCCCGCTTTCGCGTTGCCCCACCCGTCGCGGATGAGTAATACTACTTTGTTCATAGTGCAATCTCCTTACCAAGCAAATCTTTCCAGCGTTTAAACTGAAATTCATAAAGTTGTTCCAAGGTCGTAACGCCTTGTTTGCTTAGTTCCATTAAAAAGTAATACAAAATTTGTTCGGCCATTTTCGTGTCCGCCATAGCGCGGTGCCACCCCTCGCAGTTAATGCCTAACTGTTGGGCAATAAAGCCCAGGCGGTTTTTTTCAAAGCGGCCGCTTTTGCGCGCCAGCTTTAGGGTATCTATCACGGGATACTTCGGGAAACGCATCCCGCATTGTTCAAATTCGTACTGCAAAAAACTCAGGTCAAAATCGGCATTGTGCGCCACCACCACGCAGTTATCCAATACGCCCAGCAGTTTAGGTAATACGTCGGCAAATTTGGGGGCGTCTTTGACCATTTCGTTGGTAATACCGTGGATAGCAATAACGTCCGGGTGCATGGGCATACCGGGGTTAATAAGTGTGCCAAATTCTTCCACCGGCTGGCCGGCCTTGGAAACACTGACCGCCACCTCACAAATTTTACCGCCCGCCTCGGGCGATAAACCCGTGGTTTCCGTGTCTAAACAGGCAAATTTAACTTCGGTTAATAACATAGTTCCTCACACCAAGTAAAACCGCAACCGCACCAACAACCCGATAAACGCCGCCCCAAAAGCCCCCACGTAAAACGCCCACGCGGGCACATCCAGCAAACGGTTATGGCGAGCATATAAGCACGCGCCGAACCATACGGCAAATACCACCATCCAACGCCAACCGGGCAACATCATACTTAAAAAGAAGATAGCCCGTACCAAGGCCAACAGCCATTGTTCGTCAAAGGTAGGGTAGTCGCGCCCGTATTTATCTTGTTCTACCGCAAAAATAAACCACCCCAGCACACGGGTTGCCAGTAAAAGCCCTACTAAAAAGATAATCCAATGTTCGGCAAAAAAGTTACCCGTTTTATACAACTCCTCAAAGGGTGAAATAAGCACCAAAAACAGCACATTTACAAAGTTTTTGAGGAAAAACGTCAACGTATGGCCATATTTGGCTTTGCCGCCCAGTTGAAAGTAATAATCTGTCAACCCGTGGAACAGCGCAAACAGCAAAATACACACCCAGCCGGGCAAGGTTACTTCTTCCAAAAACGGCCACCCTGCGGTTAAATAGCTGTGGCAGAAGGCCAAGGCCAGCACCGTAAACGTGGCCGAACGGATAGCCATAGCTTTTAGACGGCTTTGCTGTTGCATTTGATACACAGCTTTGTGAAAGAACACAAAGTCCGTTAAAAACAACGCTAAAAATAAACGCCAAAATACAATCATACATTCTCCTTGGGCAAGCGCACCGTAAAGGTACTGCCTTGGCCGGGCTCGGACGTCACTTTCAAACTGCCGCCGTGTGCTTCCACCAACTGGCGGCTGATAAATAAGCCTAACCCAAAGCCGGGTTTATCCGCATGCACCTGGTGGTACTTGTGGAACAGGCCTTTGATTTCCTGGGCGGAAAGGCCGATACCGCTGTCCTGCACGCTAAGCGTGTAGGCTTTTTTATCTTGCTTCACTTTTATTGTTACAAATCCTTTTTCGGTAAATTTAATGGCGTTGGAAACTAAATTGGTAAGCACACGTTTTAAAAGTTTCGGGTCCGCGGGCAAGCGTTCCACCTCTACTTGCGCGCTTAGCTGTAAGTTTTTTTGTTGGGCGGTGGGTGCTAAGGTACCCAGCACCTCGTTTACCAAGGCGTTCACATCTACACTCTCTTTATGCACTTGCGCCATGCCGGCTTCCAAGCGCGACACGTCTAACACATCTTCCAATAATACCGATAAATTCTGCGCGGCCTCGCCCATTAGTTTTAAGTAATTTTGTTTTTCTTCTTCACTTACTTTCCCGTTTTGCAAAATGTAAATATACCCTTGCAAGCCCATTAAGGGGGCGCGCAAATCGTGCGCTACGGCGCGGAACACTTGCTCTTTAAGCTCGCTGACTTGCGCTTGCAAACGCAAGGCTTGGTAATCTTTTAAATCGGCGGTCATCTTATTAAACGCGTTAATCAGGCGCTTAAATTCCCCCCAGCCGATTTCCGGGTTCACCGATACGTCTAAGTTGCCGCGGCTTACTTGCGCCGCCGCGTGCGAAAGCGCTTCAATCGGCTCGCCCACCCGTTCGGCAAACGTAAGCGCGCCAAAATACGCCAGCGTAGCAATCGTCAGCAAAAACAGCATGAGCATAATGTTGGTGTGATAGATACTGCGGTACGCCTCGGATTTGAGTTGCAACACCACCGCATACGCGCCCAACATAGGGGTAGCGGCAAAAGCCCCCACGTACGTTTCCTGCGGGGTTTTGATATGTTTTAACAGCGTAGATTTTGACGCAAATGCCCGGCGCAAAGCGGCCGCGTCAAACGCGGGCGCATATTGGCCGTACACGTGGCCTTTATCGTCGGCAATATAGATATGCCCCGTATTGCCGATACGTGGCTGTTGTAAGCGGGCCAAAAAATCGGTAAAACTTAAAATTCCGTACAAAAAATCGCCATTTTGCAACGGATACAAAAATTCGCTAATCGGCCGCTGGTCCACCACGTCAAAACGGGTAATGGACAGGCGCGGCTCGCGGGCTAGCTGGGCAAGCACCGGGTCATTTTGCAAATCCAGCGCGGGCAGTTGGCTAAGCAAGGCCGGGTTGGCGGCGGCCCGGTATTTTTCCGCTCCGGTTTTACTCAGCACAGCCAGCAGTACAAAATCCGGGTTGGCGGCCAAGGCTTCCTTCAATACGGGTACCGGCGATTTTTGCGCTTTTAATGCCGCCGTTACTTGCGGGGCAAAGGCCAGGCGCCACGTTAAATCGTCTATATGCTGGCTCATGGACGAGGCCACCATTTCCGCCAAATTGGCGTGCGTTTCCAAAATATTATCTTTTAAATGCACCTGGTAATACCCCAACAGCAACAGCAAGGGGATCAGCGGGAAAAACACCACCGCCAGGAATAGTTTAAATAACTTGGAAAATATAGACATAATACTCCTTATTTTTATTATAGCATTATCTAGGGCAACCGGGCCTTATTTACCTAGGTCTTTTGGTCCCAATAGCCTGGGCCAAAAAACAGGCGTTTGGCAGGCCCTAGGACCCTGGGGGAAAGCCACCTAAAGCGCTATTATATAAGTAAGCAAGGAGGCAACCTTATGACAGCTTTTATTATTAACTGGTGCAAAATTATGTTTACCCAAGACGGCAAATCCATCCGTGTCAATACGGCCACTTGCCAAGGCGGGGCGGTCAGTGCGCGCGGCAAAGTAGTAACCTCGCCGGATTATGAGGTAGTATCTTCCCATTCTTTATTCGGGGCGGACCCGACTATCCACCTGGAAGAGAACATTGTTTATTTAAACCGCCGCGAAGCCTCTTTTGTCAATAAAGAAGTCCGCCGTCTGTTAAAAGCCAAACTGGCTGAAACAAATCGCAAGAAGAAAGCGGGCGTGCCGATGCCGCCGGAGCCGGGCAAAATTGCGTATGCGGTGTATCAATAAAATTTTTAGAGTGGTATAAAAAAGGGCTGACAAACTCAGCCCTTTTTTATTATACTATAGATACAATTTTTATCTGTTTTTGGAACCGTTTAAGAAACGGGAGATCGCGTCAGCGGTCCCTTTGAGCGCCAAGAGCAGCTGTTTTAGGTGCAAGTGAACAGGACTTATAACCCTGTTTGCTTGCGCCGAGTGTTTATTGCGCAAGCAATAAGCCACGGCTGTTATATATTGGGTTTGCTCAAAGGACTCACTTGTAAGAGCCGTTTTTGTTGGGTTTCATAAGCAGAAAATTGAAAATAAAATACAGGAGAAAGAACTTATGAAAAACAACAACGTTGTTACTTG
>JBGUOO010000020.1:0-22296 GCA_045129775.1 Elusimicrobiaceae bacterium
CTGTACTGGGCAAATTTGAAAACCACCCAAAAGGGTGGTTTTTAAATTTATCCAGTAGCGCATAAACTGCTTTATGCGCGGCAGGGAGGAGCCGGGTGCGCGGCAAGGATTGAAAGCATAACCTTTTTATCGGTTCAAAAAATATCGGTATGGCCAAAAATTTGAAGGTTCTCTTTGTTCGCCCGCTCCTAAACTTTTACAAACTTGGAAATTTATATTATCTTTAGCAAAGCATGCAATATCTCCTTTTACAGCCTTTGCTGATTTGTAGTCTGCAAAATAATGCAAATATCCCAGTATAACATTACCATTTGACTTGATTTGTACTTGGGCATTTGTAGCACCATTTGCTATAGTTATGATGTAATCCGTACAGACATATGAATCTTTGTTTGTACTTAATTCGCAACTATTGCCAACATTTATATCCAGGATGGATAAATTACTGGTGTAATTCCCGTTTGCTAAATAAAAAGATTCTTCCTCTTTTACCAATGCATCTACTAACGGAATCAACCGTGCCAAGCGGGCTTTTTGCACTGCTATACGATACTGTGGTATTGCCACTGCCGCTAAAATGCCGATAATCAATACCACCACCAATAATTCAATGAGCGTAAAACCCCGCCGGGTATTTTTCTTTTGCATACATTTCTCCTTAATTACTGTTTAGGAGTTCCGTAAGCAAAACGGCTCTTATACCGGGACGATCAAAGAACCCAAATATAACAGCCGTAGCCTGCTATTTTTGCAAATAGCAAACATTCAGCACCAAAACAAAGGCTCATGACTTCCTTTGCTTTGGTGCTTAAAAGGCTGTTTTTGAATTTTGATCGTGCTTTTACAAGCTCTCCCGTTGCGGGAACTCCAAAAACAGGTAAAATTGTTCTTTACTTCAACTTTATTGTAACATAATTTGAAAATTTATAAAAATAAAGTTGCACCTCTAGGGCTTTTTTAGTATATTTACATTAGTTCTTACTACCTGCTTTGCTTCTATTTTATCCCAGGAGTTTTGTATGAAAAAATTGTTTCCCGCATGTGCGGCGGCACTTTTGTTGTGTGCTATCGGTGCCTCCGCACAAATAAGCAGTGAAGAAGATAACACGGCGGGTTTAGCTTCCGCTAAACATGCACAGCGTGTGCAAAACCGCCGCGCCGCGGCCTTGGAAAGTGCCGATAATGAGCTGGAGAACATTTGGCAAGACGCCAAACACATGGCTAATAAAATAGGGTTAGATATTGGGATAGATATTTCTTATTTGGCCCAGCGCGCAGCCCCCGGTGGCAAACAAACCGCTATCCAGGGCGTATATTACCCGTATTTAACGTGGAATATGTTTAAAAATGATTCCATTGGTGCGGGCCAACTTAATATCAACTACACCTTTGTGCGCTATTGGGGCACGCAGGCTACGTATTTGCAAAACCGCATTAACACCGCTACCGCGTTTAACGATTATGCGGGTAACCAGGAATTTTTCTCGCAATTTTCCTACACGCATACGTTACCGGGTGATTTGAACTGGCTAAGCGTTACCGTGGGGCAGTTCCCGCTTTACAACTTTGACGGCACGACGTATTTGGATAACCAACAAACGGCTCTTATGAACTTTGCGCTTTCGCAAAATGCTACGTCGGCTTATCCGGCGGCTTCGTTTGGCGGATATGTGCAAGCGCAAACCAAAGACTTTACGCTCGCCGCCGGGTACCAAGACGGTACCAACGTGACCGGCCAGCAAATTGAACTGGGTGACGCGTTTGACGGCAAATATACCACGTTTGGTTACGCCAGCTGGACGCCGAATTTCCACTTAGGGGCCGGGCAATACAGCTTGCTGTATTACTACCAACCGTCCGTGGAAAAACAACCCGGCGGGGTGCATGGGTGGTCTTTCAACATGCAACAAAATATGGGTGAAAAATGGGCCGTTTTCGGCCGCGCCAACGGCTCTAACAACGGCGTAACGGGGGTAAAAAACTCATACGCGTTGGGCGGGGCGTTGCTCAATCCGTTTAATCGCAATTCCCAAGATGCCATTTTACTCGGCATGGCGTACAACCGCTTAAGTGCCGCCGGGCAAGGATACCCCAACTATATGCGCAGTGGCGAAACCGCCCTGGAACTGGCCTGGGCATGGGGGATTGGCAAGCTTGTAACGATCACGCCGGATTTGCAAATCTACCCGCGCGCGGCGTTTAACAACAAAAACCAATTTACAACGGTGGTTGGCTTACGTACTACCGTACAACTGTAATATAAGGAGAACAAACTATGGAAAATAAAGAACTTGTTTTAGGTACACGCTACCCTACCTTGGCTTTTATTTCCGGCGGCGCCGGGCAAGCCGCGGACGGTATTCCGCCCCAGCCGTTTGAAACTTTCTGCTATGACTCCGCGCTTTTACAGGCAAAAGTAGAAAATTTCAACATTGTGCCCTACACCTCGGTACTGCCTAAAGAATTATATGGCAACATTGTACCGGTGGACCAGGTAACTAAATACTTTAAACACGGGGCCGTGCTGGAAGTAATTATGGCCGGCAACGGGGCCCGCATTGAGGACCACAAAGCCATTGCCACCGGTGTAGGCGTATGCTGGGGGAAAGACAAAAAAGGCAATTTGATCGGTGGTTGGGCGGCTGAATATGTAGAATATTTTGACACCCCCATTGATGACGAAATTGCCGAAGGGCACGCCCACATGTGGCTCAACAAATCCTTGAAACACGAGCTTGAAATCCGCGGGGTGGAAAAACACAGCGAATTTCAAATTTGGCACAACTACATTAACATTACCCAACCGTTTGCGTACTGCTTAACGGTGATGGGATTTTTAAACTTTAAATTTGCTGAGCCGGTAAACTTGAAATAACAGAGGTTGCCTATGGGAAATAACAAAACGGCCGCCAAATTAGGCGTTATCGGCTTAGCCAGTATTGTGATTAGTTCCATGGTAGGGGGAGGGGTATTTTCCCTCCCCCAAAACATGGCCGCCAGTGCATCAGCCGCCGCAGTGTTACTTGCGTGGGTGATCACGGGCTTTGGGATGTATTTTATTGCAAACACGTTTAGCGTGCTCTCACGCGTGAAGCCGGATTTGACCGCGGGTATTTATATGTACGCGCGCGAAGGCTTTGGCCCGTATGTCGGCTTTACCATTGGCTGGGGGTACTGGCTGTGCCAAATTTTTGGTAACGTGGGCTACGCTGTCATTACTATGGACGCCTTAAATTATTTCTTTCCGCCGCATTTTGCCGGGGGAAATAATTTGCTGTCCATTGTGTGTGGCTCGGTGCTGATTTGGGGGTTTAACTTTATTGTGCTACGCGGCGTAAAGCAAGCCACCATTTTAAATATCATCGGTACGATTGGCAAACTGGTGCCGCTACTGGCGTTTTGTATTATTTTAATGTTTGCTTTCCACGCCGATAAGTTTGACTATAACTTTTTGGGCCGCATGGCCGAAGGCGGGCACAAACTGGGTAGCTTGGGAGCACAGCTTAAAAGCACCATGCTCGTCACGCTATGGTCGTTTATCGGTATTGAAGGCGCGGTAGTTTTATCCAACCGGGCCAAGGACCAATCGTCAGTCAGCAAGGCCACCTTGCTGGGCTTTTTAGGATGTTTGGTTATTTACATTGGGCTTTCGGTCTTGCCGTTTGGGTTTTTAACGCAAGAGCAAATTGCCGCCGTGGCCAATCCTTCTACTGCCGGGGTACTTGAAAAAGTAGTCGGCCCGTGGGGGGCCGTGTTTATGAACTGCGGGCTGTTAATTGCGGTGCTTTCATCGTGGCTGGCCTGGACGATGATTACCGCCGAAATCCCGGCCGCCGCTGCCGAAAATGGCACGTTCCCCAAAGTGTTTGCACACCAAAACAAAGAAGGTTCGCCGGATGTATCACTCTGGGTGACCAGTGCGTTTATGCAACTGGCTATTTTAATGGTGTATTTTTCCAACAATGCGTGGAACACCATGCTCTCCATTACGGGCGTAATGGTACTGCCGGCCTATTTAGCCAGCACGCTGTATTTGTGGAAACTGGTGGAAGACGGCGATTTTGCTAAACTATCCAAGACCGGGCGCGCGGCCGCGCTCGCGACGTCGGTATTGGGGACGGGGTTTGCGCTGTGGCTGTTGTATGCGGCCGGTTTAAAATACCTGTTTCTGGCGGCCATTTTCTTGGCGCTGGGGATCCCGGTGTTTATAGGCGCGCGCAAACAGCAAAAAGACGGTAAACCGATCTTTACCGGGGCCGAAAAAGCCGTGGTCACACTACTGGTGCTTGCGGCCTTGGCGGCTGTGTATGCGTTTAGCCGCGGACTGCTGAAAATATAAGTCCTACAAGTAGAAACTCCCCCGGTGATGAACCGGGGGATATTTGTTTTCTGACATTACCCTTATTCTACTGTAAAACCGAGGGCCTCAAAATCTGGTTTTAAGTTTACTTTTGCACCGACTTTCTGAACGTATTCTTTTTCCCATTTTTGAGTATCCCTTCTTTTCCTTAATCGGATTAAATAGTAGGTTAAATTCGTATTACTAGCATTTTCCGTTTTTGTATCATCCGCATTAGGAAATCGACATACCTCTATGTAATAAGTAGAATCATATCTACCTGCGTAATACATAAAATTTTTTGTACGTGCACAAGTGATACTTGGACAATAACGACTACCCTCATCCAATGTAGAAGGTATAGATATATCTAAGTCCTGATGAAATTTTGGGTTAACACACTTACTGCCGCTACAAAAACCATTTTCTAATATATAAGCTTCTACTCCTTTTTGTAATGTAGACGCAATGTGTAATCCTTCAGCCATACGCGCCTTTTCAACGGCCTTTTGGTATTGCGGCACCGCCACCGCCGCCAATATGCCAATAATCAGCACAACGACCAACAACTCAATAAGCGTAAAGCCCCGCCGGGTATTTCTTTGTGTCATTTTTTGTTTCTCCTAAGGGTTTTAGGAAAAACAAAACGGCTAGATTGCTTTATGGGCAGTCAAACGCATAAAACAAACAGCCGTAGTTTGCCCCCTTACGAGGGCAAACGTTCGGCACAACCCGGCGGGCTCATGACTTCCCGCTAGGTTATGCCTTAAATTTGGCTGTTTTTAGGTTTGACTGCTGTTTGCTTGCACAAACCGTATCCTTTCGGATTTCCTAAAAACCCATGTAAATTGTATTTTACTACCCCTCTATTGTAACATAATTTCTATAATATAGTATGCGTAAAATTTTAATCGTATTAGGCTGTTTGCTTGCAACTTTAGGTGTGCAAGCGCAAGACGTGCAGTTAACGACCCCAGAACTAAACCGTGACGAGGAACCGCGCTATGAAACCGCTTTCACAGCGCCCGAAAACAAGATAGAAGACCTATGGGCCCGTGGTAAAAAAGCACTTCACGCGCTGAATTTGGACATAGGGGCCAATATCTCTTTGCTGGCCCAGCGGGTTACCCCCGGCGGGAAGCAAACGTCTTTTCAAACCGTATATAACCCGTATCTTTCGTGGCAGGTATTGCCGCAAAGCGCGTACGGTAGCGGGGAAATTAACGTCGGCTATACGTTAGCGCGCTATTGGGGGCCCCAGGCGGTTACGCTCCAACAGCGTGCCGGGCTGGCGGTACCTGTGAATAATTATGAAGATAACCAAGAAAATTTTGCCCAACTTTCTTACACGCACACCTTGCCCGGCGATTGGAATTGGCTGTCCGCCACGGTGGGGCAATACCCCATAGACTCTTTTGAAGGGGACCAGTATTTAGATGACCAGCAAACCGGGCTCATTCATTATGCACTTTCCCAAAATGCCAGCGCCATCTACCCGGACTCTTCTTTAGGGGCGTACCTACAAGCCAAAAACGAACAATTAGCTGTTGCCGCCGGCTACCAGGACGGGCAAAACCTTTCCGGTGCGCAAATCCGCCTCAATGATGCTTTTGACGGCAAATATACCACTTTTGGTAGCGTAATATGGACACCGCAACTCCCTTTAGGTGCCGCGCAATTTGGCGTGTTGTATTATTATCAGCCCTCCGTAAGCAAGCGGCCCGGTAGTGGGCACGGGTGGTCTGTTAACGGCCAGCAAAATATCGGGGAGGAGTGGGCCGTGTTTGCCCGCATCAATGGCTCTACAGGCGGGTTAGTGGAAGTTAAAAATTCGTATGTGCTTGGGGGCGCGCGGTTGGACCCGTTGCACCGCAACCCCAATGACGCGATTGTGCTAGGTTTAGTTTATAACCGTTTAAATAACGGCGAGGACGTTGCGCGCTCGTCCGAAACGGTGCTGGAAGCCCAATGGGTGTGGGGTATTGGTAAACTTGTTACCGTTACGCCAGACTTGCAACTTATTCCCCAAGCGGGGATGCGCTCTAGCACACGCCCGGTAGCCGTATTTGGGGTGCGTACCACCGTCATGTTATAGTTGGACTATCCAACCTTAAATTGTTATCATAGGTTTAAGGAGATTTTTATGGAATTACTAATTGTTTTTTTGGCCGGTGCCGCCGTAGTAGGTATTTTGGGCTATTGGTTGTTAGCTCAGCAAGATAAAAAATTTTTGGTGTTGCAAGAAGCCGCCAAAGATTCGTTTAAGCAACTGGCGGCGGACTCTTTAAAAGCCCAAAAGGAAGAGCTGGTCAGCAAAAATACGGACTTGTTTACCCCGTTTAAAGAAACCATGGACCGCTTTGCCAAAGAAATGGGCACCTTGCGTACCGAGGCCGCCCAGCGCCACGGCTCACTGCAAGTAGCACTGGACCAAGCCAAAACGCTTAATGAAAAACTGGCCAAAGAGGCAAACGATTTAACCACCGCCCTTAAAAACCCCAAAACACAAGGTACGTGGGGGGAAATTATTTTGGAAGACGTGCTTACGTCTATTGGACTACGCGAAGGAGTAGAATTTGAAAAGCAAGTCTCTTTCAAAACCGAAGAAGGCGCCCGCCAACAGCCCGATTTTATTATTCACTTGCCCGGCCAGCGTGACCTCATTATAGATTCCAAAATG
Source organism: Elusimicrobiaceae bacterium (assembly GCA_045129775.1). GTDB lineage: Bacteria > Elusimicrobiota > Elusimicrobia > Elusimicrobiales > Elusimicrobiaceae > Avelusimicrobium. The sequence goes on from JBGUOO010000020.1 coordinate 7,020, forward strand.
TCCTTAAACAGCTACACCAAATGGGCCAACGCCACCGGCGAAACCGAAAAACAAAAACTGTTAAAAGAACACACCCGCGCCGTGGAAGAGCATATTAAAGAACTGGCCGCCAAAGACTACCCCAAACTACTTAAAAACGAAAAGTTGGACTTTACACTTATGTTCATCCCCATTGAATATGCGTACTTTGCCGCCTTGCAGGAAAACCCGGCCCTTAACGACCTAGCCCGCAAGTACCATATTTACATTGTTACCGCGTCCAACTTGCTGACTGTTTTGCAAATTGCCGAAAATTTGTGGCGCGTGGAACACAGCACCAAAACCATGAACCAAATTTTCAAAACCGCCCAAGATATGCACGAGCGCGTGGGCCGATTTTTAGAGCGTATGCAAGAGTTGGAAAGCAAAATCGTCGGTGTGCAAAAATCGTACGAGGCCGCCAACAAAAGCTTAACCGGGCCGCAAAGTATTTTAACTTCCGCCAAACAATTAGAGCAACTGCGTGTAAAATCGGCTAAAAAATTGCCGGAATTAGCGGAAGAAGAAACACCCGCCTTACCGCAAGACAACGACGGCTTAAAAAAGTAAAATAGAAGTAGAGGTTTTTTATGCTTTGGTTTAATTGTGATTATTGTGAAGGGGCACATCCCCGCATTTTAGAGCGTTTGGCACAAACTAATTTGGAACAAACCGCCGGCTACGGTGCGGATCCGTATTGCCGCCAAGCCGAAGAGCTGATTAAAAAAGAGTGCCAAGCGCCGCAAGCGCAGGTCCACTTTTTGTGCGGCGGCACGCAAACCAATTTAACGGTGCTCGCGGCGTGTTCGCGCCCGTACCAAAGCATTATTGCGCCCGTGTCGGGCCATATCAACGTGCACGAGACCGGCGCCATTGAGGCCACCGGCCACCGTATTGAGGCCTTGCCGCAAGAGTACGGCAAAATTACCGCCGCGCAAATTGCGCGCGTGTGCAAAGCCCATTGGGAGGATGACAACCCCGAGTTTGCCCCACAACCCCGCACGGTGTATATTTCGTTCCCCACGGAGTACGGCACGCTTTACACGTTGGAAGAACTTAAAGAAATCCGCCGCGTATGCGACGAAAACCATTTGTTTTTATTTATTGACGGCGCGCGCCTGGGCTACGGCTTAACCGCCCCGGGTAATGACGTGACCTTGCAAGATATTGCCGCGCTGGCGGATGTTTTCTATATTGGCGGCACCAAAATCGGCGCGCTCTTGGGCGAAGCCGTTGTGATCACCAACCCTAAACTTCAAAAAGATTTCCGCTATTTTATGAAACAAAAAGGCGGTATTTTGGCCAAAGGGCGGGTGTTGGGCATCCAGTTTTTAACGCTGTTTGAAGACGGACTATATTTAAAAATTGCCAAGCACGCCAACGACATGGCCATGCAAATTAAAAAAGCCTGCGGCCATGTGGGGCTGCCCTTTTTGTACGACTCGCCCACCAACCAGCAATTCCCTATTTTGCCCAATGAAATGTTGGCAAATTTAGAGGAAACTTACGCATTCGCGCACATGGGCCGCGTGGATAAAAACCACAGCGCTATCCGCATTTGCACCAGCTGGGCTACGCGCCAGGAAGATGTGGACCAACTGATTGCCGATCTCTTAAAATTGGCGGGCAAATAATGTTACATATTGGGTGCCATTTATCCAGTTCTGCCGGGTTTGAGGCTATGGGCCAAACCGCGCTGTCTATCGGCGCGGACACGTTCCAGTTTTTCACGCGCAACCCGCGCGGCGGCCAAGCCAAAGCCATTGACCCGCAAGACGCCCAAAATTTAATGGCGCTGATGAAAAAGCATCATTTTGCGCCGATTATCGCCCACGCGCCTTATACGTTAAACCCGGCCTCGGCCGAAGCCAAAACGCGCGAGTTTGCCTTAATGACGTTTGCCGATGACCTTAAACGCATGGAGTATGTGCCGGGGAACTTGTATAATTTTCACCCGGGTTCACACGTGGGGCAAGGGGTGGACAAAGGCATTGAGCTCATCATCCATACGCTTAACGAAATTTTGGACCCCAAGCAACATACTACGGTGTTGTTGGAAACTATGTCCGGTAAGGGGAGTGAAATTGGCGGGAAGTTTGATGAATTAAAACGCATTATAGACGGCGTAAAACACAACCAACTGTTGGGCGTGTGTTTGGATACGTGCCATATTAGCGATGCAGGCTATTCGCTTACTAAACTAGACGATACGCTTACGCAGTTTGATAAACAAGTGGGCCTCAAACTATTAAAAGCCGTGCACTTAAACGACAGCTTAAACCCGCAAGGCGCGCATAAAGACCGCCACGCGCCCATCGGCGAGGGTACCATTGGCACCAAAACCTTGTCGGGCGTGATTAACCACCCCGCGCTAAAGCACTTGCCGTTTTGCTTGGAAACGCCGAACGATTTAGACGGCTACGCGCGCGAGATTAAGTTGTTGCGCGGGCTGTATAAAGAGTAATGTTTGATTTTTTTACACAAAATTGATATACTATATATGTAACGGGCCTGTAGCTCAGCTGGGAGAGCGCCTGCATGGCATGCAGGAGGTCGCAAGTTCGATCCTTGTCAGGTCCAAAATTTAAACCTCGCGAAAGCGAGGTTTTATTTTGGCCGGCAGGCGCTAGGCAACGCCAAGTGGCCAGGGTCGCAACGCGGGTCCTTGTCAGGTCTACCATTTACAACAATAACCCGCCGGAAGGCGGGTTATTTGTTGGAAATGTGGCGCAGAGATTGTTTCTTTTGAAAGTTTTAATAAGCCCATGAAGTGTATTGGGGAGAAGAAGTATGTCTTGTCCTTGGAGATTCCTTTCCCGTTTCTGCCTTGCAGATTTGATTTTGAATAGCTTCTAAATCTGCTGTATTTTGTGCTACGCAACGTCTACCTCCCGGTGAGTTGTTTTCATGTAATGTATAAATTTGATAGCCCATTTCAATTTGGGTGTTTGTGCAAGCTGTTTGCACAACGGTATCAATACGACAATATCCCCAATCATAATAATATCTAACGGGGGTACTACTTTCTTCAATTTTCTCACTAGGCAGTGCAATATCCAATTCTTCTAAATCAGTGGCATAGGATCCATGGGCTAAATAATATATTTCCTGTGCCTCGGCAATGCTTTGGGTTAAAGATTTTAGTGTGGCAAAACGGCTTTTCATAACCGCTTTTTGGTATTGCGGTACGGCTACCGCGGCTAAAATGCCGATAATTAAAACTACTACCAACAACTCTATAAGCGTGAAACCCCGCCGGGTACTCGTGTTCTTCATTTTTTATTTCCTTATGTGTTTGCTGAGCCCAAACAAAAACGGCTACTTTGCTTGAGCTAATGCAAGTAACCCAATACAAAACAGCCGTGGCCTACCACCCGTACGGATGGCAAACACTCGGCACAACACAAAGGGATTATAAGTTCCTTCGCGTTGTGCCTCAATACAGCTGTTTTTGGACTTGCATTATGCTTTTATTGCTAAAAGCTCTTTGTGCCCTCTCGGCACAATTCCAAAAACGTTTAAAATTGTACTTATAGTATAATAAAAAAGCGCACAGTTGCACAATGCACGCATTAGAAAATGGTTTTTGCCGATTATTTACTGTGCAATTTCCACCACTGTAGCATAATAATAGTTTTGGCGTCTGTAATTTTGCCTTTTTCCACCATTTTGTACGCTTGGGAAAACGGAATTTTTTTAAGGTTAATAAACTCGTCCTCGTCGGGGGCGTCGTTGCCGCGGGTCAAGCCCGTGGCCACGTATAGGTGCAACTGTTCGTTGGAAAATGCGTTAGAGGGGTTAAACATGAGTACGTGTTTTAAGCTCTTAGCGCTCATCCCGGTTTCTTGCTTAAGTTCTGCCCGTGCGCAAGTCAAAAAAGTTTGGCCTTTTTCGCGTTTGCCGGCCGGGATTTCCAGCGTTACTTTGCCCACCGGGTAGCGGTATTGCTGAACCAAATACACATATTCGCCCTCTACAGGTAGCACGCCGCTGGCACCGCGGTGGTCAAAATACAGGCGCGTGGCCGTGTGGCCGTTGACGAGGCGCACCGTGTCCAACTTTACGCCTAAAACACCCTTAAAAATCGTACGCGTAGCAGTCCGCGTTTCTTTTAATTTACTATAATGTTTCATAGACATATCTTATAACATTTAGGTTCCCTTATGGCAGAATTTGTTCAACTCCACAACCATAGCGACTATTCACTCTTGGACGGTATGCTGCGCATTTCCGAAAATCACAAGCCCTCTGCTTTTTTAAAAGGGTTAGCGGCGCAAGGCATTAAAGCCATGGGGCTTACCGACCACGGCAATATGTACGGCGCGTTGGATTTTTACGAGTCTGCCCAAGCCGCCGGTTTAAAGCCGCTGGTGGGGTGCGAGTTTTACGTCACCGAAGGGAAATACAACGTTAAAGACAAATCTTTAACCGGGCACTTAACCTTGCTGGCCCGCAACCACGAGGGGTACCAAAATTTAGTCAAACTTAATTCCTTGGCGTGGGTAAACGGGTTTTATTATCACCCGCGCATTGATACCGATTTACTGGCTAAATACTCCGGCGGACTTTTGTGTTTGTCGGGCTGTTTAAAGGGCCTCTTATCCCAATATGTGCGCAGTGTGGACGGGTTTGATAAAGCGTGTGCGTTTGCCAAACAGTATGAAGATATTTTTGGCAAAGGCAATTATTACATTGAACTCATGGACCACGGCATCCGCGAGGAAATAGAAGCCATCCCCTTATTAAAAGACGTAGCCAAGCGAACCGGGATCCCCGTAGTGGCCACCAACGATTGCCACTACGAGAAAAAAGAAGATTGGCAAGCGCACGACGTGCACGTCTGTATTGCCACGGGCAAAACCTTAAGTGACCCGCACCGCATGCAAATGTCGCACGAGCTGTATTTCAAATCGCCGGATGAAATGTGCGCGCTGTTTTCCCACACGCCCGAGGCGTGCAAAAATACCCTTGTCATTGCCGACAAGTGTGACTTGCAATTCCCTAAACACGGTTTCATTCTGCCCAAGTTTGATATTCCGCCGCAGTTTGCGAGCTCGGCCGAATATTTCAAAGACCTGTGCCGCAAAGGGCTCACCCAAAAAATGCACGGCAACGTGCCCGAGCATTATTGGAAACAGTTGGAATATGAATTTGAAGTCATCATTACCATGGGGTTTGATTGCTACTTTTTAATTGTGAGCGATTTTATCAACTGGGCACGCGCTAACGGCATCCCGATAGGGCCGGGGCGCGGCTCGGGCGCCGGGTCTTTGGTGGCATATAGTTTGGATATTACGCGCATTGATCCCATTCAAAATAAACTGCTGTTTGAACGCTTTTTAAACCCGGACCGCGTAAGCATGCCGGACCTTGATATTGATATGTCCGACGCCGGGCGCGAGCGCGTCATTGACTATGTGCGCGGCAAATACGGGGCGGACCGCGTGTCGCAAATTATCACGTTTGGAACGATGAAAGCCAAACTGGTGCTTAAAGATGTGGCGCGCGCTATGGACGTGCCCTTAGCTGAGGCCAACCGCCTGACCAAAATGATTCCCAACGACCCGAAAATGACCCTTGAAAAGGCGCTGGAAATCAACGAGTTGAAGACCGCCATTGACGCGAACCCGCAAGCCAAAAAACTTTACGATATGGCTTGCAAATTGGAAGGCCTCAAACGCCACACGGGTATCCACGCTGCCGGCGTGCTTATCACGCGCGAGCCAGTCAGCGAATATGTGCCGCTGGCCCGCGGGGCGCGCGAAGCGATTACCACACAGTTTGAAGGCGAGCCATGCTCCAACTTGGGGCTGTTAAAAATGGACTTTTTGGGCTTGCGTACGCTTACCGTTATTGATAATGCCGAAAAAATGATTCGTGAGCGCCACGACCCGAATTTTGATATCAACCAAATCCCGCTGGATGACAAAAAGACTTATGATATGCTGTCTGCTTGTAAAACGCTGGGTATTTTCCAGTTAGAAAGCGGCGGCATGCGCGACTTGATCAAAAAGATTCAGCCCAGCCAATTTAGCGATTTGTCCGCCCTGGTGGCTTTGTACCGTCCGGGGCCCATGGAATCGGGCATGATGGATATGTTTGTGCGGCGCAAAAACGGGCAGGAAAAAATCACGTACGAAACGCCGCTACTGGAAGAAGTATTAAAAGACACGTACGGTTGTATGGTGTACCAGGAACAAATCATGCAAATATCCAAGCTCTTAGGCGGATTCACGCCCGGCGAGGCCGACACCTTGCGTAAAGCCATGGGTAAAAAGAAGCTGGACGTGATGGAAAAGTTCGGTAAAAAATTTGTGGAAGGGTGCAAAGTCAATAAAATTTCCGAAAAAACCGCCACGCACATTTACGAACAAATGAAAGCGTTTGCCGGGTACGGGTTTAACAAGTCGCACTCGTACGCTTACGCGCTGGTAACGTATCAAACCGCGTATTTAAAGGCCAACTACCCCATTGAATTTATGTGCTCGGCCCTCACTAACGAAATCGGCCACAACGCCATTGGAGCCGAGGACAAAGAAAACAAAATTGTTACGTATTTGGAAGAAGCACGCAAAATGGGTTTTGAAACACTGCCGCCGGATGTAAACAAATCCCAGCCGGAATTTTCGGTAGAAAAAGTGGGGGATAAAGAGTGCATCCGCTATGCCCTGGAGGCTATTAAAAACGCCGGGGAAGAAGGGTGTATTTCCATTGTCAAAGAGCGCGAAAAAGACGGTCCTTACACGTCGCTGGAAGATTTATGTAGCCGCATTGACTTATTCCAAGCCAACAAAAAAACGATTGAAAGTTTGGCCAAGGCCGGCGCGCTGGACAGTTTACACCCCGGGCAGGACCCCAAGCAGGTGCGCGCTTCCCTCTTAGCCAATTTGGATAACGCCGTAGATACCGCCCACCTGGTAGCCAAAGAGAAAGAAAGTAATGTAGGCAATTTGTTTGGCGACGATTTTTCCAGCGTTTTAAGCGTGAAGAAAAAAGACCCTATTAAAGCCCGTCCGCTCACGCAAAAAGAGCTGTTATTTAACGAAAAAGAAGTGCTGGGGCTTTTCTTCAGCGGGCACCCCATGGCGCGCTACCAACAAAATTTGGAACGCTTAAAATGTACGCCGATTAGTGATATTTTGGAAGGTAAAGCCAGCGGCCGCTTAAACGTGCTGGGCATTATTACGCTATTTAAAAAACGCCAAAACCGCGAGAAAAAAGAATGGTGCCAGTTTGTAATTGAAGATTGCACGGGCTCTTTGCCGGTAAACTGTTTTGCCAAAGCGTATAGCGAACTGGCCGCTAAACTGGCCCCCAACGCTATTTTGAACTTTATGGGCGACATTAAGGTAGATGACGAAAGTGCACGCGTAGAGCTTAACTTAAAAGATGTGAGCGACGTAACTGAGCTGATTGCCTCAGCCGCTGACGAGTTTACCATTCGTATTCCGGCTGGGTATCCCAAATTTGGCTTGGAAAAACTCAAACACTATTTGGACATGACCCGCGGCACCACGGTGGTGTATTTGGAAGTGCCGTCTAAAGAGGACCCCAAAAAAATACACCGCATTAAAACCAACAAACGCATTTTACTACATAAGGGGCTGTTGGAATATATTGAAAACACCATGGGCAACGCGTGGTCGTTCCGCTAGCCCCGCGCTCAAATAGTTTTCAAAACGGCGGGCGTGAAGTTGCGTCATACGTGGTCCAACAATTTGCCAAAATCTTTCCATTTTGCACCGACTTTCACTTGCGTACTTGCCGCGCTACGCGCGGTCCGGCAGACGTACGCGGCGTTCAACTTACGGTGCAAACTGGTTTGATTTTGACAAATTAGGGTACTGGCTATTTTACCCGGTGCTATTGTAATCTTTTTGAATATTAGTTTGGATAAACCCACTGTTTATAATCGTTTCCATCATAATCAGCAGTAGTATGTCCTGTTTCGGAAATGCAAATTTGTGCCTGTGTAGATATTGGGTTGGTATTTCCCGTATAACATATGGTAATATTTTCTCCAAAAAGTAGTCCTATTTGATATTTCATTTGTATAGTATTATTTTGGCAAGAAACACGCATGTGTTTTATATCACATTCACAAAAGCCCCATTCGGTAGGTTTGCGTATTACCCGACATTTATTATTAGTACAATATTCTTCTCCTGTGGCTGAAATATTTATGTCTAATTCATCAAAACTTTCAGCATATTTTCCATTTGCGATGTAAAATACTTCCTGTGCTTGGGCTAGTGCTTTAGTTATATGTTTAAGGGAGGAATAACTTGATTTCATAACTGCTTTCTTATATTGTGGTACGGCTACGGCGGCTAAAATGCCGATGATTAAAACAACTACTAACAACTCAATGAGCGTGAAACCCCGCCGGGTATTTCTCTTTTCCATTTTTATACTCCTTATTTTATTTTCAATTTCTGCTTAGGAAGTATAAAAATACGGCTTATTATACCGGGCCAACGCGACGCTAACCCAACACAACAGCCGTGGTTTGCCGTCAAGCGGCAAACACTCGGCACAACACAAACGGGTAATTAGTCCGCTCGCGTTGTGCCTAAGTTCGGCTGTTTTTGGCGTCGCGTGCTGTAGTTCCCTACAGCGCACCGTATCTTTTACGGCTTCCAAAAACAGAATAAATTGTATAATCAGTATAACACAAATTTGTGTAACGGTGCAATAATTGGCCGGGCTGAGGTGTTATATACGTATGAAAAAATTATTATTAGCAGGGCTTTTGTTGTTAGGCCCCTTGGGGGGCCTCCTTTCCGCACAGACCACGCGCAACGTGGCTGTGCTTGCCTACTCGGCTGACCAACTGGCCGCCCAATTTGCGGGCCAAAACCGCAAAAATGTGGTAGCGGCTATTAACACCGTTCCGGCGGCGGAGCAAGTCTATACCGCGCAGGACGGTAAGGAATATGAACTGGTGCGTTACGGCGGCGCCCACCAGGACTACCGCCAATTCCTCTTTGAGTTTAAACTGCCGCAAACCCTGATAGGAGTGGCCGACAGCCCACAGGGGATTTTGGCCTTTAACGAAAAATACGGCCTCAATATCCCGGTAACCGCGCAAAGCTATGCCAGCAACATGGGGGCGTTTTTAACCACCGTACAGGACGTAGCCAACGGTACCGAATACCAGGTCTATCAAAATAACGGCCAGTTTGTGCTCTTTCAAAACGGCCAAGCCGTGCGTACCTTTGCCACCGCGCAGGAATACCAAGCCTTTATGGCCACGGTAACGGCTTCCAACTCGGCCTACGCGGCCGAGCAAGCACAGCAACAAACCGCGCTGGAACAAGCACGCCTGGCGCAAGAGCAACAAAACCAACGTTATGTGCGCCGCACGTCTTACGTGGCCCCCGTGATTGGCGGGTTACTGGTAGGCGGCCTCGCGTGGGATATTGTACGGTGGACGCGCCACGGGCACCATCATCATTACCGCCCGGCCCCGCCCCCGCGGCATCACCACGGTCATAGAAGATAATTGGTTGTAAAGTTTTGAGCAGCCCCAATACTTTGTTGGGGCTGTTTTTTGTCTGCGGTTTTTAAAGGCCTTGACGCGTTTTTTTTTTTTGATATAGTTTGCGTGTAAGGTATTTTGAATGGTCGGAGGACCCTTTTATGGAAAAACGTTGTATAAAGCATTTTAGAGGCTTTACACTCATTGAATTGTTGGTTGTTGTTTTAATTATCGGTATATTGGCGGCGGTAGCCGTGCCGCAGTATCAAAAAGCAGTTATGAAAAGTCGTTTAATACAAATGCGGGTATATATGGATGCGTTAAATAAAGGGGCAGAATTATATTATTTAACAAATGGAAACTATACTACAGATGCGCGGAATTTAGATATAGATATTGCCAGTGGATCTAAAGAAATTAAAGCTTCTACTATATCTTCTAATTCAAAGTACGGGGTTTTCTTTGAGAATGATGTAGAGTGTGCTGCTTTTGAATATAGCGTTGCCTGTTTAGGACCAGATTTTTATCTAGTTAAAAAATTAAAAAATGCGGATATAATTAAACGACCACAGTTAGCAAATTGGCCAACAGGAGTGGGGTGCCGCGGGCTTAATAACAAAGCCGAGCAAATATGTTTATCTATGTCAAACGGAGAAGAGGCAACGGCTTATTCAACAAATGAACATAAGGCCTATATAATTGGGGATTAAAACATGAATTGTTTTTTACCCTTTATTGAAACTTAGTTGATTTTGTGCCGCCGTAATAACTATAGCCCAATTTGGCTTTAATAAGCTCTTGGGCTAAATTTTTGCCCTGGCCGTTCGTCACGTCGCACAGCAAGCGGAAGTATTTATCGCGCCCGCAATTTGTCAGGCTAATGGGGCCTTGCGCCAAAAAGTTTTTCGTAAACGCTTTGGCCTGCTCAGCGAGTTTTTTCTCACGCTCGGTTTTTCCTTTGATTTCGGGGGTATCTACACCCAGTACGCGCACGGGTACTTTTTCGCAATACACGGCCATGGAACAATTTAAATTGATTTTAAACGTATCCCCGTCGTACACGGAGGCTATGGAAACATCCTCAAAACTGGCCGGGGTGGGCGTGTTTTCATCTTGCGATAAGGGTTTACCCTGCTGTTGCATAAAATACAAAATAACGGTCACAATGACCGTAACCCAAAACTTTACTTGCTTTTGGGAATATCCGCCGCTGCGGCGCGAAGAAGTACGTTTTCTAGTAGCCATATTGGGGGAGTAACAGGCGCAAGGCACCGGGTTTAAGGGTAATTTCTAAACGGTGGTCCGTTTTGCGCGGCTCGCCGTCAATGTGATACAAAATTTCGTGTTCGCTTTCCACCACCGCACTTTCCATTTGCGTGGTAACCGTTACGCCAAACGGCGGTTTTTTATCCGTAAAAAAGAACGGCACGGCGGCGGCCAATTTACATTTGGCGTTTTTAATTTCCACCATGTCTAACTTCCCGTCGCTAAGGCTGGCCTGCGGGGCAATTTTAAAATTACTGCCGTATTGCCGCCCGTTGGCAAAGACTAAACTAAGCGGGGCCATTTCTTGCGCGTGGCCGTTTACGGTAACGCGTAAAGTATTGGGTTTATAGGTAAAAAATGTTTTGGCGCCCAGTTTGAAATACGGTGCTTTGCCGCGCTTTCCCGTTTGGCCGTGCTCCATAAACTGCCAGGCAATAGCGGCCTCAATACCGAGCCCGGCCACATTTAAAAAGAGTTCGTTGTTCGCCAGCCCCACGTCGCACGGGTGTGCGGTGGCGCGCTGTAATTTTACAAGCGCTTCTTCCAGCGGCAAGAACATCCCAATTTCGCGCGCCAGCCCATTGCCCGAGCCGCGCGGGATAATCCCCAGTGCCGTTTGCGTGCCTACTAAGCCTTGCGCGGCCTCGTTAATGGTGCCGTCGCCCCCTAATACGATCACACTTTCAAAGCCATGCTCGGCGGCTTCTTTGGCCAGTTCGGTAGCGTGTTTAGGTGCACGCGTCAGGCGCATATCTGCACCCGGGAAGTTGAGTTGAATGCACTTGGCAATATACTCTTGGTTAGCGGGTTCTTTGCCGCTTTTAGGGTTTAAAATAAATCGTATCATACGTTTTTAAAGGTGTGGATGGTCACGTCCTCTTTTTTAAGTTGCAAAAGTGCGTCATAAATGCGCTCATTTTTCAAAATCTGACAGCCGATTTGGGCTAATTTCCCACCGGCCGCCACCAAAAAACCCATAAACAAGGAAAATAAAATCAAATTAGCAATCACGCTGGCCTGTTTCATGGGTAGCACCATGGGCCCGAATTGGGTTTGCACGGTTAAATCGGCAAAATTCACTAAAGCAAGCACCGCACCGCCGCCCACAAACACGCGGTACATCCCGTGCAACGCAAACAAAATGATAAACAGCCCCACGCAAATAAGTAAATAACTTAAAATTTTGTGCATTTTATCCCCCAGGGCCGTGCGGCGGGCCCTCATAAAATAGTATAATTACTATTATACCTTTTAAGAGAGAATTGTACTATGAAAACCAGCACCCAAATCCGCAGCGGATACCTCAACTTTTTTAAATCCAAAGGCTTGCCTATTTTGCCGTCCAGCTCGCTCATTCCTCATTCGGACCCGACCTTACTTTTTACCTCGGCCGGGATGGTGCAGTTTAAAGCTAATTTTTTAGGCATTGATAATTCGTTAAAAAACGCCGCCACGTGCCAAAAATGTGTGCGCACCACGGATATTGACAGTGTTGGGTTTACCGAGCGGCACCTTACGTTTTTTGAAATGCTGGGTAACTTCTCGTTTGGCGATTACTTTAAAAAAGAAGCCATTGCCTGGGCGTGGGAATATCTAACCCAGGTGCTGGGTTTGCCCGAAGAAAAACTCTACGTTAGCATTTACAAAGGCGGCATTGCCCCGCGCGACGAAGAAGCCTACCAAATTTGGAAGCAATTTGTCCCCGCGGACCATATTTTTGAGCTTGCAGAGGCCGACAACTTTTGGACCATGGGCCCCACCGGGCCGTGCGGGCCGTGCTCGGAAATTTATTACGATTTTGGCGACAAGGGCTGCAAAAACCCGCATTGTGATATTACGTGCAATTGCGGGCGCTATGTGGAAATTTGGAACATTGTGTTTGAAAGCTACAACCGCCAAGAAGACGGCACCTTGGCCGCCTTGCCGCATAACAACATTGATACGGGCATGGGGCTAGAGCGCTTGTGCATGGCCATGCAAGGCGCCAAAAACGTGTTTGAAACCGATTTGTTTACCCCGCTTACCGCGCAAGCCAAAAAAGACTTAAATATTGAAGGAAAAACGCGCGCAGAAGTGGCCGCCTTGCGCATCATTGCCGACCACGCGCGCAGCTCCAGCTTTTTAATTGCCGAAGGCATTTTACCCTCTAACGAAGGGCGCGGATACATTTTACGCCGTCTCATTCGCCGTGCGGTGCGCTACGCCAAGCTTATGGGGAGTGATAAACCGTACTTATACACGCTTGTGCCCGTGGTGCAACAAATTTTTGCGGGTTTGTACCCCGAAATTGACAAAAACGCCGCCCATATCCAAGACGTGCTTAAGCAAGAAGAAACCGCATTTCGCAAAACGCTGGTCACCGGCGAAGAAAAACTAAGCGAACTTTTAGCCAGCGGAACCAAAGTAATTTCCGGTGAAAACGCTTTCCACTTGCACGAAACGTACGGCTTCCCGTTAGAGCTTACCAAAGAAATTGCCCTGGCCAAAGGCGTAAACATTGACGAAGCCGGCTACCAAAAAGCCAAAGAAGCCGCGCAAGAAAAAAGCCGCAGTTACGCTGATGAATTTAGCAAAGGCAAAGTAATTGTCATGCAAAAGTTGGAAAATTCACTGCCTGCCACTAAATTTGTAGGGTACGAAACTCTCACACAACCCGCGCAAGTGCTTGCCCTTTTAAACGAACAATTTGAAACAGTTGACGAATTAAACGGCACTGGTTTTGCCGTGTTTGATACCACGCCGTTTTATGCCGAGTCCGGTGGCCAAATTGGCGACAAAGGTGCCGTTTTGGACGGCAACCACCAATTAGCCCGCGTGCTGGACGTGCAAAAACCGCTGGGCAAAATTTTCTTACACCAAGTAAACGGCACGCTTAAAAAAGGCCAGCAAGTTACCTTAAGCGTTAATGCTGATTTGCGCAAACGCTGTATGGCTAACCACAGCGCCATTCACTTAATTAACGCCGCACTGCGCCAAGTGTTCGGGCCGACGGTGCACCAAAGCGGGTCTTACGTGTCGCCGGAGCGTTTCCGCTTTGACTATACGCTTTCCAAAACCCCGTCGCAAGACGAATTAAATAAAGCCTGGCAAATTGCCAATCAAGCGGCGCAAGACGGCTTGCCCGTTACGTGCGAAACACGCCCACTGGCGGACGCCGAAAAATTAGGCGCGGTGACCCTCTTGGGTGAAACGTATGCCGACCCGGCCCGCTTTGTTTTAATGGGTGGCAGTTTTGATAAACCGCAAGACAAATACAGCTTAGAACTTTGCGCGGGCACGCACGTGAAAAACACGGCGGACGTGATTACCGTGCTCGTACTTAAAGAGGGCTCCGTTTCCGCGGGTGTGCGCCGTATTGAAGGCGTGGCGGGCTATGCGGCATTAGATTATTTAAAAGAAGTCAATAATCAAGCTGACACGTTAGCCGCGCGCTTAGTCGTTCCCGCTAAAGATGTATTTGCACGCGTGAATGCGATTATTGACGAGCTCAAAGAAGTCAAAAAACGCTACGAAGATTTCCGCCAAAAAACCTTGGCCGCGGGTGGTGTGAACGAAATGAGCCTGACCTTGAAAAACGGCACTACCGTTATTTTGCGCAAGGCCGACGACGCACAACCTAAAGAACTGCGCAACATTGCCGATACCTTGGCGCAAAAGCAAAAACAAGCGTTGGTGATTGTGACGTGCGACCACGACGGCAAGCGCTCGTTCGTCGTCAAAATGGCGGGTAAACTGCCTAACACGGACGCGGTAACCGTGGCCAAACAACTGGCTGAAAGATTAAACGGCCGCGCAGGCGGCCGGCCGGACTTTGCCCAAGGCGGCGGCGAAGCCAAAGAGCCCATGGAAAAGTTGCTCGGCGCCTTAGCCGCGTAAACTGAAAATTATTGTAGAATAGGTCTGCCCCCGCTAATATGCGGGGGCAACCAGTTTTAATCCATTTTGTAATAATCGTAGCCTGATTGGGTGCCATCTGGGGTAAACAAAAGCCATCCAACTGCTATAGCTCCATAACTTTTGCAAAGCTTGGTAGCTACGGAATCTGTTTTTTTGGCCGCGCAATATTGTTTTTTCTCCTTATTCATATAGTGGAAAGCTATCGTATAGTTACTATCTCCGCAGTTAATGGATTGGGCTCTATTGCCTACCTCCGGAATTAAGCAACAGTAAAATTCTTCATTTTTGATACAGGAATAATTTCCTACATTGTTTTCGGTAGTGTCGCCCGGTTTATCTATAGCTAACATATCAAAACTGGTTGGGTAAGTTCCGTTGGCCAGTTGATATTCTTGGATAACACGGTCATAACTCATTGCCAAGTTATACAGTTTTATAAACCGGCTTTTTAATACAGCCACTTGATACTGTGGCAACGCCACGGCGGCCAAAATACCGATAATAAGCACGACGACCAACAGCTCAATAAGGGTAAACCCCCGTCTTCCTCCCTTGCGGAGGAAGTGGTCCGCAGGACCGATGGAGGGGCTCATTAAGGAGAATGCCTTATAGGCC
>JBGUOO010000021.1:0-35197 GCA_045129775.1 Elusimicrobiaceae bacterium
CTCCTTATGTTATGTTTTATTTGTTTCCATAGTTATCCCTCTCGAACTTATAATTTTCCCTTGCCGATAACGGCAAAACCCACGCTAGATTAAATCATATTTTCTATATTTTGTCAATTATTTCTATTTTTAATAGAAATTGACTCTTTTTGTAAAAATAGTTATACTGTCTGTATTGGAGAACACTATGCTTTCGGCAAAACAAAAACAAATTTTAGAACTCGTCCAGCAAAACCCGCAAATCACTTTGGCAGAACTGGCTAAAGCGGTTGGCTTGAAATCGGTCAGTACCGTGCACGTACATATCCGAAAACTGATTAAAGAAAACTTTTTGGAGCGCAAC
Organism: Elusimicrobiaceae bacterium; assembly: GCA_045129775.1. Lineage (GTDB taxonomy): Bacteria > Elusimicrobiota > Elusimicrobia > Elusimicrobiales > Elusimicrobiaceae > Avelusimicrobium. The sequence goes on from JBGUOO010000021.1 coordinate 344, forward strand.
GGACACGCACTGATTGCCACGCATAGACCCGTGGACGAGTTTACCCCCATCCCTTTTTACGGATTTGCCCAATGCGGGGATACGGACATTTTTGCCGAAGAAAACATTGTGGACTATGTGAATATGCCCACTAAGTTTTTACCCACCCCTACACAAGATTTATTTTTTATCAAGGCCAAAGGCGATTCTATGGAGCCGACTATTAGTGACGGGGATATGCTGATGTTCCGTAAAACGAACGAGTTGCCCTCTGTTGGGAGTGTGGTATTATGCCGACGCGAGGACGGACTTAAAATCAAGCGTTTAGGCCAATATAACACTGAAAACGGCCCTGCTTATCGGTTGGTATCGGACAATAAAGCAAAATACGAGCCGTTCCCAGCGGACGAATCCGTCCAAATTTTAGCCAAACTTGTCCGGATGAATTAAGGAGACTATATGACTAAATCAGCACTTGCTATTTTTGAAGATTTCAAAATCCGCCGCCACTATGACGAAAAGACAGAAACGTGGTATTTTTCTATTGTGGATGTGATTTACGCATTAACTGAAAGTAAGGACCCACGCACCTATTGGAAGGTATTAAAACACCGTCTGCAAGACGAAGGGAATCAAACGGTTACAAATTGTAACCAGTTGAAAATGGTGGCCGCGGATGGCAAAATGCGCCTAACGGACGTAGCCACCCCGGAACAACTTTTACGCCTCATTCAATCCATTCCCAGTCCCAAAGCCGAGCCGTTTAAATTGTGGCTAGCCAAAGTAGGTTATGAGCGCATCCAGGAAACTGCGGACCCCTCCAAGGCCCTGGACCGCGCGCGTTCCCATTGGAAAGCCCAAGGGCGAAGCCAAAAGTGGATACAACAGCGTATGATGGGCCAGGAAACCCGCAATAAACTGACTGATTACTGGCAAGCGCATGGGGTAACTAAATCGGACGATTTTGCCATGCTTACAAACGTCATCCACCAAGAGTGGAGTGATTTATCGGTTGCCCAACATAAAAAGCTAAAAGGGTTAGAGCATGAAAACCTGCGCGAGCACATGAGCGAGGCAGAATTACTTTTTACGGCGTTGGCAGAGTTATCCACCCGTCAAATAGCGGAAAAGGACCAAGCCGAAGGTGTACAAGAAAATAAAGCAGCTGGGCGCAAAGGTGGCAAACTTGCCAAACAAGCTCGTTTACAATTTGAAGAAGCCACCGGAACCAAGGTAGTTACATCCAAAAGTTCCCTTCCGGATTTTACACCGAAAAAACAAATTAAAAAGAAATAAAGATTTGCCCTTTTACAGCAACTACCGAGATTTTCTCGACAGTTCAATAGAGCAATTAAAAAAGGACCTAACATGAATAAAAATGAATTAATTCAACGACATAGCAAAGACAAACTAAACGTTTATAGAAGATATTTGGAAACGTATTTATCTGTTATGACTTACGCCAAATTCAACCCAATCTTTATAGTAGAACCTTTTGCAGGTTGTGGCAAAGACATTAACGGAAATGTAGGCAGTGCCGTTATCGCACAAAAAGTGGCACATTCTGAAGCATTTAAACCAAATATATATTTATTGTTTAACGATATAAATAAAATATATTGCGAAAATTTACAAAAGTGTCTAGATACAAAAGATCCATATCTAAAAATTACTAATGAAGATGCCAATAAGACTATTAATGATGCTCTAAATCAAGCTACGCCCTATTCACATCAATTGTTTTTCATAGACCCTTTTGGATACACTCAAATTCACGGAAACACCTATAACCGTTTATTTGGCGCAGAACGGACTGATATATTGATTTTTATCCCGGTTTACCACATTTATCGTTTTTTACGAAAAGAAATAGATGATGAACAACTGAAACCCATTGAGGCGTTTTTAACCATGTTTGGCATCAACGAAAACAGTGTAAAAGGAGTTCGCAATTGGCAAGAATTTGCAGAACACATTAGACAAGGTATCAAGAAAGTTGCCAATACGGAATACGTATATAAGAAAGAAATTAAACATGAAACCCAAAATAGTGGTTACTGTCTATTTTTCCTTACCAAACACATATATGGCGCTGAAAAATTTCTAGAAGTTCTAGACGGAATAGAAAAGAAAACTCCTAATTTATTTCAAAATATAGTAGACGACCAAGACGATAAACTTATTAGAGCCATTATCAGTACACCTCAATTGACCAATCAAGGCGCTTACCAATTAGGAATAAAACTAGGATATTATAAAACAAGAATTACCCGTGTACTTCGTCAATTAGAGGACGACGGGAAAATTGCTGTTAAAGAAATTAGTAAACGACATGCAAAAAGTTTTTATATAGATCATAAATATTTCAGAGAAAAATCCCCACGTTTGGAAATTATCCCCAAACAAAACGATAAATAACTATAATAAAAGTATGGAAACAATAACAAGAAAAAATCTTTTATACAAAACTAGTGTGGAATATGGGGACTATACCATAAACCATGTGGTAGGATGTTCGCATGGCTGTTTATACCCTTGTTATGCAATGTTGATGGCCAAAAGGTTTGGAACTGTTTCCGACTATCAAGGATGGATAAAACCCAAATTAGTCAAAAATGCTTTGGATATTTTGGAACGCGAAATTCCCAAACTAAAAGATAGAATTAAATTTGTTCAATTGTGTTTTACAACCGATCCCTTTATGTATGGATATCCTGAAATATCTGACATGAGCTACAATATCATCCAATTGCTTAATAGTCACGGTATCAAATGCACCGCTCTAACTAAGGGACTTTTGCCAATCAAATTGGCCAATCTTAGTCCTAAAAACGAATTCGGTATAACTCTAATCACTATTGACGACAAATTTCGCCAACAACTGGAGCCCGGAGCTGCTCCTATGAAACAACGCATAGCACACTTAAAAGCCCTACATGACAAAGGATTAAAGACTTGGGTTAGTATTGAACCTTACCCAACACCAAACATTATTAATCAAGACTTATGTAAAATTTTAAACACATTAGGATTTGTTGACAAAATTATATTCGGACGTTTAAACTACAATTCGCAGGTTTCGGCCTATCCGGGGTATAAAGAATTCTTTAATCAAATGGCTGAACTTGTAGTATCTTTTGCCAAAACACACAATAAAGAATACCACATCAAGAAAGGCACAATTTCGGACACTGCATCCAATAAACTGGCAAAAGCGGCATCTAATACCAAGATTTTAATACACTAAAAATTTAACGGTTTTTTACCTGTTCTTTGTAGACTTTTCCCTGTTCTTTCCCTGTTTCTCCGCATAGGGAATTTGCGGATATTTCGGCAAATATTTCTTAGACGGGAACACCTATATCAGCAGCGCTCCAAAATCCAAAGGATAAATTTTTCAAATGCCTGTTTTTGCCTGTTAATTGCCTGTTAAACAGGGAATTGAGCGTCACCACCCAGCGTTCTAAGAACCAGCAACCCATCAAAAATTGCTGCCCCACCATTTAAAACCCACCTTAACGGTGGGTTTCTTAATGTATGCGGAAGCAAGCAAACTGCTTTGCTTGCGTCAGGACTTGAAAGGCACAGCGTTGTACGAGTTTGCGTGCGCGTGTTCCACCGCGCCGCAAAGCGAGTACCGCGAGCCCGGCCTACAGGAAAACTCCGTCAGGAGTTTTACCGGAAGGCAAGTCCTGTCCGGTCCACCATTTAAAAACCCACCTTAACGGTGGGTTTTTTAAAACATTCTATTTATTTTTCAATCAAAGTAGCGGCAATCTCTTGGCTCAATTGTGCTAATAGTTGGCTAGAACCTTGTGCCAGGTCATCATAAGTTTTGCCAATGGGAAGGGTATATTCAAATTTTTGACGAGTTTGTATTTTGCCAGACTTATCTTTAATCATACACCAAGCGGACAATTCCGCTCTTTCGCCCAGCACGGCATTCATTTTGATAATTTCCACGCTAACCGTCTTATCAAAATTTCCCCCTTTAAATTGACTCATCTTAATTTGCGCACGGGGCAATAGGATACTCAAATTTTCTGCTAGCACGCGGCTGGCCAAAATAGAGGGTGCCTCCACCCACCGGTTATATTCGGATATCTTCACTTGAGCCGATTTTTTTTGTTGCGTTACTATTTGCGGACGGTCTATATACTTAGGTAGCTGAATTCTATTCACCCCCACAAAACCGGTATAATTAGACGAGACAGGTTGCATAGCAGTAGCCTTTAGTGTATAGAACTTGGCGTTTTTGCTGGTGCCAAACATACATGCCCCCAGCAACAAACAAGGAATGATGATTTTAATAAGTTTCATATTATTCTCCTTTTTTCCCTCTAATAAGAGATTCGGGATGTTGTTCCAAATAATCTGTCAAATTTTGAGTAGATTTTGCCGCATTCGAAACATCCTGCAACGTTTCATTTAAATTAGAAAGGGTTTCTTCACTACTCTCAGATACCCGCGCTAATGTGGTATCTAAATTTTTGGCACTGCTTGTTAACACCGGCAATAAAACAGGCAATTCTTTACCTAATGTTTCGGTTACTGCGTTAATTTTTTCAAGCGTTTCTTGAATTTTAATTCTATTTAGTCCACGGACGAGTTCTTCTTTTTGGGATAAAACAGTCGGGATTTGCGGGATATTCTCCTTTTTAGGGCTCTCAAACAGCGTGGCCGGCGTATCCGGCAACATAACCAAATCAATCATCAGTTGCCCCGTTAAATAACTTTGGGAGGCCAGCCGCGCCCGAAGCCCTTCTTTAATCATGATACCCAAAAAGTCCAAATTCTCTTTTTCTCTGTTCCACAATTTTTCCCAAAGAGACCCCTCACTGATAATATCTGTTTCTTTGAAACGGGCATAGACCGCCACATGGAAGTTTAAATCATTTTTATTCGTCACCAGTACGATGCGTGTAACTTTACCCACCTCCACGCCCTGGAATATAACAGGAGATCCCTCCGTCAATCCCTGTAACGATTCGGTAAAATACATTACGGCCAGATCTTGGGTATCTACATGTATTTTGTGAAAAATCGTTTGCCCAATCACTCCTAAAAATAGCGCAAAACCGATCACCAAAAACAACCCGATAGATTTTTTATTTGGTTCATTTTTCATAAGACACTCCTCTTGTTAAAAATTCATAAACCTGTTCATTGGGAGGATTTTTTAAGAGTTCGTTTGGATTTCCCCGAGCCGAGATAGTATGAACAGTTTTATCCAAAAAAATACTATTTTTGCCTATAGCAAAAATAGAAGCTAACTCATGGGTCACCACAATAATGGTAGTTCCCAAAGTTTTGTTAATTTCTAATATCAAATCGTCCAAATTTTTAGAACTGATAGGGTCTAACCCGGCAGAGGGCTCGTCAAAATAAACGATTTCCGGGTCCAAGGCCAACGCGCGGGCTAACCCGGCCCGTTTACGCATACCGCCGCTGATTTCAGACGGATAATAGTCCTCATATCCGCTCAAGCCAACCAGGGCTAATTTGAAAGACACAATTTGGGAAATTTTATCCGGCGCGTAAGCCGTATATTGTTGTAATGGTAGTGCCACGTTTTCGGCCAGCGTCATAGAGCTAAATAACGCCCCACTTTGGTACAAAATGCCGCTATGTTTGCTGATTTCCAGTTTTTCTCGTTTGGTAGCTTGCACAAAATCTACACCGCGTACCCAAAACCGGCCAGCTTGCGCGGGTATGAGGCCCGTTAAGGTGCGTAACAACGTACTTTTACCACAACCGGACCCGCCCATGATAATAAAAATGTCACCTTTGGGGATTTCAAAGGACAGATCTTTCATAATAATCTTGCCCTCATAACCGATGCTCAAATTTTCTGCACGCAGGATAGGTTCTGTTTTCATCATACCCCCACCCATTCAAAAACGACTGTAAGTAGTCCTGTCATCACAATCATCCACACAATGGAATATACTACAGCCTTGGTAGTGGCAGCGCCCACGCTATCGGCATTGCGCCCGCAGTTTACCCCAAAATAGCACCCACATAACGCAATAATAAGGCCAAAAACAACTCCGTGGAAAATGCCCACCAAAAAATTTATTACATTAAAAGAGTTAACGGAATATCTTATATATTCGGACAGGGGAATATTCCAAAACAGCACACACACACAACATCCCCCTAAAATACCCATAAAATCAGCCAGTAACACCAAAATAGGCATAGAAAGTAGTAACGCATTGATACGCGGCAACACTAAAAAGTCGGTCCGCGAAATGCCCATGGTTTGCAAGGCGTCCAATTCCTCATTAACTTGCATGGTACCAATGGTGGCGGCATAAGAAGCCCCTGTTCGGCCTGCCATAATAATACCGGTCATAACGGCGCCCATAATGCGCGTCATGGCAATCATAACCAAACTGGCCACATAGATTTGCGCCCCAAAGGTTTTAAGCTGTATGGCGCTGACAAAGGCCAAAATCAGCCCCACCATAAAACTGATCAGTGAGACAATGGCTATAGATTTTGGGCCGCAATCAGCCAGTACCATCCAAAAATCTTTACTGCGGTAAACAGCCCGACCACACAGTTGCCGGCCCCAAGAGGAAACACTCGCGCTCACAAACATAAAACCTTTTTTAACGCTGTACCAAAAGCGCAAGCCCCAATCTCCAACACGTTCTAAAAAGGGAAGTTCACTACAGGGTGCTTCCGGCTCTTTAGCGGGGACTTGAAAGGCCAAACGAAGTAATTGTTCCATGCCTTGCGGTAATTGTGAATAGGTGATATTATCTTTAGGAACATTTTTAAACGCGTTGAAAAGAGCCACTACAAAATCGGTATTCCAGGAAGTGATATCCTTTCCAATTAGTTGTATTTTTTTATTACGCAATGGGGCAACAGGCACGTTAATAGGTTGGGTGCCGTCCAACACGTCTTTTAAAATACAGATAATGGAATTACCTTCTGTTTTAATTTCAATCATATTGATAATATTATAGATTTTTTAACTCAAAAAAAGTAAATTATCTCCCTGTCCCCTGAGCTATTAGAGCGCGTAGGAAACTCCCGCTTGCACACCTACACTGCGTACCCCACCACTGGTAAGAGAGGTTTGCAAGTAGCCGCCCCAACGCGTCCACATTTTGCGGATACCAAGGTCATACTTCATAAAGGGCTTTACCGAGAAATGAGGCAATGCTACATTATTGGCTTTAAATTGGGTTTTGTCACCCACATTGGCTACCCACGCTACTTGCGCGTAAGGCTGGCCCCACTTTTGGAAATCCCCCGTCAGGCGCAGTTGCGGTTGCAAGGTAAGTGCTTGTAGCGGGTCGGTATGGATTCTGACTCCGGCCGCGTTGGTATAAGAAGGGGTATTGACCCAGGTATAAGAGGCCAACAGCTCAGGCTGCACAAGCCATTGCCCGCGGGAACCCAACTCCCACATATATCCGGCCTTGGTAGATACACCCGCCGTCACTACAGATGAATGTTCACGGCCATACCCGGTTTTGGTGCGCACATCACTCATGGATCCGCCCACCAAAAGCCCGGCGTAGAAATTCTCTTTATAAGCCATGCCCGATACGCCCAGCCCGGCCCCGTTTTGTTCCATAGACACCCCGTCAAAACGTTGGCGCGAACCGTTATACGCTACATAAAAGCCGCCCATAGCGCTCCAATCGTACCCTATATCTTCAAACGGCAAATCCATCCCGGCGGCAGTGCCGTAAAGTGTGTTGGTTACTTCGGGCCCTCTTTTAAGCGGCACTTTACCGTATGACGTGTACGGGTTAGCCCACAGATTGACCCGTTTTTTATCTACTAACATGCCATGGAAGTTTTCGGTAGCGGCCAATAATTTGCCCGCCAGGGGGTCTTTTTTTGCTTCTAGTAACTGCGTATCCAGGTGTGCAAAGGCTTGCTGATTCATAGCCATTTGGCCCAAATACCCCCCCATTTGTGCGGCCACAGGGCTGGCTAATACGGCCGGGTTATAACTTTTGTAATCCGAGCTGGAACCGCGTGCCAAGCGCAAGCCCGCATACTCATTATTTTGCTCAAACGATACTCCATAATGGAAGATAGGCCCTTGCAACGTATAAGGCGTCATATCTGCTTTTACGCTACCTAAAAAGTTTTGGTTATTATAGTCCGCGCTTACCACCGGGATAACATACGATTCGTTTTCCAACGCCGCTTGCGGATTTAACACATTAATGTAAGAAATGTGCAACAAGTTGGATTGGGGGTCCAAATCCGAGCTGTTTTGGAAGACAAACCGGTCTGCCGACATGGTTTGAAAATCTACATCTATGGCAGTAAGCAAATTGGTTTGCAAGGTCATTTTGTCCAACGCAATATCGCTGGCTTTATTGTTACTTACGTTAATAGCACTGCCATTAACAACCACTTGGTTATTGCCCGCAGCGGCCAAATAATCATCTTGCACAACGAGCAATGCACTATTATTAAGCTCAAAAGTCGTGTTGGCGGCCGGACCGTTTAAATAGGTTTGTTGGGCATCGGAACGGAGGGTAACGTCGCTAACGTTGTTAAACGCCACCAACGCGCCGGATGCGTTTACAATGTCCGTAGCGGTATTAGTACCTTGTACCGCCCCGGAAACCACAATTCTTTTATCCGCACTATCCAGCGTGGCTGTGGCGTTGGAAAGCGCCAGGGCCGTTTCGCCGGATTGCCCCAACGTGATATTTTTGTCCTGGGCGGAAACTTCCAACTCGCCGCCGTTTTGAACGGTCAAGTTGCTGTTGGCTGCCCCGCTAATCCCCGTCAATAAGGTAGTACCCGACGGGTTATTCGTGCCGTCAATCACTAAGCCGTTATGTCCGTTTACATCAATGTCTTCGCCGCTGATTTCAAAACTTTCGCCCTGCACACTGCCGGCATCTTGGGTCAGCACGCCGTCGGTTACAATATAGTTAGCGGCGGTGGGGTCTGCCACCGCGTTACCCAACTCCCCGCCGCCCATGCTGGTGGCAATAGAGAGAAACTGCGGGTTCATGGCATCTTGCGTGAAGGTGTAGCGGTTACCGTTATAATAAACATTGGCCGAAGAAGTGCCCAAATCTAACACTTCCGTGTTAAACAACAAATAGGAGTCATTCTCCAACAAGTCAACCTCATCTTGCGATACTTTAATTTGGCTGAGGGTGGCGTCGTCGGTATTGTCGTTTTGGAAATCAAAGCTGTCGCCCAGGTCAAAAGCCAGTTTTCCGCCGTTAGACCGCAAGGCGGCAATTTCTATAGCACCTTGGGCTTTGTCGTTAAGGGTGGTAAACAACGCCCCCGAATTTAACGAAAGGGTGTTTTCAATGCTGGTCATATCTTCACTTAAACCTAAGCCCTGCTGGACGACAATGGTGCCGTCTCCCTCAATTTCCCCGGTTTGGGTATTGAGCGTAGTTTCTTGCGCCAGGGTTAAGGTGCCGGTATTTTCAAGTGAGTTTACATTAATTACTTCCCCGTTGACGTTCAAATTGCCGGTGTTAGTTAACTTTAAGGTATTATATACATTGTTCCCGCCGTCAATTTTACCGTTCACGTTGACCGTGCCCGCCGTATTTAACCGCGTGAAGTAAATGGAGTCTGAATCCGGGTCCAGCGGGCTCCACTCGTCGGCATCATCCTTGATCTGTACGGCGGCAAACGGCGCGCTTTTAACGGAGTTCCACTGCGAAATAATATCCCCGTTAATGTGGGCACCGCTTAACAAGTTAATCGTGTCCACGTGGGCATTATCGGAAATAAAGATAGCCGCCTTGCCGCCCGTTAGCGTGCCCGCTACATCAAACTGGTCCACCAGGGCGGCCTGGGTGTCGGGGTCGGGGTCTAGATTAGATTCGTCATAGCGGATATAAGAACCTTTTAATTCACTGTATAAACCAAACAGGTTGGCCCCAAAATCAAAACTGACGGCAATGCCGTCCTCGGCGCTGGCCGTAATATCTCCATCCACGGTCAACTGGTGGTTTTGCCCCCACGTAACGCCTAAGCCGATATTTTCTTTACCGTTGGTTTCTATCACGGAACCGCTTTGCAACGTATAGGTATTGCCTTGGCCGTCTATGCGTACACCGAAAGACCCTTCCCCGGCGGTTACCACATCGCCAATTTGTGTAATAGTATTGTTGTCGCCGTAAATATGCAGGCCGACGGCTTGCACCGTATCGGAAGGCTCCCCTGTATAATTGCTACCGTCCCAATACGAAAACCCGCCAAACGTGTCTGTTACGTCGTCTAAATAATATGACTGACCGAAATGTTTGCGCAGGTCAATATCATAGCCGCTATCTTTCAGCACGGCCAGTTCCGCTTCCATGGGGATTAACCAGTTGCGGTAGTTTTGGTGCGACATAAAACTGTTGTGCAGTTCTAGGTGGGAAAGGTCGATTTCGTAACCGCCGGTTGCAGTCTGGTCGGCCGGGTGAATGGGCATACCGTACACCACCGGGAACGCCATCCCGCGCAGCGGATAGTAAGAAGAATAGTTGGTAAGACCGCCGCTAGTCATAATGGCAGATTTGGCGATGTCGTAATCGTCATTACCGCCCAGTACCTTTATGGTATTTTCCCCCACCAGGTACGGGGAATGAGCAAATATATCAAATTCTTTCCCCTCCCCGATGGACATTCCCTCATAAGGGGCTACTTCCAGGCCGGCCCCAAGGTGAAGGCGCAAATCTTTATCGTACGCGGAAAGCGGATCCCCCGCGCCACTGGAAAAATAAACGGTGTTATCGCCCTGGTCCTCGTGATATTCTGTGGCAGCCGTTGATACCCCCAGGGAGTGCATATACTCGTGGAGCATAACGGCATTTAAATCGGACAGTTGACTATGGTTAAGCCCATGATACCCGGTAAAGGGGGCCCAGCCCGGATAATCGGGGTCAACCCCCCAACCTAAAAAGATAACCCCGTCGGTGGGTAAAGCATCTTGCGGGTCGCCGGTAGGAGTAAGGCCGTTGATTTTGGCATTAACATACGTTACTTTGTACGGCAGTGGGGTGGCGCCATCATTCACGGTGGTATAAACACTTTCTGCCGCGGCGTTGTAATCATCTTCCGCCACGAGGGAATAGGCGACCGCCGGTTTAGGGGAAACAGCGGTATCAATGACAGAGGCCCAACTTTCCCCCGCTTTAAAAAGCGGCAGGCGATAATTGGTTAAAATATCAAAGGTGCTGATAACGGGTTTATCTTCCATGATAATCCCTAAATTTTCCCCTTTAGCGTATATATTAAACTGGTAATCAAAATTTTGCCCCGGCAGATCTATTACGTCATAAGCTAGTGATGCCACCGTGGAAAACAGAAAAAACAAACAGCCCAAAAATAATTTCTTCATGAATTTTCATCCCCCGAAGTATATCGTGGGTATATTGTAGCAAAATGAGGTTATGCAAAACGTTTTTTTGCGCCCACACCCAAAATAAACCGTGCCAACGCCTTTTATTTACGGCTTGCCGACGAGTTTGCGGCCCTTTGATAAGTGCTCATAATAAATGCGCGGGCCGTGGCATGCAACGCCGTAGGTACCGGGGAAGAAGTAAGCTCTTCAAGCAGGCGCCGGGCCTCCAGCGCGATAATAGTTTCCCACGAGTGAGGTTGAATAATAGCGTCTTTTTCTGTTTGTAATGCCATAATACATTCTCCTTAAAAATATACAGTTTCATCATATATGTTTAAGGATAACTATACAGTCCAAACACTGCAAGACTCTTTACCCAATTTGAGTGGCAACCACAGCGGTTACCTTATCCGCTTATATATATAATTTGCGACTTGCTTGTCAATTTAGTAAAACCCGTTTGAGGGGTATGTTATGAAACGCTTCAAGCTCACACCGGGGGTTTCTTTTGCTCCAAAATCTCTGCTTCTCTTTATTTTACCTGCTACTAACTATCAAAGAGAAAACAAAGTTTTCTACTAGTGAGTTTCAGACTCCCTTTAACGAACTTACGCTTGGAAACTTCTGTGGGTAGTAGCGTTGAATGCTTAAACTCAAGTTAGCTGTTCCATTTTTCGATTTCTTTGTAAAGATGGTGTAATTGCTTTTTTAAATCCAACACTTTGGAACAGTCCTCATAAGTTAAATGTGAAATAATACGGTTAGCGAAGCCGAATTTATTATTTTCAAAATTAGGATATACCGGTGTAATATATGTTGAAAAATCCGAGAAACGGGCAAGTGGTATAGTAATTTTTCGCGTTGTTATAGCAGAAAAAACTTTTGAAGGTAAATAATTTTCAATCTCTTTGCCAGCAGTAACCCAGCAAAACATATTCAACTTGTCAAATTCTTTGCGGATACGAATTTTAGTTTGATTGATTTTTGTGTTTGTATTTTTACGATCACTATCCATGACGATAGCTGCATTGCGATTAATAGTTAAAATATTGATTTTGGCTTGTATGTCCTCTGTAGTAGTATAATGGCTTAACAGGCGCCCACCATAATATAAAAATTGAAAATGCCGGCCTTCCTGGAACTTATCTCCAAAAAAGAGCTCCAACCAGCGTTTAATATAAATACGGTCGGTAGGGCCTTCCACCCAGATAATCCCGTTGGACTGGAATAAATCACTTGCTTTAATGGCAAGATCCTCTAAAATATTAAATTTATCTAGCCTATTATCAATTTTTTTAATAGCGGAACTATGATTACGTTTAGTTACGTGGAGAAGTTGGGATTTTTCTTTATTGTAAAACATATCTATTACCACGTGAGAATGAGTAGTTAAAAAAACCGGGCAGTCGTTCTCAATAGAATAGTGATAAAGATAGTTAAAAAGGCGGCGTTGAAGAGCCGGATGCAAATTGTTTTCCAATTCTTCAAAAGCAAAAATCAGTTTTTTGCCTTTATATTCGGGCAATTCTGGCAAAACAAGCAAATTTAATAGTACAAGTAATATGGTTTTAAGCCCGCTACCGGAACCAGATAAGGCAAAACGTCCAGAATTCTGCTCTTCCAAATAGACTTCCCATACAGAAACACCGGAAGAATTTGTTTGTTGGAGACTTTGAATACGGGTAAAAATAGCATCTTCCCCCATAATACTATTAAGCCCATCCAACAATTGTCTTTCAATCAGTTGTTCCGGCAAATCATACTGATGCAAAAAAGCACGTATCAAATTGCTAGCCCCAATCCCATGTGAAGTTAAATCAAGAACAGAATTTTCTGCCTCAGGCTGGATATCACGCTCAGCAGCAATGCGTAACAATCGGTATTTGGTTAATTGTTCTGTATAGGAAAGAACAATTCGTTGCCAATCATTGGCATAATACGTAGAGTTATAGTCTTTGTGTTCAACAGACCATTTGGGATCTTTGCTACCCGCAGGGCAGTTAATACGCAGGACACTCCCAACAAATCGTTTCCGATATACATCAAGGGATCCATGTGGACCTACATATCCATCTTGAAAACCAATGGAAAGATGTTCCTCGTCCAGTACAACATCCCACTGTAAAGCTACAGATGGAAATCGTTTAATAAATTTAGCAGGATTGATTAAATATTCAATTACATCAATAAAGCTTGTTTTGCCAGTATTATTTTTGCCAATAATCACATTAAAATTGCATAATTGTGGGATGAAAACATTCCCCATATCTGCATAACTTTTATACCCTTGAAATGATAAATTATGGATATCTGTCAATTGAAACATATTGAAGTCTATTCTCTTATGTAAAAACCCCTACTTCGTGCTAGGTTAGTTCATTTAAAGCCTAAACGATGAACACAATAGCACGAAGTAGGGGCTTATAACAGAAATATTATACTAAAATTTGCCCAATGCAATAGTCCCACACATTACAATATCCTCAAAAGCGGCATATCCGCCGTATTTTACCAAGAATTTTGCGTACTACTCCATACAGGATTGCTACCCACGCCGGTTTTAGGTTTAATAGTTCCCGCACTAATTTATTAAAGTTTTCTGTTTGATAACGGGCAAAAAACTCCGCGCGTTTGGGATGAGATTGGACTAAAATAAGTTACTTTTTGTAACTCAACCGGAACGGTTTGTAGAGCAAATCATAAAAATGAAGATTTGAGGATACACCCGCCTTTCCTATTGCTTACAACTGTAAACAATAGTTATAAACCCTGCCACTTTTTACTTAGAGAGATAATAATTCTAAAAACTCATCAAATATTAAGTATAACTACGCTAGTTGCCTTTTTGGAAATTTTGATATTTAAAATGCTTATATAAATTTCATCTTGATTTTTAGATTACAACAAATATATTATATATTTATAATTCATATTAATTATTCTTTCTTAATTGGAGATCAAAATGAAAAAACAAGCAATTCTTATTGGAGATTCTGGAATAGATCACGATTTAACAGGCGTTGTTCACGATATACAAGGCATGAAAAATTTCTTAATGTCTAACTTTGGAGGAGCTTGGGATGAGACAGAAATACTGATCCTGTTAGATAAATCAAAACAAGAAGTATTGGATGCCTTAAACACAGCTAAAACTAGAAATATAGATATGGGATTTGTTATGTTTTCGGGACACGGCAAATTTAATCAGAATTTAAAGCAGCGTGAGATGGAAATTAGGAATAGTACGATCCTGCATGAAACTCTCATCATTTTCCCAAAACAAATAACCATTTTAGATACTTGTGCCGGAATAAATAAATTTCATGTTACAGCAGGAGCCAAAACCTATTTTGCCAATTCTACTAGCCCAAATGCCCAATATCGGATGTTCTACGAAAAATATATTTCTCAATGTCCGCGCCAACAAATAAATTTGTTTTCTTGCTCTATAGGGGAATACTCCAATGATACTGCACAAGGGGGTCTCTATACCAAAAATTTACTCTCTGTGTTAAAAAATAACAATCTCTGGGTATTAAATGCCGTTGAAGCACAAAAAAAGACAATCCCTCTAGTTTCTAAGGCCTCTTTAGGAAAGCAAAACCCAGATTATATGGCCCCCAAAATTTCACTGCTCTTACCACTAGCAATTCATTTATAAGGAAAATCACCTATGGATAAAATACAATATCTTCAAACATGGGTTATGATTATATCGCTTATTATAACCTCTTTTATTAGTGTTTATTCTTTCATTTCTAATTATAAAAGAATACAACAAATGGAAATACAAAAAAAACTGTACGATTTGCAAAAATTAGCATTTCAATATCCATATCTGGAAGATACTTTTTTTATAAGTAATTGGAAAAAATTTAGGAGTCAATATAAAAAATATATTCAAAAAATTCCAGATAAAGACAAATACTTACAATATGAATACTATTGCGAGATGCTTTTTAATTTTGTGGCAGAATCATTAGATTTTTATAAGACGGAATCTAATATGTTAAAACACATTGCTTTTAAAGAATGGGTAAGACCACATCAAGATTGGTGGGAGCAACCTTTAGAAGAGCACTCCAATCATGACATTTATGATCCCAAAATGACAACTATGATAGATCGTTGGATGAAATAGTAAAATATTCCTAAGAGCTCCTAAAAATTCACGTAGCGTTTAAAAAAAGACTCATCAGGGCATTTGCTTTCATCTGATTCTCTACAACTTAAAAACAAAACAACATAAAAGCCACATTTATTTCGAGAATACTCCTTAAAAAAAGAATCTATTCGTTTTTTTCTTCTACTGAACCAGAAACTGGTTGAATGAGCATTTCTTGCTTTGTATAATTATTTTTATTATAGAAACCCAGTTCATCTCCGATTGCTTTCAATGTAGCTAATGCTGTTGATAATTTACGTTCGGATAGCGCAAATATATAATTTGATTTTAACAATCCCAAACGTTTTGAAGATATAGGAGTAAAAACTTTTTCTTGAGGTTTAGGCATTGGATTAACATTATTTGGCGATGTTAACTTGTCAGCAACATCAAAAGTTTCAAACATAATTACTAAAGGTTCTTTAGGCAAGCAATTTTCCGCCTGTTTGTGATATTTCAATGCCCAAAGTACTAATTGCGGTTTATGTGCACGTATAGCAATGCGTGCGAAACTGGCCAAATGGTTAAGATATTTAGATACGGTCATTCCCTGGGAAAAATTCTGCATATTTACATATTTAAATTATCTTCTTCTTGTTTTTAGTAATTTAAGTATCTCGTTAATAATTTTTTAACAATCCCAAACGGCAGGGCTACCCACGACGGTTTTAGGTTTAATAGTTGTCATCCTAGTTTGTTAAAATTCTCTTCATTGAATCAAACAATCCTCTTTACAATTATTTACGTAATTTCAATAAAATAGTCTTTAAAGGGCCATAAAAGAGTTGTTTTTCATAGGGATTGAGCACCAAAAACCAACCGTTAAATGCATAAATACAAGTAATCGCAGCCCCATGCGCTATCAAACTAATCCACGTATTTCGTATTGGGAAAAAATAAAAAAAACATAAAATAGCACATAAAGCAGGCAAAATACCCATACTGATACGCCCCAAATTACTAAAAAACTTTTTTAAATCTAAACCAATTTTGGCGTAATACCAGTTAATAGCCAAACCTGAACCCAATGTCAAACAAATGGAGGTTGCAATGGCACAACCCATTTCACCATACCATTTAGCTAGTGGAATACACAAAACTACATCTAACACAGCCATGGCAATATATACATAGGCCCGGAAAGCGTGTTTTTTCATGGCCTGCAAGATAGGAATACCAATATTTTGGGAAACATCTAACATATAGGCAGCCATCAACGTTAACGCTACATAATAACAAATGGCATAACTGGGGCCTACCCATAACATGATAAAAGTTTTTCCTAAAAAGGCAAATCCTATGAGAAGTAACAACATAAGCATAAATTGTAGCCGCCCCATTTTACAGAAAATTGTATTAATTTCTTGCAGGTTATTAGTTTTAGTAACAATAGATGATAGTTGAGGCAAAAAAACCCCGCTCATTGTAGCCGGTAGAAAAATGGAAAATGTAGTTACCTGTAAAGCCACCGCGTAATTGGCCACAGCCACCGCACCCGATACAGCCCCCAGTACCAGTTGTCCTAAACGCCAGTAAATTTGGTCCATCATCACATGCAAAAACACAAATACCGAAAATCCTGTCAGTTCTTTCATTAGTGGGATGTCCGCGAAATTTAACGGGAACGAAATATGTAGTTTGCGTTTACAATACACATAATTTAGGAAGATAACTATAAAATTAAACCCAGTTTGTGTTAATACTAAATTTAATACAGAAGCTTTCCAGGCCAAAATACCCCATACAAGTAACGGTTGTAACAAAACTTTAACAAAGCCCAATCCACGTAAAAACACAAATTGTTCATGTGCGTTAATAGTGGCGGTAAAAATATTGGAAGGGATAACCACTGCAATGTTTAACAACATAATTAAAAAGATATGTTTGGCAGTTAATAAATCAATCGGAGAAAGTGTTTTGCCATAGATAGGAGTAATTAAAAAATAAAAAACAGACCCCAAAGTTACCAACAGAACGGCAATTGCTAAATATAAGGAATGGGAAGTACTGATAATGGCCTGGGCGCGGGATTTATCTTGCTGGGCATTGGCTTGGGCCAAATAGCGCGTGGTGGTATTGGCAAGGCCAAAATCCATAATACTCAGATAAGCCACCAAAGACCCAATTAATTGGTAAATACCGTATTGGTCTTTGGTAAGATAATATAACAACATGGGAACATACACCAACTGAATGATGCTGTTGGTCCCCATGGTTAAATACGATAAAATTACCCCCGCTTTCCGTTGGTTCATAATACGAACATAATTTGTAAAATCATATAAGTTTTTGTATATTCCATATAACAAGACAAATGTTTGACGATATCACTTATCTGAATGTTAACAGATAATAGAAAGCATTAAACATAAGATTTTATTTTTACGCAAAATTGAAAAAGTATTTTTAAAAAATACGTTAAACTCAGGGCCAATATAAATAGATTTTTATAAAACAAAATTACAGGGATACGTTTGATCCACGAAATTGTATTACAATTACTGGCAACTTGAAATTGCGGTTGCAAATGCCTGTAAAATTCCTTTAACATCCTAATTTTATCAGGAATCATGCGAAACCGAAAATCTGCACATACAAATAATGCATAAAACACCATGATGTTTATTCGATAGTAAAACGCTTGGTTATAACTACTTCCACTTGTAGTTGTAAGTAAAAGTTTAGAATAATACTTTATGAAGTTTTCTAATTTTAACAAATGTGTTGGAGTAAAATGTTTGGTAAGAGAAACAGGATTTTGCCTATAATTATAAAAATGCAGTCCTAAATCAACATACATAGAGTGCGCATGTAATAAGTATAACGTACTGAAATATACATCTTCCCCAATGTCTACCCCTATGGGAGTACGAAGGTAATACTTTTTAATAATTTCGCTTTTAAACAAACAGGTAACAATATTTGGATCTATTCCTTGTCCTTTAATCATTTGGGAAAGTAAAGTAGATTTACTATCGTCTCTGTATGCTCCGGCAGGGTAAGATACTACAATAGGTATTATTGTTTTTTGTACTACCTTTGTTTTTCCCCACTTTACTAAATCCACTTGGTGTTGCTGCAATAATTCCAAAGCAGTTTGATAAGTTTGCGGTTCTATCCAATCGTCTCCATCCACAAAACCAATATATTCCCCGGTAGCAATATCCAATCCCGCGTTGCGGGCGGATACCAAGCCGCCATTGGGCTTATGAATTACTTTAATGCGCGAATCCTTTTGAGCATATTCTTCACAAATTTTTCCACTATTATCAGTGGAACCATCATCCACTAGAATAATCTCCAAATTTTGATAGCTTTGTGCCAAAATACTTTCAATACATTGAGATAAAAAAGATTCAACATTATATATTGGTACTATAATTGAAATAAGAGACATATCAGCTACTCGTATCATAGATTTCTCCAAAGTAATATTTGCGAATTATTTTTTTTATATTCAGTAACCCATGTGAGCAAAATTAGCGTAAACCAAAATGGAATTGTATTATAATTACTAATAATCATAGAGGTAATAAATAAATCAACAAATACTGCCAAGAATAAAAGCATATCTCGTTGAAGTAATATTTTGAAATTTTTTAACAAGATACCAACGTACATCAAGAATCCAATTAATCCAAAATTTAGTAATACAGACAAAAACGTATTATGTGCGGAACCAAAGGAAGTAATGGCTTTCCCAGAAGCGACACCATAACCTAATAATGGCTTCCTCACAATAAAGTCAATTGCATTAGCAAATAATCGTATACGCATTTGGTTACTTCCGTCATTATAACTACTGTGTAAAAAACGGTTTGTTAGAGCGTCCGGGAGTAGGAATAACCCCAACAAAAATAGAGTTCCTAACAGAAACAATTTGAACGCTATTTTTTTAGGATTATAAGAAAGCAAAATACATGAACTTACTCCCACGGATAAGAATGCTCCTCGCGAACCTGTTAAAAACAATGCATACAAAACTAAGAAAGCCCCAATTACATAGCCTGTTTTGATTAATTTACGTGTAGTTAATATTTTGTGAAATACAAATAAAAAAGAAATAGATAAATAACAAGCCAAATAATTCACCTCCATTAAACGTCCCCCCACAGGATAAGAATAACGCCCCATTTCATATTCATGTTTAAATAATAATAATAGCACCGCAATAATGATACCAGACCAACTAAAGCACCGAGATATAAGCCTAATTTCTGATACAGTAGGTTTATGTAAAGTAACAACAAAAAACATTAAAAAAAACAAGATTAAACTAACTAAGGTTTTGGAAGTTTCGAAATATTGAATAGATGTATCCAAATGCCATACCATAATTAACAACAATATAAGGACATATAAATGCTGGTTTTGTATATAAAATTTCTCTTTACATAAACT
Organism: Elusimicrobiaceae bacterium; assembly: GCA_045129775.1. Lineage (GTDB taxonomy): Bacteria > Elusimicrobiota > Elusimicrobia > Elusimicrobiales > Elusimicrobiaceae > Avelusimicrobium. Next base: position 20,242 of record JBGUOO010000021.1, read on the forward strand.
TAAAATCATTAAACCAATTACAACAATGACAACAGGATAATAATACATTAAACTTAAACTCCCGCCACTAAAGGGAACACCTAGTATAGCAAGCGCAAAAGCCCAAGCACCCAAAGAAATAGAAGATTTAACGTTGGCATTTGTCATATGATTTTTGATATTTTTGACTCATTTTTTTAGCAGAAAAATTTTGTATATTTACCGCACAACTTTTCATCAAGCCAGTATTATCTGTCTGCAACAAAAATAATAATTTCTTGATTAAATCATCCGGTTGACCATCATATAAACATTTAGTTAATTGGTCTTGCGGTAAAATATAGCGGTGCTGGGGAATATCTGAAAGCAATGGTACAATCCCACAAAATTGTGCTTCCAATACAGCAAGAGGCAATCCTTCACTTCTAGAGGTAGAAACATAAATATCTGCCGCTTGATAATACTGTTCTATATTGCTAACATACCCAGTAAACAAAACATTCTTATGATTTTGTAATATTGATATACATTCAGACATCAAACAACCTTTCCCACAAAAAATAAAATAATATTGATACTGAGGAAGTTGTAAAATACTACGAACTAAAGTTAATGGATTTTTTAAGGGAATAAAATGTCCCGCCCAAATTATGATTTTTTTATCTATCGGCAAATTTAGTTGACGACGTAAAGTTGTCTTATTAGCTACTGGATGAAATTTATTAGTATCTACGCCATTATCTACATAATCAAAATGCAAGTGCGGATATTTTCTATTGAGTAAATCGGCTAACATATTTGAGCACGCAATACGATAGCTTATTCTTTTCATTGCCCAAGAATACATCATTGCCATTCCTCGTCCCAATATAGGTTTATAGCGTTGAGTATAATCGGAAAAAAAGTCACAATGAATGGTTGCAAAAGATGGATATTTTTGTAAATACATTGCAACTAACACGGCGGAACGAAAACAATGGGCGTGAATAATATCTGGCTTGACTTTAACAAGCAACTGTTTTAATTTTTTATTTGCCAAAAATAGGCCTTGCAGGCGGGATAAATTCAAACTACATAAACTAATACCCATAGTTTGAAATTCTTGCCACCATGAGTTTTTTTCATCTTCTTCAGGAGATAACGTAATAATAACAGGTTTAAATTTAGTTGTATCTAAATTTTTAATGATACCTGCTAATACATTTGTTGGACCAGAACGTTTTAAAGTTGAAATAAGATAAACAATCGTCTTCACCTTAATGCCCTCCGGTAAAAATAGCTGCGCACATCCGTGGGCATCAACACTTGCACGCAAAAACGTATCCCCAGATTGAATAAATGCCGAGGGTAAGAAATGAGCTGTAATTCACGCAGTTTTGAAGAAATCGTCCAACTACGCTTAAAATATTTCCAACCACCCCGGCGTTTGTATAACTCCTCATTTACACGGGCATTTACCAAAATATCGGGCAAATTTGCCATTTCAAAGCCTTTAGCGGCCATATGTGCCCACAAAAAGTAATCCTGCATAAAAAAGTAATTGCCATAACTGCCAGCAGTCAAAACAGCAGATTTCCTAAACATAACTGTCATATGGTTAAAGGGAGAGCGGCTTTTAAGAAATTCTTTAATTTCTTTATCGGTTTGCGGAACGGCGCGGATAGCCACGGGCTGTAAACTATCCCCGTCAATTTCTTGAATTTGCCCCCCTAGTACCGCTGTATTGGGGTGTGCGGCAAAGTAAGCCAGTTGTTTTGAAAAGCGGTCCGGCAGGGAAATATCGTCGGCATCCATGCGGGCTACTAATTCGTGGGAACATTGCTCTAATCCATAGGCTAACGCCGGGCCTAAACCACCGTTTTTAGCAAGCGGGCAGAGTTTAATTTGCGGATATTTATAAGAGAATTCGCTTAAAATACCCCGTAATTCCACCGGGATAGGGCCGTCAATAACAACAATCACTTCACTGGGTTTAACGGTACTTAAAAAGATACTGTCCAACGCCCGGCACACCCAGGCGGGGCGGTCCTTGGCGTAAACGGACATCAAAACGGAAAATTTGGGTTCCACAAGTGCTCCGGAAGTTGTTTTGGAGCCTAGCAGGAAGCAAATACGAAGAAGATACGGCTATTGACGGAAGAAGAAGGAGCAAAGGAGCACAAGCAGAACCGGCAAATTCAAAACAAACTTAAAACTAATGTGTATATATTATACAAAATATATAATATGAATTATATATTTTTGTAAATATAATTAATTTGCTTAACATGACGTAGGGAATACACTTACATCAAAACAGCACGCAAAAATTCGTCTTTTTGGCTTGCTTTTGATAAAATAAAATAAAAGGAGATTTTATGAAAAATATTCTTGTTATCGGCGGTGCCGGGTATATCGGCTCGCACACGGTTAAAATGCTGGCCGCGCAAGGTTACAATCCGGTTGTGTTTGATAATCTTTCCAAAGGTCACCGGGAGGCCGTTTCAACTTTCCCCTTTGAACTGGGCGATTTGGGCGATAAAGCACGCCTGACTGAAGTTTTTAAAAAACACGCCATAGACGCGGTGATGCACTTTGCCGCGTTTATTGAAGTGGGCGAAAGCGTACAAGCGCCGTCTAAATATTACCACAACAACGTGGCACAAGTGCTGAACCTTTTAGACGCCATGGTGGAAAATAACGTGAAATTTTTCGTGTTCTCATCCACCGCCGCCACCTTTGGCGAGCCTGTGCGCCAAAAAATTGACGAAACCCACCCCCAAAATCCCATTAACCCCTACGGCAACACAAAGCTTATGGTGGAAAAAATGCTCACGGATTTTGACACAGCCTACGGCCTTAAAGCTACCGCTTTGCGTTATTTTAACGCCAGCGGCGCAGACGACAGCGGGGAAATTGGCGAGTCGCACTCGCCCGAGACACACCTTATTCCGCTGGTCTTACAAGCCGCCGCGGGCAAGCGCCCGTGCATTAAAGTTTTTGGTACCGATTACCCCACGCCCGACGGCACTTGCGTGCGCGATTATATCCACGTTAACGACCTGGCCCGTGCACACATTTTAGCACTTGAAAAAATGATGCGTGAAAACAAAAGCGAACGCTTTAACTTAGGTAGCGGCAGTGGCTTTAGCGTAGCCGAACTGATTAAAGAGGCCAAAAAAATTACCGGTATTGATTTTAAGGTAGAAACGGCCCCGCGCCGCCCCGGTGACCCTGCCGTTTTAGTGGCCGACTCTACTAAAGCACAAAACGTGCTGGGTTGGAAACCACAGTATAACCTGACGCGCATTATTGAAACCGCCTGGAATTGGGAACAACACCGCAAGTACTAATCCCTAAAATATAGAACTTAAGCAAGCCCTGTATAATTTAAAAAATACTTAAAATTTAAGTGTTTTTAAAAATAGCTTGCTTTTTTTATAAAAAAATTATAGAACAATATATAGAACAAAATAAATTTTAAATACACAGGGGACACTTAAAATGAAAGCCTTACACGCCAAACAAGTGGAACTTTTAGAAATTTTAAAAGCCAACATTTCGGATCCTTTAACCATGGAAGAATTGGCAAGCCGTTTAAATGTAAGCAGTAAAAGCGTAGTGTTCCACCATATCACACAACTGGAAAAGAAAGGATATTTAAAGCGCAGTCCGGCCAACCCGCGCGACTATATTATTTTAAAAGACCCCGAGCGTAACGTAATTTACCTCAATATGTACGGCATGGCCAAGTGCGGCCCGGAGGGCACCATCCTAGACGGTACCCCCACCCGCGTGGTGCCCGTGGACCCAAGTATGATTTATTTCCCCGCCTGTAAAGGGTTTATGGTAGAGGCGGTAGGTGACTCCATGCAAACTTTAATTGCCCCGCACGATTGGCTGATTGTGGAGCAAAGCAATACGCCTAACAATAAAGACGTCGTTGTCTGTGTCAACAACGGCGAGGTAATGGTCAAACGTTTTACCCAATACGAGGGTAACGTTATTTTACAGAGCGAAAACCCGCGCTACACGCCTATTGTGGCGGATAAAACGTCCTTTCACGTGGAAGGGGTGGTAAGAAGTATTATTAAGCGCAACGTAAGCTGTTAATGAAAGACAGGGTGCAAATGAACATATACGTGGGCCAACCATTTGCCAAATTCTGCCAATTTTGAACCGACTTTCGCTCGCGTACTTGCGGTGCAAACTTGTTTGAATTTGACAAATCAGGGTACTAACTATTTTACCTAATAATTTTCCTGCTGTCTGACGGCAAGCCAAAATAGTTTCACCCTAATTTGGTGCAGTTCTAGGCGCGAACCACCGTAGCGTACATCTGCAAGACAACGCGCCAGCGTTGTAAGTACGTAAGGCGGTGCGCAACAACGAAATGCAACAAATTAGTAAGAAACGGCCGAAGGGCAATTAGTCGTAACCTCAAACCGGGGTGCGTCCTCTAACGCACCCCGGTTTATGCTATAATAAAGAAGACGTAAAAATACAATTTTATCTGTTTTTGGATTCCTAGCAATAGGAGTTTTTGGGCAAATACCCAAAGGCTTATCAGACCAAAAACAACCGTACTTAGGCAGAAGATACAATGGGTAGCTCCCGAAGTGTTTTCTGCTCAATGTTTCGCATATTTTTATGCGCAACTACGGCTGTTTTGTGTTCGAGTACCTGATAAGCCCTCGGCGCTAAACGGCCGTTTTATGCTATTTGCTCTTCTTAAAACAGATATACAGGAGAACAAATATGCAATTCACGCAAAAATCGTATTATCTTCCTAAAGGCTTTACACTCATTGAGCTTTTAGTGGTTGTACTTATCATTGGTATTTTAGGCGCCGTGGCAATACCGCAGTATCAAAAAGCAGTAGCCAAGTCACGAGCGACTGAAGCATTTATCCTGCTCCAAACAATTCGCCAAGCACAAGAAGTTTATTATTTGACCAACCAAAATTATACAGACAACTTAAACGACCTGGATATTTCTATTCCCGCCGACCAAATAGGTGCCAAATGGTGGGCAAAAGACGATACCCGGCCAAATACTTACATTTACAGTTGTCACACGTCTGGAACTTGTGCAGCGGTAGCTGCCAATCGAGCAATTTTACCTGTATTACAAACCCGCTTCGACTTCGTAAATAGTGATGACGGAACCGGTTCCGGTTTATATTGTGTCAGCAAGGATAAAAATAATTTAGCGGCCCAAATATGCAAAGCAATGTCTATAGATCAAATAGATATGCAAGGGGAAGAAGCAATCGGCGCCACCTATAGACTCCAATAAACCTACAAACAAGCCCCGGAATTTTCCGGGGCTTGTTATTTTGTAAACATGAAACTTTTTATTTAATTTCCACCAGTGAGCGGCCGTCTTTCTCGGCGGAGTACGGGTCGCGCGTGTTTTTGCCGTCAATAATGTATAAGAACTTATACGTACCGGGGGCAATAGAGAGCGTAGTTTCCCAATGGTCACCCACTTTTTTAAGGGCTTGCGGTTTGGACATAGTAAACCCACTGACGATAGACACTTTTTTCCCGTCGCCAAACCATTTAAACGTCACGCGGCGATACTTGCTGTTAGGCACGCTGGCCACAACAACGCTTTCTTTAGCGGGGGTTTGCGTAGCCGGTTGAGCCGGGGTTTTTTCCACCGCCGGGGCTTTTACCTCTTTTTCTTCTTTCACAGGCGCCGCCGGTTTTACTTCTTTGGGGGCGGCAACAGGCTCCGCAATTACTTCCGTTTCCGTCACGGTAATGACTTCGGCACCCGGTATTTCGGGCAACGCATCCACCGTTTCGGTCTCCTCGATTTGTGCAACCGGGGCCGGATTTACCAACTTAGCGGTAAAGTGTTTATAAAGAAAAAAACCAAAGACGCATAAAAAAATCACGTCCAGCACAATTAAAAACAGCCACATGTCTTTATTTGAAGACGTTTTTGTTTCCAGTTCTTGGGGATTGTTTTCTTCCATAGCGGGTCCTATTAAAAAAAGCGGGCGAAGGGAATCGAACCCTCGTCTAAAGCTTGGGAAGCTTCCATTCTACCATTGAACCACGCCCGCATAAACTTTTGACACTTTATTGTAGCAAAATTTTTAATTCTGCACAATGGAGATTCCCCCCCTGGGAATTAGGGCCTACTTGTTGCTGGGCCCAAAGGCCCTTTTTTTACGCATATTTTCCCCCCAAACTATTCATATAACCCCAGGAGGTATGGTATGAAAAAAATAGTTATGTTGCTGTTTGTCAGTTGTTTGTTTTGTTCCGTAGCCCAAGCAAGTATGCCTGCGGCCGCAGCCCTTGAGCGAGCAGTTTTTAGTGCTAAAAAAACCAAAGCCCAAACTATGATTGTGCGGGATCAAAAAAATCCGCTTGTGCTTTGGTTTTTGGGCCAAACCTACACATTATATAAGAGCCAACCCGAGGATTCCCATGTTGAGAACCTGTATTTGCCCGACGGGGATTTATCCGCCGATAATGCTATTATGATTCGCAAAATAGCCGGCACCACCTGTGCACAGGAAATTGGGGAAATTGATGAAGATGAAATTATGACGCTTGATTCGCGCAATCCGCAAGATCAAATTGCATCTGGCGAAGTAACAGAGGATGACCTCGTAAAATATGCGGTAGTGCGTTTTATTCAAGTAGGCCACGACGTATTTTCCGTATTTGTGTCCTTGCCGCGTACCACGCAAACGGACGAAGAGTGGCAACAACTTGAGCGTGCTGCTTTTCAAGCGGTCCGTCATACACCCGTATCCGTTATGACGCAAAACTTAGTGGAATCGGTTTGTAAGTTTGGCAGTGATTGCCGTGACTAAGAAATACTCCCTTCTAAAAAACCCCGCTTAACGCGGGGCTTTTTTAAGGGTGGGAAATTAGCTCATTTACGTCTAACTTTTTAAGATAATTCAGCGCCTCTTTACGGGTTTTGATTTTCCCCTCCACTTGTGCCACGGCCACGGCTTCCAACACGGCACCGATTTGCGGCCCGGGTTTTAAGTGCAAGGTTTGCATCACGTCTGCCCCGGTAATTACTTTAACGGGCTTTACGCTGGTGGGCCTGTCAAAAAATTGCCCCAACATATAGGTAAGCAGTTGCAAATGGCGCAATGTCTTGCCCACATTTTTAAGCCGCTCGGCCTGGGGGATCGTCATCATACGTTCGCCGCTTTTAGGTAAAATACGGCGCAGTTGTGCATCGGTTACATAACTAGTGTAATCGGCCCAACACAACAAGAGCATGGGGATAGCGGCCTCGCCCAAATCGCGGAAAAAGTGGTAAACGCCGCGCTGTGTTAAAATATCGTTACTGGCCAGGTTAGACGGGCGCAAATGCTCGCCAATCATGGCGCGCATGAGGTGGCTGTCCGCGCGGCTGTAGCGCAAATCTTCCAAAATCCACCGCGCCATTTTAGCGCCTACTTGCTCGTGATAAAAGAAACGCAAGCGGCCTTTTTTCATTTTGGCGGTTTTGGGTTTAGCAATATCGTGCAGGAGTGCCGTCATCTTATAAAGCGGTTTATTTTGGCAAAGCGGTGCTATTTTGGCCGCATATTTAGGGAAGGCTTTATCCAGGTGTTCCAGTAAATAGTCCATGCGCTTGCAAACAAGTAACGTATGCCGCAATACCCCCTCGGGCCCGTAATACACTTCGGCACAACCGCGTTGGTCTTCCAACTTAGGGAATAAGGCGGTTAGCAACCCGCACTTATCCATTTGCACCAAATAGTCATACGTTTTACCGGGCACGGCAAACAAACGGTCCAGTTCTTCTTTGATACGTTCCCCGGCGGGTTTTTTAATCAATTTTTTATCTTTTTTAATTTGCGCCAAGGTAGCGGGAGTAATGGTAAATTTAAGCTCGGCCGCGCACCGAAACGCACGAAGCATGCGTAAAGGGTCTTCTTTAAAACGCGTCGGCCCGTTTAAGCGAATTTGCTTGTTTTTTAGGTCAGTAAGTCCGCCCGTCACGTCCACAATTTTATTTCTGCGTACCCGTTTTAAAAGCACGTGTGCCGTGCCTTCTTTACGCGGCGTAATAACAATTTGCGGTGTGGCAACTACCGGGTAAGCCAGGGAATTAAACGTAAAATCGCGCCGTTTTAAGTCGGCCGTTAGATCTTTGCCCTGGTAGGCGGTTAAATCAATTTGAAGTTTTTCTTGATGGGTTACCAGGCGCCACACACCCAGTTCGGGGTCTATTTCAAAGGCGGCGGCTTTGAGGCGTTTGGCCAGTGCCAGTGCGGCGGGCTTTACGTCGGCCGGCGGCAAGGTAATATCAATATCGCCCGACTCACGTTTGAGTAGCGCATTGCGTACAATTCCCCCCACATAATGCCCGTTAGGCACTACTTCGGCCAGGATGTGCGCAAGGTCCTGCACGCTAATCCTCCGACGGAGTGGCAGCCCCGGCCGCTACCGCTTTTTTAAGTTTTTCTACGGCATCTTTGCGCAGTTCGCGCTTTAAGACTTTGCGCAAAGCGTTTTTAGGCAACGCTTCTACAAACTCAAAATCGCGCGGACGTTTGTAGTTATCTAAATGCAGTTTTAAAAATTTGCGGAACTCCGCATCGGAAAGCTCGGCCCCTTCTTTCTTAACGGCATATACTTTTACAAATTCGCCGCCGCGCCCGTCAGGCACGCCAATAACAGCGCACTCTTCAATGGCGGGGTGTTCGCAAATGACGGCTTCCACTTGCGCGGAAAACACTTTAAGGCCTTTAATGATAATCATGTCTTTTTTGCGGTCTTTAATAAAGATAAATCCGTCGTCATCCACTTCCACAATGTCGCCTGTTTTAAACCAACCGTCTTCGGTAAATGCGTCGCGGGTGGCTTTTTCATTGCCCCAGTATCCTTTAAAGAGGTTCGGGCCTTTAACGCACAGTTCACCCTCGCTGTTGCGGGGTACTTCGTTGCCGTTGTCGTCCACTACCAGTGTACTGACGGCCGGAATCGCCGGGCCGACGGACTTAATTTTTTGCAATTCCTCGGTGTTTACGCTGACCACAGGGCTTGTTTCGGTCAACCCGTACCCTTCCAATATCGGCACACCGATTTTTGCTTCAAAACGGTCTTTAATTTCCTGCGTTAAAGGGGCCGCTCCCGATACACCAAAGCGCACACTCTTAAACGGCCAAAAACGCAAGTACAGTTGTTTTAACCCTTTAGCTTCTTTGGAAAGCACCGCATAAATTTGCGGCACGGCCAAGATGAGGGTTACTTTTTCGGTCCCCATAGCGCCTAGCCATTTGCTGGCCGGCATGACGTTGGCCACAATCACTACCTTTAAATTGAGGTACAGCGGGATAACCACGCACGTCGTCCACGCAAACGAATGGAACATAGGCAGTAAGCATAAAAACACGTCGTCATCGTTAATTTTAAAAATCTGCGCACAAGAAATGACATTGGCCGCCAAGTTGCCGTGGGTAATCATGGCGCCTTTGGGCAGGCCCGTCGTGCCGGAGGTATATAAGATAAAAGCCAAGTCCTCCAGCGTAGCACAGGCAGAGGAGGTTTCGTCGTGATAGGTGGATTTATTTACTTCGTCCCAAAAGAGTTGTACTTTGTCGCACCCGGCGGCTGAGGACGGAATCTCATCCGTGGTAAAAATGGTTTGCACGGTAGGCATATTCGGCGCGCATTTGACGTAATGGCGCAAAAATTCGGCTTGCGTAACCACGGCCTTCGCCCCGGCGTTATTTAAAATATACTCAATTTCTTCGGGCTTAGTGACCATAAAGTTCATGGGGATAGATACCGCCCCCAACTTATAAAGCCCATAGTTAGCTACCACGGTATCAATAGAATTGCGGTGGGCAATCGCTACACGGTCCCCTTTGCGAATACCGTGCTCAAAAAACATATCGGCCGCCCGGTCCACTTGCATTAAGAGTTCATGGTAAGAAACTTTTTTACCGCTACCGGCTTCTACTAAGGCCGTTTTTTCAGGATAGCGAAACGCACTGTCCGCGAGCGAAGTATATAAGTCTTTACGGCGAATCATAAGCACCTCTCAAGAGTATAGTTATATTGTAGCATTATCCTTGCCGGGGGTCCAAGATATCCCTAAAAGCATCTCCCAGCAAGTTCCAACCCAGTACAAACAAAAAAATTGCTCCGCCCGGTGCTACCACCGTGTACCAATACGCCAGCGGATGCCCCGGCGTGCCCAGTACCCAGTTGCGTGCCATAGCAATCAGTTGCCCCCAATCGGCCGTGCCCGGCTGTGCCCCTAACCCTAAGAATGAAAGAGAGGCCGCCGTAAGCACCACGTACCCAATATCCAAACTGGCTACCACTACCGACGGATAAATAGCATTAGGCACCAAATGCCGCCAAAAGATACGCCCCCCACCCGCACCCAGCGTGCGCGCGGCTGTAACGTAGCCTTGTTGTTTAACCGATAAAATATCCCCGCGCACCAAACGCGCATAACTCGGCCACGCCACCGCGGTAAGGGCAATCATCATATTTTTAATATCCGGCCCCAGCATAGCGGCAATGACCATAGCCAACACCAGGGAAGGAACCGCAAAAACCACGTCGGTAAGGCGCATTAAAATTTCATCTACTTTACCACCAAAATACGCCGCCACCCCGCCGACAAATAACCCAATTAAAAACGCCAGCGCGGTAACCGTAATACCTATTTTAAACGCTAGCCGCGCCCCCCACACCACGCCGTAGTACAAGTCGTACTGTTGCTCGGTTGTACCCAGCCAATGTTGCGAAGACGGTGCTTGCGGTTCAATTTGGTAACCGGCTTGCGGCAGTTGGTACGGGTTATGTTTATTTTCCACCGGCGCCAGTACCGGGGCCAACAAAGCCGTCAGTGCAAACAGCGCCACCAAAATCAGGCCGCACAGCGAAGCTTTATTTTTATAAATTCGTTTTAAAATTCGCATATCACTCCAACCGGATGCGCGGGTCCGCCGCCGTATATAAAAGGTCGCACAACAAATTCCCTACCACAAACAATATTGCCACTAAGAGCGAAAAACCTAAAATACCGGCAATATCTAATTGTTGGGCGGCCAACACCCCAAAGCGCCCAATACCGGGATAATCAAAAATAGTTTCCACAATCACCGTGCCGCCCAACAGCCGGATAAACTGAATGCCCGCCAGTGTAATCACGGGGATAATGGCATTTTTGCCGGCGTGCTTGTAAATCACTTGATATTCGGGGAGCCCTTTGGCCCGCGCGGTGCGTACATAATCTTTACCCAGTTCTTCCAGCATAGACGAACGCATCACCCGCACCATCAGCGCAAATGACCCGATACACAGCGTCAGCGCCGGGAGTACCAGGTGGTTCAGCACATCCCCAAATACGCGCCACTGGCCGTTAAGCAAGCTGTCAATGAGTAAAAAACCCGTATAGGTTTTAAAACCCGCCCCGTGGATAATAATATCGGTTTGAATAGAATATCCGCCGGGCGCAAACCAGTGTAACTGCCCGTAAAACACCATTAAAAGGATAAGGCCCAGCACAAAAATTGGGAGTGAAAACCCGCCGACCGATACCAACCTTGCCACGTGGTCCTGCCATTTATCTTTATGCACGGCAGAGGCAGCCCCAAACCACACACCAAAAAATACCACTAACAGCATAGTTACCACGGCCAGTTGAATGGTGGCAGGCAAATAGGTTTTGAGGGCTTGTGCTACGGGCATATTGGCACTGGGGCTGTAGCCCAAATCGCCGTGCACCACATTTTTAAGCCAACGCCCATACTGTTTAAATACATTATCACGCAAACCATATTGGCGGATCACTTCTTCCAGGGCTCCCATTTGGCGCGGATCTTTTACATATAAAGAGGCGCGCATTTCAGGGCTTAAGCGCTGTGTTAAAAAGAACAGCAAAAACGTAACACCCAATACCACCAGCGGCAATAAACACAACCGGCGCAAAATAAAGCGGCCCATTTAATGCACCTCCACACGCGGCACGGCGGCTAAGAGTTTTTGGGTATAAGCCGCTTGCGGGTGTTCAAAAAGTGTTTGGGCGGAGGCATACTCCACAATTTTGCCGCCGTGCATAACGGCAATATCGTCGCACAAAAAGCGCGCCACCGCAAAATCGTGCGTGACAAACAGCACCGATAGTTTGCGTTTACGCTGAATTTCTTTTAATAAATTAAGCACCTGCGCTTGTACGGAGACGTCCAGGGCGGAAACGGGCTCGTCGGCAATTAAAATTTGCGGTTCAAGTGCCAAAGCGCGTGCAATGGCAATGCGTTGGCGCTGCCCGCCCGAAAATTCGTGCGGGTAGCGGTCCAAAAAGGCCGGGTCTAACTGCACAGATTGCAACAGTTCACGCAGATATTTTTCACGCGCGGCTTTTTCCTTATATAAGCCGTGAATATCTAGCGGCTCGCTGACCAGTTGACGCACGGAAAAACGCGGGTCCAAGCTGGCGTACGGGTCCTGAAATACCACTTGCATTTTTCTTCGCAATTCTTTCCAATCTCGGCCCGAAAAACTGCCGATATTTTGCCCCAAAATTTCCACCGTGCCCGACGTAATAGGCTCTATGCCCAGTAATACTTTGCAAAGCGTGCTTTTGCCACAGCCACTCTCCCCTACCAAGCCCAACACCTTGCCCGGTTGCAGGGTTAAATCAATACCGGTTAAGACGGGTTTTTCCGTCTTAGCCCCCAGCCACGCGCGGCGCACATAGGTTTTGCATAAATTTTTAACTTGAATAGCCGGCGTCATTTCCCCTCCTGCAAAAAACACCGCGTACAGCGAAGGCCGTTTTTATAAAGCGGCGGGCAACTTTCAAAACATTTTTTGAGTGCTTTAGGGCAGCGCGGCGCAAACGGGCAACCGGGCAATACCTCGCCGGGGCGCGGCGGGTTGCCGGCAATGGCGGGCAATTTTTCTTCTTTTTTATCTACCCGCGCCAACGAACGCAAAAGCCCCTGTGTGTAGGGATGGAGCGGATGCTTAAACAGGTCTGTGGCGGGCGCATACTCCATACATTGCCCGGCGTAAAGTACCAATACTTCGTCGGCCACTTGGGCGGCTACCGCCAAGTTGTGGGTAATAAACAGGACCGACATTCCGTTTTGCCTTTGTAAATCTTTGATGAGTTTTAAAATTTGTGCTTGCACTGTTACGTCTAGTGCGGTGGTGGGCTCGTCGGCAATTAAAAGTTCGGGGTGCAAGGCAAGCGCCATGGCAATCATTACCCGCTGGCACATCCCGCCCGAAAATTGGAACGGGTATTCATTTAAGCGTTTTTCGCCGTCAGCAATACCAACTTGCGCTAGTAATTCTGCCGCCCGTGTGCGGGCTGTTTTGGGGGAAATGTTTTGGTGGGCGCGCAAGGTTTCGCACAGTTGCTCGCCAATCGTTAAAACCGGGTTTAAGCTGGATCCGGGGTCCTGAAAAATCATGGCTATTTTGCGCCCGCGCACGGTGCGTAACGCGGCGTTTTTCAGTTTCAGCAAATTTTTACCTTGATATATAATTTCCCCGCTATTAACGCGGGCGCCTGGCGGAAGCAGATTTAAAATAGAAAGCGCTTGCACGGTTTTGCCACTGCCCGACTCCCCCACCACGGCCAGCACCCGGCCCTTTCCCAGTGTGTAGGATAGGCCGCGCACGGCGGGCACGGTACCTAAATCGGTCGTAAAAGCAACGTGTAAATTTTCCACTTGCAACAGAGGCGTTTGCATAGGTATATTATAGCAATTTACAGGAACTATTTAATAAAACCTACGGCGTAACAAAACATACAAAAAGAGGGCACAGACGTGCCCCCCTTGAAACGTTGCAACACTTACTTACACTGGCATTCAAATATGGCGATGTCCATTCTCCAACCGCCGCCCGGGCAAGCAGAATATTCTTCACACGTCCTAAACTGCGCGCCCCGGTTGGCTGTGGTACATGCCGAGGTAGGGCTTCCGCCCCGGGCATCACCGGGTTCCACCGTAGTACAAGGGCGTCCGGCATTGTCACGTTGGTCATCACAAGAGATAGGCAACGCAATATCCGTTTGGTCAAACACCACGGTCCACGCACAGGAGCCCGAAGGTTCCGGTTCCTGTGTTGTTTCCGTTACACATTCCCCATACTTATTTTTAGTGGAATTTTCCGGGCAATCACATTCACAGGTTTTTTCATTCCAGGTTCCGGCTACTCCGTTAACGGCCTGAGGTCGTTCGCAAGGTTGCATAATTTCATTTAATTTTTGTTGCGTAACTCTTAATACCGAGGCACAATCCTTCACACATTCACAAGTGCCCGTTTTCCACGTCCCGTATTCGTGTTCACAATCTTCTTGTTCATGTTGTTCATCCCGGCAACCAGTCCAATCTGTTGTGCTTTTCCACTTATAACTGGTATCCGCGCCGCAGTGCCACGTAACCGATTTATACGAACCGCAATCACAGGCCACTTTTTCCACTTGTCCTTCCGTATGGGTTTTGTCACACGCCGGGTCCGGTTTCTTACACGTGTCTGTTTTATCGTACCCCGTACAATTTGCGTCTACTTTGTACGTTACAAGCCCCGTATATTCCGAAGAATATCCTTCTTGTTGGCAAGTGTGGGTATAATCTGTTAACGTACAGTCCGTCGTTCCGCAAGATGCTTTATCGGCGGCCGAGCATGCGCCCCAGCCTTGCCAATGCCCGCTTACACAGCGGTTCTTTTGCGTGCCGGCTTCCCCGCAGTTGTTGGTACACGCCCGTTCCTCTTCTTGACCGTCTGTACATTCCGAAGGAGTAGGCTCTTCGCCTGCCGTATATCCCCCTTCCGCGGCCCAGTCCGCATTACAAGACGCGTTCCCCGCTACAAAGTTGCTTAGTTCATTACACTTCGGGTAGCTTTTGTTTAAACTGTTTTGACAATAATCATCATCACAACAAATACGCCCGTCCGCGTACGACGGCATCTTCAGCGTGTATTTGCCACTGCTCGCCGTGGCCGTCATCCCCACACCGTCCAAATCTGCA
>JBGUOO010000022.1:0-27477 GCA_045129775.1 Elusimicrobiaceae bacterium
TTTTTGAAAAAAAAAAAAAAAAAACTATTTTTGCCAGCGGGGCCCCCACCAAACCGGGGGCCCCCCTTCCGTTTATACCGCGCTTGAACAGTTTTCAAATTTGGGCTAATCTTGATATCTCCACCCAAAATATCCTAGAGAAGAGCCCCCATTTGTGTTCGTATTTCTCTCGGTTTCTGCTTTGCAAATTTGGGAGCGGATATCCGTAGCATCTGTTGTAAGAGCAATACAAAAACGAGCATTTGGGAAAGAATCATTATGGCTAAAGCGTTGTTGATATTGCATGCCAATATCGTTATTTACGCAGAGGGCTTGATATATTCCTGTGTTTTGAAAATAACAAAATCCCCAACTGTAGCGTGCGTGACTATCATCACTGGTATCTAATTGACCCCCTGGCATATCAATGTCCAGTTCATCAAAAGAACTTGCATACTCCCCGTTTGCCAAATAATATAATTCTTGAGCGACGGCAATACTTTTAGTTAAGTTTTTAAGTAGCGCATAACGGCTTTTATAAACTGCCTTTTGGTATTGCGGCAGGGCTACGGCGGCTAATATGCCAATAATGAGCACCACAACTAATAGTTCAATGAGCGTAAAGGCGCCCAGATGCCCCTTAGCCGGGGCATTGTCAGGCAGTACCTGACCTACCCAATTGATTTGCGTAAAACCCCGCAGGGTGTTTTTATTTTTCATACGTGTTTTTCTCCTAAGTTTGGTTTCAATTTAACCCGCTCGGAACACGTAAAGAACGGCCGCTACGCTTGAGCTTGAAGAGTAACCCAACAATAACAGCCGTGGTTTACCGCCGTAGCGGCAAACGCTCGGCACAACACAAAGGGATTATAAGTTCCTTCACGTTGTGCCTAAATTCGGCTGTTTTTGGACTCTTCAATGCTTTTTACAGCTTACGTTTCTTAAACGCTTCCAAAAACAGATAAAAATTTTTAATTTACTACCCTTTCATTCTACATAATTTCAGCCTGACTTTACACAAAAAACTATTCCCCTCGCGGGTGGGTGCTAGGGTTTTAGGATTGACTGGGCCCGCGGGTATTGACCGCCCCGGCTCGGGGCCTCTTGCGGACACCGACTAGAAGAGCTGGGGGAAATAGTCAGCGCGGAAGTTGCCGCCCGCAAGGGGCTTGATTTGTTTTTTTTTTTTGTTATCATACTACCATACGACGAAGCCATAGGAGGTATTATGTTAAGTAACAAAAAAGGGTTTACCCTGATTGAGTTGTTGGTAGTAGTTTTAATTATTGGTATATTGGCGGCGGTGGCCGTGCCGCAGTATCAAAAGGCGGTAGATAAAGCAAATGTGAGCAAATACTTAAATGTATTGCGTGCAATCGCAGATGCCCAATCGGTATATTATTTAGAAAATGGAGAATACGCACTTGATTTATCACAATTAACGGTAGATATTTCTTCTGTATGTCCTATCAAAGGTTCGAAGGGGAATATGTGGTATGGGTGTAAAGGGCCGGCGTGGATAGATAATGGAGGAAGTGGCGGTGGCTCAGAAGAAAAAGCCATGGGACTATTAAGCCTTAGCTATTGCCCCAAATTAGGAGAAGAAACCAATAGTTCTAATTATGAAATTTGCCGTAGCGAAAAAGCGGAAGCTGTAATTTACCTATATTTTAGAGAAGCGACAAATAGATTTGCCTGCAACGCAAAATCTTCACGCGGAGAAGCTATTTGTCAATTGGTTAAGTGAGGATTTATTTTCTTTCTCGGCGGGCTTTGCGTTTGGCCAGGCGCTCGGCCTTGGTTTCACGGCGTTTGTAGCCGGCGTGCTCGGGTGCTTGGGGGGCTTCCTGGTCAAAGTCGCCGTTCCATTCAAATTCTTTGCCGCCCACTACCAGCAAATCGCCGTCTTGTACGCCTTGTTTTAAAAGTGCTTTTTCCAGGCCGATTTTTTTGAAAATACCTTTAAGCCGCGTTACAGCTTCGGGCTGGGTGAAATTGGTCATGGCAATAAATTCTTCCACTTTTTTGCCTGTAATGTGGATGACGTCGTTTTCGTCACGCGTAATGGTAAAAATCGGCTCCACTTTGTGCACCACGGGTTTTTCTTCTTCCGTGGTAATTTGCTCTACCGGGGTGGAAGATAAAATTTTGACCACTTCGTCTAACACTTCTTTGACACCTTGGCCCGTGGCGGCGGAAATCAAAAACACTTTGTGTTTTTTGAACTTTTTGGCAATCGCTTTAAACACTTTTTCCGCGCCGGGTAAATCTGCCTTGTTCACGGCAATAATACGCGGTTTTTCAAAGAGTTTTTTGTTAAACGTTTTGAGCTCTTTTTCAATGACTTTTACACTTTCTTCGGCGGATAAGCCGTCAAAACCGTCGGGGTCCACCAAGTGTAAAAGTACACGCGTGCGCTCAATGTGTTTTAAAAATTGGAAACCGAGCCCCTTGCCCTCGCTGGCGCCCTCAATAATACCGGGGATGTCAGCCGTGGCAAAGCTGACGCCTTGGTGCATGGTAATGCCTAGGTTGGGGTTTAACGTCGTAAAAGCATAGTCGGCAATGCGCGGGCGTGCGGCCGAAATGCGGCTTAAAAATGTGCTCTTGCCCGCGTTGGGGAAACCTACTAACCCCAGGTCCGCCAAAATTTTAAGTTCCAAAATCAGCGTGACTTCCTCGCC
Source organism: Elusimicrobiaceae bacterium (assembly GCA_045129775.1). Classification (GTDB taxonomy): domain Bacteria; phylum Elusimicrobiota; class Elusimicrobia; order Elusimicrobiales; family Elusimicrobiaceae; genus Avelusimicrobium. The sequence goes on from JBGUOO010000022.1 coordinate 2,664, forward strand.
GGGCAGGCCGTTTTCGGCAATGTGCGGCGCGGTGTTTTGCTGGGTCTTAAACGATTGGTTACCGCGCCCGCCCGCGCCGCCTTTAGCGACGGTAAACTCTTGGCCGGGCTGGGTCATATCTACTAAAAATTCGCCTTCTAAGGTGCGGACAATGGTGCCGCAGGGAACATATACATAGCGGTTTTCGCCGGCGCGGCCGGTTTTGTTGTATGAGCCGCCTTTCTCGCCGTTAGGCGCGTCAATGTGCGGGTGGTAGGCCAGTTCTAAGAGCGTGGTTAAATTGGGCTCGGCCTTTAAAATGACGTCGCCGCCGCGCCCGCCGCATCCGCCGTTGGGGCCGCCAAATTCAATAAATTTTTCGCGCCGAAACGACAAACACCCGTCCCCGCCTTTGCCGGCGGTCACGTAAATTTTAACACGGTCTAAGAAACTGCCTGATTGCATAAAAATCGTCCTATTTATTGGCAAAAAAAGCGGCAGGAGAAGATCCCGCCGCTTTTACTTGCCAAAGGTTTATTTGTCCGCTTTTTTGGCAGCCGGTTTAGCGGCAGCTTTTTTAGCGGGCGCCTTTTTTTCGGCCTTGGCGGCCGGTTTGGCGGCGGTCTTAGTGGCCGCGGCTTTTTTGGCAGGCGCAGTTTTTTCCGCAACTTTGGGGTACACGGAAATTTGTTGTTTGCCTCTGCGGACCCATTCAAAGGTCACAATGCCGCTGACGCGGGCAAAGAGGCTGTCGTCGCTAGAGCGGGACACGTTCGTTCCGGGTAGGAACTTGGTGCCGCGTTGGCGTACGATGATTTCCCCAGCGTTTACAAACTGGGAGCCATAGCGTTTAATACCTAAACGTTGGCCGTGGCTGTCTCTTCCGTTAGAGGAAGAACCTTGAGCTTTTGTATGTGCCATTGTTTATCTCCCAATTTATAACTGGATATCCGTGATTTTAATTTGCGTTAAGTATTGTCTGTGGCCCTGGGTACGTTCATACCCTTTTTTGGGGCGGCGTTTATAGACAATTACTTTTTGACCTCTCAAGTGTTTAACCACCTGAGCGGTGACCTTGGCAGCCTTGGCTGCTTTGGTATCTGCTGAGGTACCTTCTTCGTTAGCGGCCCACAGAACTTTGAGTTCTACGGTATCACCCGCTTTCGCTTCCAGCTTTTCAACCTGCAGATCTTGACCGGGTTTCACCCAGTACTGTTTTCCACCAGTTTCAATAATTGCGTACATAAGTTTAACTCGCTAAGCGGCGCACCTTAACGGGGCGCTTTTTAGCCCTTATATTATAGCATAAAATAACGCAAGTGTGCCAACCCTAAAGTAGCAGACTAGCACAGCCAGTGCAAATTTACTAAAATATAAGTACACACTTATTATGCCTACTACTATGAAAGAAGATTATTACCAAGTCCTCGGTATTGAGCGCAGTGCCACCGAGGTTGAAATTAAATCGGCCTTCCGCAGACAGGCCATGAAGTACCACCCCGACCGCAACCCCGGCAATAAACAAGCTGAGGAACAATTTAAAAAAGTAAACGAGGCGTTTTCCGTCTTGTCCGACCCGCAAAAAAAACGTATGTATGACCAGTACGGCCACGAGGGCGTCAACGGCGCCGGCGGCTTTGGCGGGTTTAACGCGAGCGGTTTTGGCGATATTAACGATATTTTCGGATCCGTATTTGGCGATATTTTTGGCGGCGGCTTTGGTGCACGCTCGCGCGGCCCGCGTGTGACCCGCGGCGAAGATTTAAAGTTAGACGTTACCCTTACACTGGAAGAAGCATTTGCCGGCAAAGATATCCCGGTAGATTACACCCGCTTAGATAACTGCCAAGCGTGCGACGGCAGTGGTGCGGCACCAGGTGCCCAACGCAAGACGTGCCGCTCGTGCGGCGGCTCGGGCCAAGTGACGTATTCGCAAGGGTTTTTTAGCATGCGGCAAATTTGCCCCGATTGCGGCGGCAAAGGCACCGTGGTAGAAAAACCATGCACGGAGTGCCGCGGCACCGGCCATAAACGCGTGAAAGAAAAAATCACGGTCAAAGTGCCTTCGGGCGTACGCACCGGGGTTACACTTCGTGTTTCCAACGGGGGCGACATTGGCGAAAACGGTGGCGGCTTTGGCGATTTGTACGTGGAAGTGCACGTGAAAGAACATAAAATTTTCCGCCGCGACGGCGATAACCTGGTTATTGACGCGCCGATTACGTACCCGCAAGCGGTGCTGGGCGGCACGATTAAAGTGCCTACTATTGAGGGGAAAGAACTGGAAGTGACTATCCCCAAAGGCACGCAATTTGGCGAAGTGCTAAAAGTGCAAGGCAACGGCATGCCTAAGCTTGGCAAAAAAGGCTTTGGCGATTTGCTGATTAACGTGCAAATTGAAGTATTAAAAAAGCCTACTGCCAAGCAAAAAGAACTCCTGGAAGCCTTGGCCGCGGAAACCGGCGGCAAAAAGAGCTTTTTCAAAGACTTGTTCAAATAAGGAAGTATATATCCGGGGCCGCGCGTAGTGTGGCCCCCGGTTTTTCCTGGTTGCAAACGATTTGTATTCTTGTTACAATGGAGTTATGCAAGCCCGGCGTATTTTCCTCCCTGTTTTTTTACTGTTATTTGCTTGGCCGCTTTGCGCCGGGGGGAACCGTTTTTTGTGGCCGGCCGGCAAAAAAGCACTTTCTCCGCAGGAAGCCCGCTTGCAAAAAGCGATTTCCTTACAAATGGACCATGCTATTTTAAACGCTTGTCATACGGCGCGGCTGGCTAATGCCAACCGCACGGCTTATTTTCGCTCGGCTCAAACAATTCCGTTTCAACGCATGGCCACGGTCAGCGCTCCGGCTAGATATTTGCCCAAACCGGTGGACCCGGCTTTTGTGTTGCGTAACGACAAAATGGCCCTGCAATGGTTTGAAACGATAGAAAAAGATTTGCACTTTTTACAGGACCAGCGCGAAGCCATTTACAAAACATTGCAAGTAAAACGTGTTTCCCCGCAAGATATCAATTATGCTGATTTGATCCCCGAGCAGGCCCGTAAAATTTTTGTCGGCGAGGAACACAACCAACCCGCCATTTATCAAGCTTTTGAACAACTCATCTTGCAATACCAAGAACGCTACCCCGAACGGGAAATTATTGTATTAACGGAGTTTGTGTCCGACCGGTTACTCCCTTGGCAAAAGCCGGGCCGACCGGTAGGCCGCTTAGAAATGCCTTTGCGCCGCAATGATAAAAATTTTGTGTTTTTTAATAGTCTTCTCAAAGCCGGTATTATCATTATCGGCCTGGAAAACGTCGGCTATATCAAAGACCATGAAGCGTTGATTACCCCGTCTGAAAGTGAATATGAATCTGTTTACGGCATACAAGAGCGCAACGCCCATTGGCGCCATATCATCAGTTACGTGGCCGACCAACACCCGCAGGCCGTTTTATTTATTTATGCCGGCAATATGCATACCCACTACCGTGCTCCGTTTACGTTGGCAACGTCTTCCCCGCAAAACTTTGTTTTACAATTAGAATCAAATTCGTTAGGGGCCGATATGCCTTTTGGATATGTAATGAAAAATAGCCCTTTGATACAGGCATACGGCCATAAACTAACGGTGCTGAGTTGGAGTGAAAAAGATCCCGTCTTCCGCACCCGTAGCGGGTTTGATGCGTGTATTATTTTCCCGCAGGAGGTAAAATGAAGAAACTGTTTTTACTGCTGATTTGTTTGGCGGTTGTACCGGTGGGAGCCGAGGTCAGCGTGATGAGTGTGACCGATGAAGACAAACACACCCGCACCGAAGATTTTTACCATACGTTTGAATATTACATTACGGGTGGGGGGCAAAACTCCAAGTGCCAGGCTACGCGTATTGCACCGCGTTGGTTTGCCACGGCGGCGCATTGTGTAAAAGACTTGTGTGCCACTGCGTGCGAAATACGTATGGATTTGTTGGATAGCCCCGTCTCGGCGATGGCCGAAATGCAACATAGTGCTAAAACGCCCCATGTATTTATCCACCCCGGCTACCGCGAAGGGAAATTGGTCAAAGATGATTTTGCGCTCATTCGCCTGGATTTCAACCGCGCGCCTAAAATTTATTACCGCCGCGCTACGGCCAAAAACCCCAAAAATGTAGCTATGAGTGAAAAACAATTTGCCGCGTGGATGGCACGTAATCCGCGTACGAATGCCAAGTACCGCCACGTGTTAAGCCCGCAGTTGCCGCCCATTGCTGTGTTTGATAATGCCAACTATGTGTTGGATAGAAACATGTCTGTCATTTCTATTTTCAACGGCGTGCGCGAAGTAAAAGCGGATCCGAACCCCGTTTATTATGTAAAGAACCTGGGGTACGCTTACACGCAAAATTTTGGTATCCGCAAGGGGATGAGCGGATCGGGCGTGATGACAAACACCGGCGAGCTGATTGGTATTATTTCCGCTTATGTTGGGGCGGACTTATACAAAGGTAAACAAAAAGTAAAACATTCCGATTTGTTTATGTTCCCCGTGTTTAACCGGGATCTTGTTTCTTTTATGCAAGACACGCTGGGTAGCGATTGGAACCGCGTGGATGTAAAAGATGCTTACCCGTATTTAGTCAAAAAAACCAGTAAAGATTTTACCGAAGTGCTTACTATTATGAAAGACAGCAAGTAGTAAGGCCTTTGCAAAAAATACTACAATATAGTGTCCTTTTGGCTTTCAACCTTAAGTACAAATTTAAAACTTGAGAGGTTTTGATGGAAAAAGAGACCGTTTTAGTCGGCCTGTCGGGCGGGGTGGACTCTGCCGCTACGGCTGTGTTGTTAAAGGAACAAGGGTACCGCGTAATTGGTGCCACGATGATTATTTGGGATCCTTCCCTCCCCGTTCCCAAAGGGGAGCACCAAAAAAATGCGTGTTTGGCCCCGGAAAAGGAAGATTTGTCTGAAGTAGAGGCCATAGCCAAGAAACTTGGCATTGAATTTTTAACCGTGGATTGCCGCGAAGAATATAAGCACGCGGTGTTAGATAATTTCCGCCTGGAATATGCCTGCGGACGCACCCCCAACCCGTGTGTGCTGTGCAACAGTTTAATTAAGTTTGGCGTGCTTCCCAGTGCGGCGGCGAAACAAGGGGTTCAATTTGATAAATTTGCCACGGGCCATTACGCGCGCGTAGAGAAAGACGAAAAAACCGGCAAGTATCTGTTAAAAAAAGCGGTGGACTTATCGCGCGACCAAAGCTACTTTTTGCACCGCTTAACTCAACAGCAATTATCCCATGTCTTGTTTCCGCTGGGCGAAAAAACTAAACCCGAAATCCGCGAAAAAGCCCGCCAAGCCGGCCTGAAAGTGGCCGATAAAGAAGACAGTATGGATTTTTACTGCGGCGATTATAATGATTTGTTGAACTTCCCCAACAAACCCGGCGAACTGGTAACTTTGGATGGTAAAGTAGTAGCCCAACACAACGGCATTTGGAATTATACCATTGGCAAACGCAAAGGTTTGGGCATTAGCGGGTTTGCACAGCCTATGTATGTGGTGAAAATTGATGCTGAAAAAAACCAAGTGATTATTGGCCCCAAAAGTGCGCTCTATTCGTCACAATTGCGGGCAGATCATGTGAGCTGGGTGGCGGGAGAGCCGCCGGCCAAAGAATTTGATTGCGAAGTAAAAATCCGCAATTTGCATATTCCCGCGCAAGCACACGTAACCATGCAAGAGGACGGCAGTTTTGTAGCGCAGTTTAGGGAGCCGCAAATTTCGGTAACGGCGGGGCAAAGTGCCGTTTTATATGACGGCGCCGTAGTCCTCGGCGGTGGGATAATTTTGTAGAGACTTAATCATAAAAAATTATAAATTAAAGAGTTCGGCAAAGACGTTTCCCTAATTCGGTATTTCCTCGACATTCTTTCTTGTTAGGATAATTTGAATGTTGCAAATACCAAAAGTAGGTATAGTCTTTCGTATAATTTACGCAATTATTAGCTTGTTGAGCAGTTAAATCCGTTATCTTTTGAGGGCAAACATAAGCCGATATAACGTTTCTTCCATAAAACGGATCTAAACTAGTAATTACAAATTGATTATTACATACAAAAAAATTAATATAATCAGAAGAAGCGCAAGAAAGATCAATATTCAAGTCATTTAAATTAGAAGAATAAGCCCCATTTTCTAAATAATATACTTCTTGTGCTTTTTGTATTGAAGATAAAATTGGTTTTAAAGTAGCAAGTTGACTTTTTAAGACAGCAAGTTTATATTGCGGCATCGCCACCGCCGCTAAGATGCCAATAATTAACACGACAACCAACAACTCAATGAGCGTAAAACCCCGCCGGATGTTTTTATTTTTCATACGTATTTTCTCCTGTGTTTTTAATTTGCTGCCTTTGGAAAATACGTATAAAAACGGCTCATCCATTTAGGGCATCTCCACACGCCCCAAACAAACAGCCGTAATCTCCCATATAAACGGGAAACATTCGGTGTAGTTGGGGCAGCTGACCCCGGCTAAACCTAACCGGTTATTTTTGGCGTGGAGATGTTCTTTCCAGAACGTCCGTATTCTTCATACGGTTCCAAAAACAGAATCAAATTGTCTTTTACTTCTCTTCTATTTTAACATAATTTTTTCTAATTCCGCATTGTAGGTTGGGCGCATCAAAGGAGCAAGTGCAACAGTTAAGAAGGTGGAAGATATAGGGTTTTAGGACAAAAAACTTTCTGTCTACTTTGTGCTAGCACTTTGTTATACATTCACTACGTTGGGCACGCCCTGTTCGGAAATTTCCACATATTGCAGTTTGCGGTGCATGCCAACATCCAGCGCAATCATATTCATCACGCGGTCCACTACTACATTTTCTACCGGGGTATGGCCGATTACCTGCCACACGGGGCTGCCTTGCGGGTAGGAGTCTATCAAATCGCCTAAATCTTCCCAAAAAATACCGCCGAAACGGTCCGGCCCGCGCCGGCTGATGCTGATGTTAAAAATGGGATGTTTAAAAAAGGAATGTTTAATAGATTCCTTAAAAATTAAGTTTATTAAAATAGCCAAATTAGCGGCGTTAGGGTTGTCTAATTGCAATTTAAAAATACGCATCAGTTTGCGGGTGACACCCGCATGTGTGAACAAAAAACCTTTGTATGCATAAGCGGCTTTTAAGTCACCCACAAAAACTTGTTCGATCAGTTTGGCGCGGATTTGGGTGGCCAGTTCGCGGTTAAATTCCGAGATTAAATAATTCTCCATCATCAGTTCCAACTCGTGGTTGCCAATAAGGCGAATTACTTCGCCGCCGTCGGCTGGGGCTTCGGTTTGTATCTGGTCCAACAGTGCGTCCACTTTTAACGAAAACGGGCCGCGGTCCAAAATATCGCCGATTTGGACCAGGCGATTATGTCCGCCGCACCAATGGTGCTGGGCATTAATCAGTTTTGCGTGGCGTAAAATTTTTACAAGGCCTTCAAATTGGCCGTGCACATCACCCACAGCAATCAGTTTACGGGGAGTTTTCTGCATAAGAAACGTCCTAAATACTATAATATAGTATAGCAAATACTATGAAACTAACGCCGCAAATCAAGCAAGAACTTGCAAACATTGTAGGGGCATCTCAGGTGCTGACGGATGAACTTTCCTTGTCTTTATATGCCTACGATTGTTCCCTTTCCCGTACCCGGCCGGACGCGGTAGTTTTGGTCCAACACGTGGACCAGGTAGCCCCGGTGGTGCGTGTGTTAGCGCGTTATAAAATCCCGTTTGTTCCCCGTGCCAGTGCCACCAATCATGCCGGCAGTTGTGTGGCGTTACAAGGCGGCGTTATTTTAAATTTAACGGCTTTAAACCATATTTTGGAAATCAATACGCGCGCAGGTTTTGCCGTGGTGGAGCCCGGTGTTATTACTGCGGATTTGCAGGATGCTTTGGCGCCGCTGGGTTATTTTTACGCGCCCGATCCGGCCAGCACGCGCTCGTGCACACTGGGGGGCAATTTAGCCCAAAACGCCAGCGGGGCACGCTGCCTAAAATACGGCGGCACACTGGACCATGTATTGGCGGCCCAAGTAGTATTGGCAGATGGAACGCAAGTAGCGCTTTCGCGCCAAAACGGCGGGCCGGATATAGTGGGTTTGCTGGCGGGTAGTGAAGGTACGTTGGGGGTATTTACCCGGTTGACGGTACAAATTTTGCCGGTGGCCAAGCATATTCAAACTTTTTTGGTTACATTCCCGTCTTTACAGGCCAGTGTGCAAACGGTCAGTGATTTGGTTTCCCATGGCATTGTTCCGCGCTGTGTGGAAGCGATGGATAAAACTACCACACAAGCGGTAGAAGAGTTTTCGCGCGCCGGCTACCCCGCCGCACAAGCGCTTTTAATTTTGGAGTTAGACGGCACGCCCGCGCAAATTAAAAAACAACAAAGCGTGCTTACTCAAATTTGTTTAGAACATAAGGCGCAAAAATTTATTGCCGCCCAAACAGATGCAGAACGCGAAAGTTTATGGCGGGGCCGGCGCAGTGCGTATGCGGCTATGGCCCGTTTAGCACCCAATGTCATGGTGGGAGACGGTACCGTGCCGCGCAGTGAATTGCCCGGCGCGTTGGCGCGGGTGCAACAAATTTTAGCCGAAAATAAACTAAAAGCCAGTTTGCTTTTTCACGCGGGGGACGGCAACTTTCATCCGCATATTTTATTTGACGGGCGTAATAAGTTGCAAACACTCCATGCTACGCGCGCACTAAACCAAATTTTAAAAACGTGTGTGGACGCGCAGGGTACTTTATCCGGCGAACATGGTATAGGCGTGGAAAAACGGGCGTTGATGGCTTATCAATACGATGCGGACACGTTAAACACGTTACAAAAAATCAAACGCGCCTTAGACCCTAACAATTTAGCCAACCCCCTTAAAATTTTGCCTTGTCGCTTTACCGAAAAAGCCCGCGCGGCGCAGCCGTTACCCGCCGAAATAAAAACCTTACAAACGCAAATTATTACTTGGAACCAAACCCAAACGCCGTTTGCGGTAGCGGGGCATAATACGCATTTGAAAACAACAGTCCGGCCGCTTTTATCGTCCAAGACGTTACAGAAAATTGTGGAAATTGACACGGCCAATTATATCGTTACCGCACAAGCGGGGGTGGAATTAACCACGTTGGCGCGGGCACTTAAAAAAGCCGGCGTGCATAGTATATTGCCTGTGCAAAAAGGTACACTGGGCGGGGTGTTTTGCTCGGGGATTTTACCGCAATTTTATGCACACGTAACCGGGATAGAGGCCCTGCTGCCAGACGGCTCTTACGTGCGTTACGGCGGGAAACTGACTAAAAATGCGGCTGGGTATCCGCTGGTGCGGTTGTGGGCCGGCTCGCAAGGGACTCTGGGGCTGGTAACACAGCTGACGTTTAAAGTATTTGCAAACGCCCAAAAGCCGCCCAAGCCCGGGGTGTTTGAGTTAGCCCCCGGCAACGAAGTATGGGCCCGGTTGATTTGTGCTTTTAAAGGAGAAAACCATGCTCCGTGCGCCTAAAAAACAATTATTTTCTTTACATACTCCCTTAGGGGTGCGTAGTGTGTATGACTCGGTTTGTTTCTGCAACCGTTGCGGGATGTGTGCCCCGGTGTGCCCCGCGTATGCTTGCGACCCTAAAGAAAGCAACTCCCCGCGTGCGCGTAACCAGGCGCTTCGCTTATTATTGGAAGGAAAATTAAAAGCCAAAAAAAATAGCAAAGAATTGGAAAAATTAGTTACTTCTTGCACGCTTTGCGGGCGGTGTGAGGCCGTTTGCCCCGGGCAAATCCCCACCCGTGAACACGTGCTGGAACTGCGCCGCCGGTTGAATTTACATTTACTCCCGCCCACGTTGTTTGCTTTTTTGCGCCGGCGCGAAACTTCGCCGCGTTTATTTTACGGGCTGGTGCGTATAGGACTATTTTTACGCCGTACGGATTTATTGCATTTGCTGGCATATATGGCAGATTTTGCCTGGCTAAAACACGCACTGGAAATTTTACCCACGCGGGTAGAGCCCCCTTTTAAAGCCGAAGCTAAAACCCGCCCGACACTAATTTATTTGCCGTCGTTAGAAGCTCAATTTTTATTGCCTTCTTTGGCACAAAGTGTGTATCAAACGGCGGCTAAAAAACACCGGGTAACTGTTTGGAGTAACACGGCGTGCGGGCTGTTTGAATATATATACGGGGATGTGCAACGTGCCCGTAAAATTGTACGTGGGCTAATTACCCGGCACGAAGAAACAGCGGGGGGCAAACTGCCGTTGCTTACAGACAGCATAGATGTTTACCATTTTTTAAAGCAGGCACCGCAGTTGTTTAGCGGGTTTAACACGTGGGAAGAAAAAGCCGCCCGTTTTGCCCAAAGCATTAAATTTGTAACGGACATATTGCCTAAAAAACCGTCGGACGCTAAACACTGGCAAAAGCCGGTGCTGTTGATGCCCGGCGCTTTAGGAGGGGGGCCTGGCGCTGCTGAGCAAGCCGCGTGGGAAATTTTGCAAACACTTTTTAAGAAAAATTTGGTACAGTGTGGGTATAAGGACGCTTGCATAGCGCCTGCGGGTTATGGGTTTATTAAAGGGACCCGCGCGCCAGTGTATAATATGCAAGCCGTGCGTACCGCGGCGCAGTATCAAACGCGAAATATTGTTGTGTTAAGCGGGTGGGCGGAACTGGAAACAAATTTTTATTTACGCCGCTTTTACCCCGCCGCACAGGCGCACCATCTGGCTAGGCTAAATGGGTAAGAGATGCAATACTTTCAACCGAGCAACAAGTTATCCGCCGAGCAGAAACTCAAACTCCTGGTGGAGTTTGGCACCCGCACGTCCGGCGAAATCCGTTTAGATAAACTTTTAGATATTATTGCCCAACAAATTGCGGCTATGTTGGATGTGGGTCGCTGTACCATTTATTTAAAAGATTTGGAAAAAAACGAACTGTGGTCCAAAATTGCGCAAGGGCGCGGCTTAGAGCATACCGAAATCCGCGTTCCGCTAGACGGTAATAACGCGGTGTCTATCGTGGCCCGTACCGGGGAAGTGATTAACTTGCCCAATGCATATGAGGACCCGCGCTTTTCCATGGATGTGGATATGGTGACCGATTACCGCACCCACACCATGCTGGCCGTACCGCTCAAAAACAACTCGGGCAAAGTGCTGGGCGTGTTTCAAGTGGCTAACAAAGCAGACGGAACTCCGTTTGATAAAAACGACGAAGGCATTTTGACACTCTTGGCTACGTTGGCGGGTAGTTCCATTGAAATTGCCAAACTATACCAAGACGTGCACGTGGCGCAGTTGGAAACGATTTACCGCCTGGCCGTTACGGCCGAATATCGCGACCAGCAAGATACGCGTGCGCACCTTAAAAACATTAGCATTATTTCTTATTTGCTGGCGCGTGCCCTGGGCATGGGTACAAAAGATTCCGAGCTCATTAAAAACGCAAGCCCCTTGCACGATATTGGCAAAGTGGCACTGGCCGATAACATTTTGTTAAAGCCCGGCAAACTGACGCCCGAAGAATTTGAGATTATGAAATCGCACACCGTTTACGGCGGGCGCATTTTGGAAGGGGCCCACTCAAAAGTGCTTAAAATTGCCCACAAAATGAGCCTTTATCACCACGAAAAATGGAACGGCAAAGGCTACCCCAATGGCCTCAAAGGCGAAGAAATCCCGCTGGAAGCGCGCATTATAACCGTGGCGGATGTGTTTGACGCGCTGTGCCAGTTCCGCGTGTATAAAATGGCGTGGAAAACCGAAGAAGCGTATGAGTATATTTTAAGCGAGTCCGGTGAGTCTTTTGACCCGCGCATTGTGGCCGCGTTTAAGAAAATTTATCCGTCTATTCGCAAATTATATGCGCATATTTCTATTAACAAACCGGCCGGTATTCACTCGGGCACACAGGAAACGCAAGCCGCGTTTGCCAGTACGGACAGTTCCCTGCATGATGAAACGTTCCGCCATATGATAGAAAACGATAAAGAGTAAAAATTACTGTTTGAACGAGGGGCGCCCGCTTTTTAACGGGCGCTTTTTTGTTGCCTTTTGTGGGGACTGTGCTTCTCGCGGTCACTAACTTACACATTAACGATAAATGGTAGCCGCGGAAGTTGCCGCCCCGGCTGTCGCAACCTCTCGCGGACACTGACTAGAAGAGTTAAGGTAAATGGTCCGCGCGGAACTCCGTGGCTTGGAAAGCCCTTGATTTGTTTTTTTTTTTTGTTATATTGAGGTATACGCAAATATAATCTTGTATAAATAGGGGAGTACGCGGTATGAAAGAAAGTGGTTTTAAAGGCGGTTTTACGCTGATTGAATTGTTGGTAGTAGTTTTAATTATTGGTATATTGGCGGCGGTGGCCGTGCCGCAATATCAAAAAGCGGTGTGGCGAAACCGTTATATACAAGCCAAGACCATGGCTACTTCATTAGCTAAGGCAATGGAAATATATTATTTGTCCAACGGGACATATACGGCAGATGCTTATGTACTAGATATTGAATTAACAGAAATTACAGATACAAGTTGTAATACAGAAGAAAAACGAAAAACGTCGTCTTCATGTTATTATAATACTTCGTGGGGTTTATGTTCTCTCTTAGTTCACGGAGAGGCTTCTTGCCGTATTTTTCGAGATGGGAAAACCTTTTTAGAATATACTATTTATTTGCCACATGGTACCACTTCTTATAAAGGAAATACATATTGTTTTGCTCTACAAGGATATAAAGGTTCTGCTGTTACAGCGGACGATTTAAATTATCAAATTTGTGCTATGGAAACAGGGACCACCCCTGTTAATACATGGGTTAGCAATAAAGGTTTTTTGTACTAAGCACATCTTTAATAATTTTTTCGGCCTGTCTGTCCATTTCTGCGCGGTCGGCGGGTTCATGGTCGTCCATGCCCGATAAGTGAAGCGCGCCGTGCGTGACGTACATCAGCATTTCTTGCAAAATGGTGTGGTTAAACTTTTTGGCGTTTTTGCGCGCCACCGGGTAGCAGACAAAAATGTCGCCAAATCCCCATGGCTCGCCGGGCGGCAGTATAGGCGGGCACTCGTTATTAAACGAAATCACGTCCGTTACGTAATTATGCCCTAAGTATTGTTTATTCACGCGCAAAATTTCTTTTTCGCCCACAAAAATCACATTTACTTCTATATTTTGCCGGGCGAATTTTTTGAGTCCTTTTTCCAGCGCGCGCCTGTAAAGGCCGGTACGGCGCAGGTACTTGGGAACGGCGGTGTTATAAAAAATGTGTGCTTGCATTAAAACTTATTTTTGCCGCGCGGGATGACAATAATGCCCGACGGGTCAATATAATACTTTTGCGAATCTTTTTCCAAATCTAACCCAATAGTTTGTTTGGCGGCAATCGTGTTAAAGCGGTCCATAATCACTTTTTTGAGTTTGCACCCGGCCTTAATTTCGCAATTATCCATAATCACGCACCCTTCCATTTCAACGCCTTCGCCGATGATTACGCTGTCGCTAATCACACAATTTTTAATTTTGGCTTTGGGGCTAATTACACACCCGTCGCCAATCATGGAGTTGGTCACACTGCCGCCTAAAAATTGGGTGGGCGGCACGCGGTGCAACGTGGTGCTGATGGGCCATTTGGGGTTGTTGAGGTCCAACTTGGGTTTGGGGCCCAACAGGTCCATATTGGTCTGCCAAAAAGATTCAATGGTGCCCACGTCGCGCCAATAGCCGGGCTCTTCGTACGGTTTGCCGCCGGGCAATTTTTGGCTTTGAAAGTTATACGCATACGTGCGGTAATCGGTCAAAATTTTGGGCAAAATATGTTTGCCAAAATCTAAGGCCGGCGTATCGGCAAAGCGTTTTTGCAACACTTGCAAAAGTGTATCGGTATTAAAAATATAGTTGCCCATAGAGGCGTAGGCGTGTTTCGGGTCGCCGGGGATGCAGGCGGGCTTGGCGGGTTTTTCGTTAAATTCTACAATGCGCCCGTCCGTATTGGTGCCCAGTACGCCAAATGCGGTAGCGGCTTGCAAGGGCACGGTGTTGGCGGCCACGGTAACGTCGGCCTTGTGGGCCACGTGGAAATCAATCATCTGCCGCACGTCCATGCGGTAGATATGGTCCGCGCCGAAAATAGCCACCAAATCGGGGGCAAAATCTTTTACTAAATTGATATTTTGGCGCACACAATCGGCCGTGCCGCGGTACCAAATTTCGCCCAGGCGCATTTGCGGGGGAACGCACGTTAAAAAGTGGTCGGCCACAATGCCTTCGGTGCGCCACGTGGTACGCAAATATTCAATTAAACTTTGGGAGAGATATTGCACCAGCACATAAGACGAAAAAATGCCCGAGTTAATAAAGTTGGACAGTACAAAATCTACAATGCGGTATTTGCCGCCAAACGGTACCGACGGTTTAGAACGGTCTTTGGTCAGCGGGTAGAGGCGTTCGCCTTTACCGCCCGCCATAATCATCCCCAACACTCTCATAGCGTTTCCCCCAAAATTTGCTTATGCGCCACCGAGCGGAAGCTGTTTGTTTAACGCTTCAAAGGCTTCCCATGCCCACGGCATTTTTTCTTTGACGATATCCGCAATGACGTTGGCATAAACGCGGATTTCGTACTGGGCGTGTGCGTCGGTACGCAGACATAAAAAGTTGAACAAACTGCGCGCGTTGACACTCCAGTAAAATTGCGTATATTGGCAAACGGGCAGTACCCCGCGGGCCATTTCACGCGCAACGCCGGCTTCAATCAGCTTGTGATAGGCGGCGTACGAGGCTTCAATACTGTCTTCGTAAATTTTGCGAAGCGCGGCTTGGTCCAGGCTGGACGTTGCCACCGAGCCTTGTTTGTTTTTGGTATCTTGTCCGCGGAACGACTGCGGGATATAAAACTCGTCTTTTACTTCGGTATAGCGGGCGCTGACTTCGTTATAAGAGCCCCAGCGGTGGCGCATCCATTGGCGTGCCACGTAAATCGGGCAACAAATGTGAAATTGAAAATAGCAGTGTTCAAACGGCGTATGGTGGGCGTGCTCCATTAAGTATTTAATGAGCCGTTTGTCTTGCTCCGGCCCTTTGGATACGGCGCCGAACGATACACGCGCGGCTTGCACGGCGCGGTCGTCACCGCCCATAAAGTCAATCAGGCGTACAAAGCCTTTGTCTAAAACGTCAATTTTTTGTGTTGATTGTGCCACAGGTTTTCTCCTCAGTTATTTTAAAATTTCTACCACGGTGCTGGTCCCGTCGGAAAGGGCCTCGGCCGTTAAAATGGCCGTGTCCGTGCAGGCGGTGTCATAAAGGACGCCGTCTAAGGTTACCGTGTCGGTCACTTTTAGGCGGCCTTTTTCGTAATCTAAAAAGTGGATTTTCCCGTTTTGGTACGAACCGAACGTTTCGCTCAGCAGCCCCAGTTTGGTGGTGTTTTCCACCGCGGCGATGGTAGCATGGCCGGGTTGCCCAAACACTTGGATAGACGGATAAAACTTCAAAATTTCTTGTTTGTATTGCATACGCAAGGGGGTAGAGCCGAAATAATCTCTACTTTCGACGCGTTTACCGTTGGCCAGCATCATACGTAAGGTACCGTTAGAATAGGTGGTAATCAGGTTGTTTTGCCCAGTCTTTTCCACGGGGTAAAAATTGAGCCCTTCTATAAAGTTATGGCGCGTATTAAAGCTGGCGGCGCTGGCTACAAATTTGTTTTTCTCAAACACAATTTCGTGCGCGTTGCCGGGATTGATGCCCAAGATAAACGGTTTTTGGCCCCATACTTTTTTGGTGCTGCCGCAACCGAGTTCTTTGACAAAATACGGCAGGGTGGCGGTATTTTCCAGCTTGCCGTTGTTATTTTCCAGCACGAGAGTGGAAAGTTGGCTACGCTCTTGGTTGTAAACCGTTACAAAAATTTGGGCTAAGCCCGCTTTGACGGGCGCGGCCGAGATCGTAATCCCTTTTTTGCCCGTGGGTAAGGCAAAGCGCATTTCTTCTTTTAGGGTTTCTTTGGCGCCGCGGGAATAAACGGTTACTTCGTTTTTGTCCGAAAGGGTAATAATGTTCTTGGCACCGTCGGCGGTGATATCCGCCTGCGTTATACTGATTACGGTTTGTTCAATCGGGTTATAGGTAATTTTAGTGCGCGTGGAAATGGGGGTTTCTTGTGGGGCCGCAATATTGGCGGGAACAGCGGCCGGTTTGATATCTTCCAACACGGCGGTTTTGCCCACGCTTACGCCGGTGGTGTTTTTCAGTTCTCCTACGACGTAAAGAGGTTGTACTTCGGTAATCGTACCGACGGCAGAGTATTTGTAAATTTCGCCCAAGTTTTTACCCGTTTTGGGGTTGGTTAACTTTTCAGACGATACAATTACTTTAAACGTGGAACCTTTGGTAAGGGCGGTTTTTTCGTCGGAAGTGTCTAAATAAATTTTATTACCGTCTATACGCACAACGCTCATTTCAGCGCGTGCGGCAAGGGAAAAACAAAAGAACACAAAAAAGAGAATGGAAAATTTTTTCATATAATAATTGTATAACATTTTTTGACGGGGGACACAATGAAAAATAATTTTGCGGATTTGGTGGAAACCTTTGCTATTTTGCGCGGCCCGAACGGGTGCCCGTGGGATAAAAAACAAACGCACGAAAGTTTAATTAAAAATTTGCGCGAAGAGAGTGAGGAACTGGTCTCTGCCATAGAGAAAAAAGATGCCGAAAATATGAAAGAAGAGCTGGGCGACGTTTTGTTACAGGTTCTTTTGCACGCGCAAATTGCCAAAGAAGAAGGGCTTTTTACCATTGATGACGTGATACAGGGCCTTTATGATAAACTGCACTACCGCCACCCGCATGTGTTTGGGGATGTGAAAGTGGCAAACCCAGACGAGGCACTTGCAGTTTGGAAAGAAATGAAGAAGAAAAGCAAAGAAAAATAAAAAAAGATTTCCCAGCGATGTAACTTTGTAACGGTAGGGTTTCAAACACGGTATGTATTTGAAAACCCTACTCGTTTTCTGGGCAACCATTTGCCAAATTTAAGCCCTAAACCGCCGATTTTCGCTTACGTACACTCGTGAGGTTACGACGTATGCTGTGTATCGGGTTTTGCAATCAAAAATGAACTTTTTTCTAGGTGTGAAACAGGTAGATTTTTGGTAAGAAATTTGGTGTCAGGCTAGGCGTGAGCGGGAAGGAAACCTCTTGTATGTAAAAATTGGGTCTTGAAATTTTTAGAAAAACTCTTATTATAATAATAACTATTAGTACTTAGGAAACGGGCTTGCTCCTTGGTTGCAGTTGTGCGTTCACTGCGTGAGTGCCGATTGCGTGAAGACCCGGAGAGGTTCCATCCTTAGGAAATAGGAACATGGAGTCATACTAATGACACGAATGAGCTAAACCCCCGAATTGGTACGCGGGGGTTTATTTTTCTGCCTAAAAAGGTGTTAAGGGTTTACCACTCGGGTTCTTCCACCCAGGCTTCGGCTTGTTTGATGCGCCGTACGTTATACGGGCCAAACACGGGATCTTTGCCGCGGCGTTTTTGGCGGCGGTAATCCACCAGCGCGGCCAGTACAAATTTACGTAATTTTAAAATAGCGTAAATGTTGATCAGCGCCATAAACGTCATGCACAAATCGGCCAGCCCCCACGCCAGTTTTAGTTGCATCACGGCGCCCAGCAAAATCATCACGCACACCAATGTGCGGAACAGCGCCATTACCCAACGTTTGCGCGTTAAAAATTCCACATTGGCTTGCCCGTAATAATAGTTGCCGATAATAGATGTAAACGCAAAGAGCAGCACACTGGCCGAAATAAAGTAATTGCCAAACGGGCCCAGTTCGCTGGTTAAAGCCGCTTGTGTAAGCGCAATGCCTTCCAGCCCGGGGAACCGGGTGTAATCGGCCAGTAGCACAATAAAAGCGGTACAGCTACAAATAATCAGTGTGTCCACAAATACGCTAAACGCCTGCACGTAACCTTGTTTGACCGGGTGAGACGTATGCGCCGTGGCGGCCGCGTTGGGGGCGGAGCCCATACCGGCCTCGTTGGAAAATAAGCCGCGCCGGGCACCTGTCATAATGGTAGCGCCTAAGGTGCCGGCCAGGAGTTTTTGCCAGCTAAACGCGTCGGAAATAATCAGCCCCAACACATGCGGCAAGCGGGTAATGTTGAGCATCATCATCACAAGTGTAATGCCGATATAGGCAAGCGCAAACGCAGGCACAATGAACGCTGAAAATTTAGCAATGCGTTTTAAACCGCCGAAGATAATTAAGGCCGCAAGTGCCGCTAATAGTAACCCGGAAAGTAAGGGGTCCATGTCAAAAGTAGTTTGCAACGATTGGGCAATGGTGTTAGATTGTACCGAGTTAAACACAAACCCAAATGTCGTAATTAAACTAATCGCAAAGGCGATAGCAAGCGGCTTATTATTTAACGCGGTGCGGATATAATAGGCCGGCCCGCCGCGGAAGTTTTTGCCGGTTTTTACTTTATAAATTTGCGCTAAGGTACTTTCGGCAAAGGCACTGGCTGCCCCAAAAACGGCAATGAGCCACATCCAAAAAATAGCCCCCGGCCCACCCACGGTAATGGCAATGGCCACCCCGGCAATGTTGCCGGTGCCCACGCGCGAGGCGGTACTAATCGCAAACGCTTGAAAAGGGGAAATTTTGCCTTTGCCTTTGGCGCGCTCGTCGCTACCCAGCATCAGTTTAAGCATTTCTTTCGGGCGGACAAATTGCACAAACTGGGTGGCAAAGGTAAAATACACGCCCGATATAATCAGCGCGGCGATAAGAACATAGCCTAAGCACGTATCGTTAATAAAGGCTACTATTTGAGAGAAAGATTCCAACATAAATACGGCTCCTTTTGGTTGCGGGTACAAACAAACAGGAGGAACAAATACGCTATAGTATAGCTTTTTTGAAGAGACTTAGGGTAATTTTTTTAATTTGTGTTGCATCCACGCGGTAAATAAATGGTTACTCAGCAAGATAAATGGCGTAACTAGTAACGTAAAATATACCCGCGCGCGCGAAATTTTTACACGCTTTTTGGCGTTTAATAAATCGGGCGTTTTGCCAAGTTTTGTGAATGTGTCAGCCGTCCACAACATGGGCCATGCCACGGCGGCGCGCACCTGCCAGGCCCGCTTGGGGATGGCATTGTAATAGGTGGCGGCGTGTTGCAAATTTTCGGTGCCCCATTGGGTCCATTTTTTTTGGATAGGTGCAAATTTTTTGGAGTATTTTTTCAGTTTTAAATCGGCGGGGGTTAAATTAAAATCATGCAAATCCGTGCGCGGGAAATAACAGCGGCCGTTTTGAATGTCTTTAGGCAAATCGCGTAAAATGTTGACGATTTGTAAAGCGTCGCCAATTTTTTCACCGAGTTCAAAAAAAGTTTCTTTCGGCAATTTTACGGCCTCGGTGTGATAAATAAGCCGGCTCCAAAACAGGCCCGGTTTCCCGCCCATTAAACGGCAGTAAAGCGCCAACTCTTGCGGGGTGTTAAACGCGGCAGGCGCGCCGCCACCGTCACTGTGGAAAGTGGTTAAATCTATTTTCATTCCCTCGCACACGGCTTGCACCACGTCATATATATAAGGTTTTAAAGCCGGGTCAATTTTTTTAAGGGCGGTTAAACAATCGGTCAAATGGGTGATGAGGGCGGCCTCGTACGGGTTATCGCTGGTGCCGGAAAGTTCACGCGCAAGCGTTTCTTGTTCGGCAGTGTTTTCTTCGCGCACCAACTGGGGGAACTTTTCTACCCAATAAAGCCGGCGCGGCGCGGGAAGCAAGGCGGTATCGGCAATGGTGTCGGCGTAGCGGCATAATAAATAGGCAAGGCCAAACGCAGGCCGGATAGGCGGCGGCAACATTTTTACGCTTAAATACAAACTGCGCGAAGTATTTTTCAGTAGCGTATTGAGTTCCATATATTAAGAATAACATTTCTTGTTATTTTTTGCAAAATATGTTACACTACTTATATGCAACAACTCATTATTATGAACATTCCGCATAACGAGTATTTTAACCAAGCTAATTGGCTTGGTCCTCGCTGTGTTGGGTGGGCATGATAAAATAAAATCTTTGTTTGTTTCATAACATCCCCGCCTAACGTAAAAGTTGGCGGGGTCTCCTTTTTATAAGGGGACATGTTGCAATAGATTTACCTCAATTATTGGGGTAATAAAACATAAAACGGGTACAAAAAACAAAAGAAGGTTTGCGCCGGCAACGGCGCGGGCCTTTCTTTTTTTGGTCCGCGCCGGACCGGCCTTTGCCCGCGCCTTGGGTAAGTAGCTTTCTTCGTGCACACCCGCGCGGACTTTTTATGGACTGCTGTGCCTCTCGCGGTCGCAAACTTCAATGTTGACGGTAAACGTAACGCGCGGACATGCCGCTGCTGGAAGGGCCTTGATTTGTTTTTTTTTTTTGATATAGTGGGGATAGCACCTATATAAACGGAGGGATATACCTAATGAATAAAAATGCAATACAAGGCTGTTTTTGCTCAAAAGCGGCATTCACGTTAATTGAGTTGTTGGTCGTAGTTTTAATTATCGGAATTTTGGCGGCGGTCGCCGTGCCGCAATATCAAAAAGCGGTGGAAAAAAGCAAAATGACTCAATTGATGACCGCGGTCCGGTCTATTGCTCATGCCCAAAAAGTATATTATTTAGCCAACGGAGTATATGCGGATAAATTTTCGGAGTTAGATATTGATTTTGATTTTTTACCGTTAAGACAAGCAGGCAGTATTGGCTCCCTTGCATCTTCTGATGCTATGCGTGCAAATGATAACTGGCAAATTGAGCTTAATAGAGTTGGTAGAATTGTACAAGTAATTGCGTGCCTGAGAACGGGGAAATTTTCATGCAGTAATGGGAGAGGAATTGCTTATCGTTTAGCTTGGCCCGATGAGCCAGCATTAAATGACAAATTAATTTGTATTGCAAGGAGTTCTACGGATAAGTGGTGCTCGGAATTGTTAAATACCTCTAAAACGCCTGTACATGATGGTTATAGTGGATGGTATTACGAGATCCCGTACTAGTTGTTCGTGGCAAAAAATAGTTGTGGATTGAATATTTCTTGCTAAAATTATTTTAATTTGCTATACTTATATGTGTAATCAGTAGCGCAGTTTAAGTGCATAAAACGCAACGCAAAAAATGCACAAGCTTTTTGAAAATTTATCAAATAGTTACATTTTCCCGACGGGGAAAATAAATGTTGACAAAAGTTTAAAAAACTGCTATACTAATTATATAAGGAAACAAAAACGGATTTGTTTCCGAGCAAAATTCTCAAGCCCTTTTTCAAATTTTTGAAAAATAAGAAAAAATGGGACTTGACTTTTCTGCCCCTTTTTTGCTAGACTATATATGTAGTTGGAATTGATCTTTAATAAGCAACAAACATCTTTAACAAAGTTGTAAGCAGAAAACTTTCCTGCACCGAAACATCACCTAACATATAATATAAGGTACAAACGATGGGCTGAGGCCAGCGGGTCAAGTTAGTCTTATAACCAATATATAGTTTACCTGAACCCTTTGGCTCTTAGCAGCCGTGACTTGCGTGAATAATCACCAAGTATATATAAGGTAAACATTTAGCAGTACCCTAAGCCGTTTTTAGCAGGCCGTAAAGATTTGCAAGAAAATGCTTGACAAACTTTAAAAAATATGCTAAACTAGTAGTGTAGTAAGGATGAACAAGCCGCTGTTTTAGAGGTTCTAAAAAAATGCTTGACAAATCCATAAAGATTTTGCTATAATATCTTTGTAGCAAATGAGTGCTACGAAGAAGATGAAGATAAACTTTCCTTGCTTTTTTCAAAGCAGAAAAAAGCAGTGGGGAAGTTTCGCTCTCTGAAAATTTGACAGCAATGTGCGAATGGGCGATTTGAAATGACAGCGCCGCAAGGCAAAACAGTTCAAAAGCTCATAAGTTAAGTCTTATACTTTAAAAATAAGACACCAAGTTAATTCAAACAAGTAAGAGTCAAAAGTCAACAGCTCACTGTTAACGATTGTTTGTCTTTAAGCTCTATGAGTTTAAAGATAAATAATTTTAATGGAGAGTTTGATCCTGGCTCAGAGTTAACGCTGGCATCGTGCATAACACATGCAAGTCGAACGGGACTTAATTTGTAGCTTGCTATAGATTAAGTTTAGTGGCAGACGGGTGAGTAATGTATAAGAAACCTACCTCTGAGTGGGGAATAACAGTCCGAAAGGATTGCTAATACCCCATAACATAATGAAAAGGCATCTTTTTATTATCAAAGATTTATCGCTTGGAGATGGTCTTATATTCTATCAGCTAGTTGGCAGTGTAACGGACTACCAAGGCTACGACGGATAGCCGGCCTGAAAGGGCGACCGGCCACAAGGGCACTGAGACACGGGCCCTACTCCTACGGGAGGCAGCAGTGGGGAATTTTGGACAATGGGCGCAAGCCTGATCCAGCAACGATGCGTGGAGGACGAAGGTTTTCGGATTGTAAACTCCTTTTGTGAGGGAAGAAAAAAATGACGGTACCTCACGAATAAGCCACGGCTAACTACGTGCCAGCAGCCGCGGTAAGACGTAGGTGGCAAGCGTTACTCGGAATTACTAGGCGTAAAGCGCGCGTAGGCGGAATGTTAAGTCTGTTGTGTAATCTCTGGGCTCAACCCAGAAACTGCAACGGAAACTGGCATTCTTGAGTGAGGCAGAGGAAATCGGAATTCCTAGTGTAGCAGTGAAATGCGTAGATATTAGGAGGAACACCGGTGGCGAAAGCGGATTTCTGGGCCTTTACTGACGCTCAAGTGCGAAAGCTAGGGGAGCAAACGGGATTAGATACCCCGGTAGTCCTAGCCGTAAACGATGATAACTAGTTGTGGGAGGTATCGACCCCTTCCGTGACGCCGCTAACGCATTAAGTTATCCGCCTGGGGAGTACGGCCGCAAGGTTAAAACTCAAAGGAATTGACGGGGACCCGCACAAGAGGTGGAGTATGTGGTTTAATTCGACGCTACGCGAAAAACCTTACCTGGGCTCGAACGACTGGTGGTAAGCTTTATGAAAGTAGAGCTGACCCGCAAGGGAGCCAGCCGAGGTGCTGCATGGTTGTCGTCAGCTCGTGTCGTGAGATGTTGGGTTAAGTCCCGCAACGAGCGCAACCCCTATCCTGTGTTGCCTAGCAATAGGATCTCTCAGGAGACCGCCGCGGATAACGTGGAGGAAGGTGGGGATGACGTCAAATCATCATGGCCTTTATGTCCAGGGCTACACACGTACTACAATGGTACAGACAGAGGGCAGCAATACCGTAAGGTGGAGCCAATCCCTAAACTGTGCCCCAGTTCAGATTGTGGGCTGCAATTCGCCCACATGAAGCCGGAATCTCTAGTAATCGCAGATCAGCACGCTGCGGTGAATACGTTCCCGGGTCTTGTACACACCGCCCGTCACACCACGAAAGTCAATTGCAACAGAAGTATCCAGGTCGTCTGGGTCCTAAGTTGTGATTGGTGATTGGGGTGAAGTCGTAACAAGGTAGCCGTACCGGAAGGTGCGGCTGGATCACCTCCTTTATTCTATTTTCTTCGGAAGGTAGAATAGGTCGGTCTTTTAGCTGGTACTTCGTAAGAAGTTAGTTGTTTCAAGTCGGCCACTCGCACATGAATATAGAGCTTAGGGCTCTTAGAGTAAAGTTTGATATCCTGGGCTCGTAGCTCAGCTGGTTAGAGCGCACGCTTGATAAGCGTGAGGTCGAAGGTTCGATCCCTTCCGGGCCCACGGTAAACTTATTAAGGGGCTGTAGCTCAGTTGGGAGAGCGCCTGCTTTGCAAGCAGGAGGTCGTCGGTTCGATCCCGATCAGCTCCACCAACTTTTACCAGATAATCAAAATAAATGTTGCGTCAAATTTGTAGTTCTTTGAAAATCAGATAACTTATAGTCACTCGTCTCTTGTAAGACTCCAGTAGCCGGGCGGTTTATAAAACCAAACGGTGGGTAGCAAAGGGAATGATACTATATTTTAGAAAAGCCAAGCGTTTGTATATTTGATATGTGATAAAAATATACTTACACTTACACAATTAAGCAACCAATTAACGAGAGTTAATGGTTATCTATTAGATAAGCAATTATCTAGCATTTATAGGCTATATTCCAAATCTGTAAGATTAAAGAATATGGTCAAGCTACAAGGGTGTATGGTGAATGCCTTGGTGCCAGAAGTCGATGAAAGACGTGATAAGCTGCGATAAGCTGCGGGTAGGAGCAAATATCCTTTGATCCGCAGATTTCTGAATGGGGGAACCCTTACAGGTGAGAGCCTGTAAACCATCACTTAAAGGCTAAGCCTTCGGGCCTAGAGGTAGGGTGATAGGAGACAACGTAGGGAAGTGAAACATCTCAGTACCTACAGGAAAAGAAATCAACGAGATTCCCTGAGTAGTGGCGAGCGAAACGGGAACAGCCTAAACCAACTCCCGCACAGTGCACATTACCAAGTGTGCAGTGTGCGTGGGTTGGGGTTGCAGGGCTTGCGATATGGAATGTGTTAACGGTTAGTTGAATGGTCTGGAAAGTCCAACCATAGCGGGTGATAGTCCCTTAAACGAAAACTGAAGACCTCCTAGCGAGTACCTAAGTATCACTGGTCACGTGCAATCCGGTGAGAATCTGGGGAGACCACTCTCCAAGGCTAAATACTCTCTGGCAACCGATAGTGAACCAGTACCGCGAGGGAAAGGCGAAAAGAACCCCGAGAG
>JBGUOO010000023.1:0-46485 GCA_045129775.1 Elusimicrobiaceae bacterium
AAGGTATACTGGCGGCACGCGCCCGAAGGGCGGAGGTATCCGCCCGAGGGGCCAACAACGTATTGCCCCAAATTAGGCAGAAAAAAACCGCGGAGGTTTTCCCCCCGCGGTTTGATTATCCAAAATAACTTACTTATATTTGGCTTCTTTTTTAAGGAAGTCAAACACTTTGCGTTCCGTCAGCGTGGCAATGATTTGGTCCTTGCGTTCGTTGAAGAAAGTTTTTACTTGCTTTTCGTCATTCTTCTTTTCGGCTAAGGTTTTATCCAACTCGGTTTGCCAATCGTTATCGGTGGCTTGCAAGTTTTCTTTCTTGGCAATGGCGTGAATCATGTAGCCAATGCGCAAGTCTTTCTCCACGCTGGGGCGGATGCGCTCGGCAAACATTTTGTGTTGGTCGGCCGTTAGTTTGTGCGGGTCTAATTGCGTCATGCTGTGCACAAAGTTATGTAGGGAAGATTCGGTATATTCTTCCACCAGGCTTTGTGGCAGTTCAAAATTGTTGGCGGCCACGAGGGCGTTTTCAATTTGGGTGACCACGTCGCGCTCGGCGGTGCGTTTGGCCTCGGCATCTAAACTTTCTTTGACTTTGGTTTTAAGTTGGTCCAAGGTTTCAAAGCCCATGTCTTTGGCAAAGTTGTCATCCAGCGCGGGGACTTTTTTGTATTTGATATCGTCCACCGTTACGTGGAAGGAAAGCGTATCGTTCCCCTCTTTGGTTTCGTAATCTTTGACGTCACCTTTTTTGAGGCCTTTAATCGCGTCCGCCAGGCCGGTCATGGTTTGCGGGGCGGACATATCAATAAGCTCACTGTCGGCAGACAGTTTATAGTCGTCCGCGCCGTTGCGCTTGCCGGTGTAGTGCACCACGGCGTAGCATTTATCGTCAATGACGGCGCCGTCTTGTGCGCTTTCCAAGCGGGCATTGGCATCTAAGACGCGGTCCAAATTTTCTTGTAAATCTTTGTCGGTGGCAGTTTCTGCTTTTTTGGCAATTTCAATGCCTTTGTAGCCGGTGACGTCAAACTCGGGCGCAACGTCTACGGCAATTTCAAACGTGAAGGCTTTTCCGTCGTCAAACGAATTAAAATCGGCCTTGGTTAAAGTGGGCACGGCCACGGCATCAAGTTTAGCATCGGCCAAGGCGGCGTTGATAGCGGCTTTGACGGCTAAGTCC
Organism: Elusimicrobiaceae bacterium; assembly: GCA_045129775.1. GTDB lineage: Bacteria > Elusimicrobiota > Elusimicrobia > Elusimicrobiales > Elusimicrobiaceae > Avelusimicrobium. The sequence goes on from JBGUOO010000023.1 coordinate 1,178, forward strand.
AGCGCGCGTTCTTTAATATGCCCGGCAAAATTTTGTTTGACCAGGTCCAGCGGTACTTTCCCGGCGCGAAAGCCCTGCATTTGCGCGCGCGATTGCACTTGCACGGCGGCATCTTGAAACGAGCGGGAAATTAAAGCCGGGGCCGTTTCTACCGATAAGGTAACGCGGCAACCTTCTTTGGATAGTTGTTTGGTTTTTACTTCCCCGCTTTGGGCAGTTTTAAAAATAGACATGTTACTTCTCCTTATATTCGGCCGGGCCGAAAAATATGGACGGAGAGGGACTTGAACCCTCACGGTGTGAACCATACGCTCCTAAGGCGTACGCGTCTACCAATTCCGCCATCCGTCCGGTTGTTTGATTTCAAAACAATGTGGGCCATGTGAGGCTCGAACTCACGACCTTACGCTTAAGAGGCGTCTGCTCTACCAACTGAGCTAATGGCCCGAACGATAGTTTATTATAGCATATTTACGGACAGAATGGGAAGTTTGCCCGTAAGGCGCTTGCCGCGTACGCCTCTACTTAAAAACAGATTGACAAGCACCCCCGTAAACAATAAAATATAGGTGCGGGTTTTGTGCCCGCATACATATTTATATAACGAGAAAAAAATGAATAAAAAATTATTACTGTTGGGTTTATGTGCCGCGGGGCTTTTTACACTTTCCCCGGCGGCAAAAGCACAAACGGGGTTTGAATCCGGCAACATTAGTGCCATTTTGGAAGATAACTCCCTGCAGGATGCATTTATGCGTTATACATCCGTACTTACGTTTTTCTTCCCGGAAGAAGCCACCCGCTGGGGCTTTTCCGCCGGGAACCACTTGCTCAATGACCGCAGTACCCAAACCGACGACCAGGCTCTGCAAGCTTTTAAAGCCGTGCAAAAAGTGGTAGAACAAATCAACTTTAAAACGCTTTCGCCCAGCAAACAGGCCGAATATACGTTGTTGTCCGACGCGTTAAACCGCCAACTTTTTGAATTAAACCAAAACCGCATTGCGCGCGACCCGCTCTACTACGCCCAAGCGTTAGATGCCGTGTACGATTTGGTGCTGGTCCCCCAAGGGGATGCACGCAAGCAACGCACCGATTTGTTGGGCCGTGTAACGGCGCTGCCCACCGTGGCCAAACAGGCGCGTGAAAATTTGACGCAGGCTCCGCCCCAGCTGGCCCGCTTGGCCATGGAAAAAGCCTATTTTGCGTATTTGGCGTTTGATGACGTGGCGCAACGCATTGTGCAAGGGGCCGCCCTTTCCAACGACCCGCGCGACGTGGCCCAGGCCGAAAAAACCGTCCAGCAAGCCAAAGCGTCCGTACGCCAACTGTTTGATTTGTTTAAAGAGCTTTCTCAACCGGGCATTAACATCCCCGATGACGTGCGCGTAGGGGACGACCATTACTACAGCTTTCTGCAAAACATTTACCAAATCAACGATAAGCCCCAAGTCCTTACCAAACAATTGGAACAGGAATTGGACCAAGCCCAGCACCGTTTATTTGATGCGTTGTTGCCGTTCCAACTTTCGGCCGAAGAAGAAGATATTACTGTGGTGGATGGCTTAAACGAAATTCCGCAAACTGAGCCGGCACCCAAAAAAGCGGACAAAAAACCCGTCAAGCCGGTTTACACCGTGCCGACGGCTAACCAATTTTATGCCATCGCCAACCAGTTGGAATCTCCCTTTACGCTTGAGAAAGTGCAACAAGATTTTACCAAACAGGCGGCGGCGTTGTCCTCGCGCTTGTTACAAAACAAAGCCGTGCCTTCCACGGCCCCGCTGACGATCCGCGCGTTAGACCGTTATTTTTCGTACCAGCACTTATATATTACGTCGCGTGCGTTTGGCGTGTTTTGGTTGCGCTTGCCGCAAGGTAACCAGTTAGCCCAGCAAGAAATGCTCAAGCGCGATTTTAACGAACCGGCCTATAAACTGCTGATCAGCCAGGAATTAGTGCCCGGGCGTTACTACCAAAACCAAATGGTCAAAAACGCCGTGCGCCGCTTATTTGGCTCCCCCACGTTGGCCAACGGCTGGACGCTTTACGCGCTGGGCCTGACCAACCAAAACGGCTATTTTGTAACGGATGAAGAACAGCTCTTTTTGGCTTGGCAGTATTACTTGCGTGCTTTGGCCGCCGTAGTGGACCAACGCTTGCATACGCGCCAATATACCTATGAAGAAGCCCTGGAGTTTTTAACCGGCCCCAACGGGTTTACGCAAGAGGAAGCCACCGCCTTTTTGAACCCCTTGTTGACCCACCCGGGGGAAGCGGTGAGTTTTGTGTGGGGTGCAAAAGCGCTTGAAAAAGCCGTTGCCCCGTATGCCAAAAAGCCCAAATCGTACGTGATGGAGTTGTTGCTTAAAGTGGGCAACGTCTCCCCGAAGGACTTAACCAAAGAATTAAAACGTGTTTCCAAAAAATAAACACGCTCTCTAATCTAAAACCCCCGGGTTTAAAACCCGGGGGTTTTTTCATGTGGGTGTTCTTGGGATAGCGGTATCTTGTCCCCCTTGCGGGGAAAATGGCCCGAAGGCCAAAAGGGGGCCCCCCATAATGAGAGAAACCTTTTTTGCCCCTCCATCGCCCTTTCAGGGCACTTCCTGTGCAAGGGAGGAAGAAGGGCAAGCGTGGAAGATTTCCGATAGAAACTCTTGGGCATGACACCCTGGTTTGAAAACAACCTGTTTATCGGTAAACACCTTTACGTAGCCCCATGCCTGGCGTGGGGTTTTCAATTAACAACAAAAACCCCCGGCACCGGGCCGGGGGTAAAGGAAGAATTAGCTTTTATGATTCTGCGGGGTCTTGGCATTTAGTGCCTACCAAAATTCTGGGTTTCCCGTCTTTGGTACCGCAGTTACAGCCGCAACTGCTCCCCCAATAATCATCTTTCCAGGTGCCACCGGTATCTTTGCAATCGTTAGCCGCTGTAGCATAGCTGGGGTTGCCGCTTACACAACGGTCCGCACACAAGGAACCGCTTTGTTTATAAATGCTATAGTTGCCGCAATCGCACTCACACCCACTGTCATCCCAGGACCAGCCTTTACTGCTACCGGCATTACAGGTGGATACGTTCCCGTTGTAGTAATGGGAAGAACATCTGTGTGTGCAGGCATAACTGCCACTGTTGGTATAATCACTGTCAGTAGCGTCACAATCACAGGTACAGGAACTATAATCCCACTTAGCCCCTACGGTTTGATAACTGTGGGTGATGGGATTATACCACTGGCTGTCAATGCAAGACTTTACATACCCGCCGGTACCGTTGTTGGTGTAGCTCCAGCATTTTTCCACACAATAGTCGTAATCTTTGCTCTCATCTACTTCATTATGTTCATGGCGGATGGCCCCGGTCACGCTTTGACCGCTGATGCTGGCGGTATAAGTGACGTTACAATTACAGGCGCAGGAAGAATCATTCCAAGTGCCTGCCACTTGCCCCCCGGTATAAGAGGAATCCAGCGAAGAGGTAATCGTGGTGGTGGCGTTACAGGTTTTGGGTTGCTTATCGTACCCTTGGCACGATTGGGAACAATTTCCCCCATCTAAGTCACAGCAAACTAAATATTTTTTGGTGGAATCAAAAGTAAGGGATTCCCACCCCACTTGCCCTGACGAGCAACCCGAGGGCAAGGTGCCTTTTAACATATAAATTTGGCTGGGGCTGCCGGTTTGCAATGCGTTAGCATGTATTTTGGGGAAAGTTTGGCCGGAAGTTCCTTTTAAATAAAAGTCTTTAAAAGACAGGCCGAATGTGGACGGAGTGGTGTTTGCATCCACATCCCCAAAGCTGGCCGTAGTTGTTTTAAAATCTTGCGAAACCCGCATAGCCGGGGAACCCGAAATATTACGTAAATTGACGGTGTTGGCCTTGAAGGAGGTTGTCGGGTCCGCACAGCCGGATTTGCCGGCCTCTACGGCAAACGAACTGCCGCTTTTGGTGCCGATATCCAGTTTATATTGGGGATATATGTTATTATACCGGGCATAAGGCACCGGGAAATATGTGACCATTTGTACGGCGTTGGTCGGGTCGGCCGCCAAGGCAGGCAGTGCCGTTGCACACACAGCCAAACAAGCCCCCCATTTAACGAACCCTTGTTTTGTAAGTATTTTCATCAAGTTCACTCCTTTCATCATTAAAAAGTACACGACAAACTGGACGTGTTGTCAAAACCGTAGTCTTCACAATGGGTGCCTTTACAGGCAAACACTGCGTCCCCACCGTCTTGCCGTAACCCGTAATAAGCAAAAATAGTGCCGGCATAGTCACCCGTTAAGCGTTTGGCGCAAATGCCGTTGGGGTACGTGGAAGATACCAACGAATAGGTAAAATCTTTCGTGCTAAATTTAGTACCCGTGGCGGTTGTAAACGCTACATTTAAATGCTGTAATTTGGGGCACTGGGTGGACGAAGAGCTATAGCTGTCGCACCCCATATTTTCCATAGCTGCTAGTTTGGCGGCTTGCAGACGGTTCATAATCGTGCGCGCTTCGGCCAGGCGGGAGCGTTCAATCGTTTTTTCATACAGCGGCATGGCCATGACGGTCAAAATGGCTACAATAATAACAGCTGTTAGAATTTCCACTAAGGTAAAACCACGTTTGTTTTTTGTATTTTTCATAACGATCCTCTTAATTGCACGACGCACCGGTGGTTTGTATGTTATACAAGTCGCAAGCGTCGTTGCCGGAAGCGGCTTCTACACAGCGCGTTTGGGGAATGTCCCACCGGCACAGGCGGATTTCCGTCCCCGCGTAGGGAGAGTTGAGCTTCTTAGCCGACACATACGGCAAGGTTTTATTGAGGTAAAATTCAAAATGGTCACACGTAAGGGCCGTATCCCCGACGGAACATTTAATAGTGTCCTGGTCAAACATATCCATGCGTTTAAAGGTGGCTTTGGCGGCGTCTTCACTGGTGCCCATATCTTGCATGGTGCGGTAACCAAATTCGTTGGCCAGGCGTTCGCCCGAGTCGTGAATGACACGCAACATAGCCACCGCTTCGGATGCTTCTGCCTTTTGAATGGCCCGGCGGTACTGCGGCAAAACGACCGCGGTTAAAATGCCAATAATCATCACCACGGTGAGCATTTCAATCAACGTAAAAGCTTGTTTGTTCATTAAATACACCCCTGATATTCTAAGGTAGCTTCTTTATTTTTCTTGCGGATGACGTTTAAAATATCGCACCCTTTTTGATTGCCGTTGCACGAAAATTTATCCCCGCGGTACCAAATAGTGGCCCCATTTTTTAACCCGCGGTTTTCCCCCCAACGCGGTTTGGCGCTCAGGCACGCTTGGGCTAACGAAGAGGACCCTTTATCTACTAAGGTATAGACAAAGTTATCGGTGGTAATGGTGCCGCTGGTATTATTGACGGTACCGTTGGTTTCAATATCCAACTTTTTAGGGGTAAAAGTAGCGCTGTTATCGCACGACGTAATAGCCCCCCCACTCCACTTGCACTGGTTTTCAATCACCCAGCGCTCGCGCGCTTCAAACAGCGCGGGCAACATTTGCATGGCCTCGGCCGCTTTGGAGCGGTCCATAGACCGGCGGTACTGCGGCAACGCAATAGACGTAAGTACCGACATAATAATTGCAACCACTAATAATTCAATCAGCGTAAAACCGGACTTATTCATAAAAACCTCTTACTTTAGAGTATAAGTGTTTTCCGTCAAAATACAATATCATTATAGCTAAAAATTACAAAGTTTGCACGCATTAAATTATACACAAAATTGAACAGAAATTTGTTGTTTATAATTTCACATAAATTTGGCGCAGAACGAGGCGCCCCCGAGGAAGGGATACTGGCGGCACGCGCCCGAAGGGCGGAGGTATCCGACCGAGGGGACAACAAAGTTATGCGCAAAATTTAGCAGAAATTTTGTATGATATACAAGGTTTGGGCAACCCATTACTGCCCCGGAGGTTTTTATGAGAATACATGACGATATCCAATTAGATTACTGCGACGTACTGCTTAGGCCCAAACGCTCGGCGTTGGCATCGCGTTCGGCGGTGGATATTTTGCGCGAATATACCTTTAAATGGTGCAACCGTTCCTTACATGCCACGGGCATTATTGCGGCCAATATGTACACGACAGGAACCTTTGAAATTGCCCGCGAAATGGAAAAACAAAACCTGCTCTGTGCGTTGCACAAACATTACAGCGCACAGGAAGTCATTGATTTTTTAACCGCTAACAAAAAAGAGTACGGCTCTAATGATTTGATTTTTGTCAGCTCCGGCGTGAGTGATGCAGATTTTGAAAAACTCTCCCAAATTATGGCCACCAAACTGGTGCAAAACATTTGCATTGACGTAGCCAACGGCTATTCCCCGTATCTAATGGACTTTGTGCGCAAAGTGCGCCAAACCTGGCCCGAATCCTTAATTATGGCGGGTAACGTGGTAACCGGCGATATGTGCGAAGACTTAATCTTAAACGGGGCCGATATCGTGAAAGTAGGCATTGGGCCGGGCTCGGTATGTACCACGCGCAAACTGACCGGCGTGGGGCGGCCGCAGTTTTCCACCGTTATTGAATGTGCCGACGCCGCGCACGGCGTGGGCGGCATGATTTGTGCCGACGGCGGTTGTACGGTGCCGGGTGATGTGTGCAAAAGTTTTTGTGCGGGTGCGGACTTTGTGATGTTAGGCGGCATGCTGGCCGGGCACGAAGAAAGTGCCGGCGAAATGAGCACGAAAATTTTTCAAACCGGGCAAGTGAATATGGTGGACGACGAACATTGTGCCATGGTGTTAGAAGAAAAACAGTACAAGAAATTCTACGGCATGAGCTCGGCCTATGCGCAAGAGCAACACTACGGCGGGCTGAAAAAATACCGCGCCAGCGAAGGCAAAGTGGTGGAGCTCCCTTTCCGCGGGCCGATTGAGCCCACGCTGCTGGCCATTTTGGGCGGCATGCGCAGTTGTATGACGTATATTGGGGCCAAGAGGCTAAAAGATATGCCGAAATGTGCCTCGTTCTATCGGGTGAATCGGCAGCTTAATACTATTTTTGGAAACGAATAAATATGTTACAATGAAACATCCCCAACTAGGAGAACGTAAAATGATTAAAGACGGAAGCAAAGTGAAATTTGATTACACCCTTACTGTGGACGGCCAAGTGGCCGATACCTCGGCCGGGCGCGCCCCACTGGAATATACGCACGGCGCGGGCCACATTATTAAGGGGCTTGAAAAAGAAATGACCGGAATGAACGTGGGCGACAAAAAAAACGTGGTGGTAAAACCCGAAGAAGGCTACGGCCTGGTGCAACAGGAAGCTATCCGCCGCGTACCCAAAACCGCTATCGGCGGCGCCGAGAATTTAAAAGTGGGCGATATGGTGGGCGCGTCTAACGCCGGGCATACGTTCCGCGCGGTGGTCAAAGAGATTACCGATAACGAAGTAGTGCTTGATTTTAATCATCCGCTGGCCGGCAAAACGCTGACGTTTGATATTGAAATCAAAGAGATTAACGACTAACACCCTACACGTTACATATTTTCCCCGTACTTTTGGGTACGGGGATTTTTTTGCCCTTGAAGTAAACGTAACACGCGGGTATTGGCCGCCCCGGATTCGCTACCTCTCGCGGCCACTTACTAAAAGATTTAGGGTAAATGTTCGGCGCGGAAATTTCGTGGTTTGGAAAGCCCTTGACTTGTTTTTTTTTTTTGGTACACTCCTGTTATGTTGTGCACAGGAGAATTTAAAATGAAAGATAACAAGGTTGTAGTCTTATTAAACACCCCCTCATCCGGCCTTCGGCCACCTTCTCCCTCCAGGGGCGAAGTAAACAACGGACAGGGTTTTACGCTCATTGAGTTGTTAGTGGTAGTTTTAATCATTGGCATTTTGGCGGCGGTAGCCGTGCCGCAATACCAAAAAGCTGTAGAACGGAGCAAAGCAACGCAAGCACTCATTTTACTCAAATCACTCGCCCAAGCCTACAAAGTTTATTATCTAGCTAATGGTACATGGGCTACAAAATTTAATGAATTAGATGTTGATTTACCTACCTGGACGGGAAAAACAAAATTTTTATCCTCTGGTAGTGATACAAAATCTAATGAAGAATGGTCCTTACAAATTGATCCTGAAGGAAACCCAGATATTCGCATACATCGGTTGAGCGGTAAATATAAAGGAGCGGGTTTTGTCGTTTATTTTGATAATGCTTCTCATACGGCCAAACAAAATATTGTTTGTAATGAACGAATCACTAACTGTTCTTACTGTTTCAGTTTAGAAGCAGGAGCGTATTGTGAAAAAATTATGAATGCAAAGCTTTCCAGTACAGCCTCTACTTCGCGCACATATACACTACCTTAGCTGTTTTCAACATAAAACCCGCCCTTATAAAAGGGCGGGTTTTACACACACTAAATACTTTCTATTTGAGCAAGTTTTTTAGGCTAAACGTCTTCACTTCTTCTTGCATGGTTTTAATGGCATCTTCCACGCTTAGGGGTTGCGTGTTGGTGCCGTCTTTGAGGCGCACCGTGAGCGTGCCGTTGGCGGCCTCGTTCTTGCCGATAATGGCCGTGTACGGGATGCGCTGTAAGTGTGCTTCGCGGATTTTAAGGCCCAGTTTTTCGGGGCGGATATCCAGCTCTACGCGAAGGCCCGCCGCTTTCATTTTGGCGGCTACTTCCTGCGCAAACGGGATTTGCTCATCCGTCAGCGTCAAAATCTTCATTTGCACGGGGGCTAGCCACAGCGGGAACCAACCGGCATAGTGCTCAATCAGCACCCCGGTAAAACGCTCAATACTGCCAAACATAGCGCGGTGGACCATAATGGGGCGTTTGCGGCCTTCGGGCGCTACATATTCCAGGTCAAAGCGCTCAGGCAGGTTGAAGTCAAACTGAATGGTGGACAACTGCCACAAGCGGCCAATGGCGTCCATCACTTTGATGTCAATTTTTGGCCCATAGAAAGCGGCCTCGCCGGCGTGGGTGGTGTAAGGAATGTTGTTTTCTTCTAACACTTTTTTAAGCGCCGATTCGGCGCGTTCCCATTCGGCCGGGTCCCCGGTGAAGTGTTCGGGGTGTTCGGGGTCGCGCGTGGAAAGTTCCACGGCGTATTTTTCAAAGCCAAACGTCTTAAAAATGTGCATGGCATATTCAAACGCCTGCTTGACTTCCCCCTCTACTTGCTCGGGCGTGCAGAAAATGTGCGCATCATCTTGCGTAAACCCGCGCACACGCAACATGCCGTGCAACGCGCCGGAGCGTTCGTAGCGGTACACGGTGCCCAGCTCGCTAAAGCGCAGGGGCAAATCGCGGTAACTGCGCAAGTGGGTTTTGTAAATTTCCACGTGAAACGGACAGTTCATGGGTTTGATTTGATATTTTTCTTCGTCAATCTCCATGGGTTTGAACATACTGTCACTGTAAAAGCCCGCGTGACCGCTGATTTCAAATAAGTGGTAGCGCGCAATGTGCGGGCTGACAACCAGGTCATACCCGCGGCTTAAGTTTTGGTCTTTAATCCAATCTTCCAAAATTTTGCGAAGCATGCCGCCTTTGGGGTGCATTAAAATAAGGCCGGGGCCAATGTTGTCGTTAATGCTAAACAGGTCCAGCTCCGGGCCGAGTTTGCGGTGGTCGCGCTTGGCGGCTTCTTCTTGTTGTTTGACGTAGGCGTTGAGCTCGTCTTTGTTGTCAAAGCACAGACCGTAAATGCGCTGGAGCATGGGGCGTTTTTCATCGCCGCGCCAGTACGCACCGGCAATGGTGGTGAGCTTAAAACTGTTTACTTGCCCCGTGTGTTCCACGTGCGGGCCGCGGCACAGGTCGGCATAGTCGCCGTTTACATAAATGGAAATGGTGCCGTCTTCCAGTTCTTCTAAAAGTTCTAATTTGTATGTTTCGCCGCGTTTCGTAAAGAAATCGCGCGCTTCGGCTTTGGAAAGCTCTTTGCGCTCAAATTTTTGGCGGGCCTTGATGATTTCTTTCATCTTGGTTTCAATGGTTTTTAAATCTTCGGGCGTGAATGCGTGGGGGCAGTCAAAGTCGTAATAAAAACCATTTTCAATGGCGGGGCCGATACCGAGCTTGGTACCGGGGAATAACTGCTGCACCGCTTGCGCCATGACGTGCGCGCAGGAGTGGCGTTTGGTTTGTAAGTCAATTTTTTCGGACATGTTTTTTCCGCTTGGGGCTGTCAGCCACGATGACCGAGCCAACCGCCAAGGGCCTCGTAATAAGATACCTTTATTATACTAAATTGGGGTGAACGGGTACACACAAAAACACCCCGCCGTGAAGCGGGGTGTTTGAAGATATCGTTAGCTTATTGTGCTACAAACTGGTACAAATTGGCATTTTCTAAATCTGTACGTTTGACCAAATTTCCCCCCGTTTGTTCGTTATACAAAAATACATATTCATCGGGGTCTGCCACAATTTCTTGCCCGTTTACGTTGCACGTTAAATTAGGTAACGGGATTTCATACACCTCACTCAGCACATCCCCCATTTTGGAGCGCACCTTGTTAACGGCCTTCCCGTGGAAAGCATGTAACGCTTTGCCAAACTCTGCCTCAGAATTAAAATGGTACGGATACAAATAATTCCACATATTTTCAAAGATTTTGTTTTGGCGATCCGCTTGCCACGCCTTTTTTTCAGACTCGTATAATTTCCAAAAAGCATTTTGGGGATGTTGGGCGGCCTCTACTTTTGCTGCCGGCTTAAATAGTTGCGGATTTTCCAAATCTGCGCGCGGATAAATGCCCACCGCACCCATTTCAAAAAATAACATCACGTTATCATGGCGGGTGTAATTATGTTTGGTGCCGTCGCGGCGGTCTGTCCAGCTCAGTCCTTCTACCGGCAACTCTAGCACGTACGCCTTAAAACCTTTCGTAGTTTCACGCACCGTAGGGAGTTTTTGCAAATAGTTTAACAATTCCATAGAAGAATTTAATTGTTTCCATACGGTTTGTTTCCCTGCCTTTACCAGCGTTTCCACATCAGAAGATACCCGCAGCCGCTCCACACGTACCTTGTGCAAATGCGCCAGTAAAATAGCATCACACAAGTTATTTAAATCATCAAACTCTTTGGACGCACCCATGGCACTCCAAATTTCATCTTCCAAACGCGGTTTAAATAGGTTATATACTTCGGGGGTGTTTTCGGCAATTTTACCCGTTTTAGCGGCTACATCATAAATGACGAAATACTCGCTCGAATTTAACACCACCGCGTCTGTATAACCTACCGGCTTATACAAAATTCCGTCCACGGGCAAGGCATAGAATTTTACTTCCCGCCCGTCTGGGCCGATAAAGATATCGGCTTTGCCTTGATAAAACTTGTCCAAATCGCGCGCCAATTCGGATTGGTCCTGATAGAACACACGTTTGGGGTTGTTTGCCCACTCGTTAGCCGTAATCCCGGCTAAACTTTCCGGCGTGGGGAAGGTAGATAACTCTTGGAATTTGTTATTTAAAAACGTAACATAGCTTTTATTAACCGGCGTAATAGCTTTAGGCATTTTCACACGTAATAAGCCGATGGCATTGCCGCGCACGAGGCCCGGCGGCAAATCCGTCACTACCGGGCGGCCGATTACAACGCCTTTGGTAGCACGCGCTACTACTCTATCCAAATTAGCTAAGTTTTTAGCGGCTTTAGCCGAGTCCTTAAACTGGGCAAATGCACAGGTGCCTGGCACTAACAAAACAGCTACTAAACTGCTTACTACTATTTTTTGCATAGCACACTCCTTATGAGTTTATCTTCTTTATTTAATAAAATGTAGGGGCTGGACCGAAAGGGTCTTTAGACCTAGATGCACCTAGGCCCCCGTTTCTTTCCACCTCTAAAAAACCTATAATATAAGTATGTGTGCTTTTCATTTTATCGTAAGACCCTTCCACAATGCCTGGCAGCTGCTTGCCGTGCTGAGTGTGCCGGCCGTGCTACTGGGCTGGTTTGGCCTTAGCCAACTGGGCATTACCGAGCCTATTTATGTGATCCCGGCGGAAATTGCTAAGTTTTTGTGCGAGTTTTTATTTTTGGGTATTTTGCTTTCGCTCTTGCAAATCATAGGTATTAAAAACAAATGGGTCACGGGCGCGCTGGTGTTTTTTTACTATGTAGCCATGACGGCCGACCTGGTTCTACTTTGGTATTTTAAAGAGCGTTTTGGTGCCAAATATTTAGACACCTTAGAAGGCGGTGACTATAACTTTATAAAAGATTGGCGCGTGCTGACTTATTTGGCGGTGCTGGCGCTGTTTTCGTTTGGCACGGTGCGGGTACTGCTCAAAATTTCTTCGCGCAAGCGCGCCCTTTCGCGCCTGTGTGTGTGCGGCGCGGGTACCGCCTTATTATATGCGTTAAACCCCTTGTGGTTACTGCCGGCCCCGGCTGATTTTTACAGCGCTTATATGATGCCGCCCTCTATCGTTTACACGACGCGGGCCGTTTTAAGTAAGCAACCCCCCGCCCGCCTGAGCGACCAGGTGCCGGCCGACGTGGAAAATTTAGCGCGCCGCTACAATGTGTTTTCGGCCCGGCAAACCCCCGTGGGCACCAATTATATGCGGGTCATTTTAATTGCCAGCGAATCTCTTTCCAACAAATACATGCACCACTTTAATATGAATATCCCCCCGCAAGCCAGCGAGCCATTAGATAAACTGTATGAAAATAACCCCTCGGCCTCGTTAAAACACGTGACGCTTTCCACGCTCTATGGGCTGTCGGTCATTTTTACGTCGCACCCGTTTGTGCGGCTGGCGTATGAAAATAAATATCCTTTTTCACTGGTGAAAGAGCTTAAAAAGAGCGGTTTTCACACGGCATTTTTACGCGGCGCGAACGAAAAATACATGCACGAAAATGAGCTTTTTGAACAGGCTGGGTTTGACGAAGTAATTGGCGCCACGTACTTCCAAACGCGGGACGATTATAAAGATTATGTGCGTTGGTGGGGACTCTTGGACCGCAAACTTTTTGACTATGCGCTGGAGTATTTGCGCGTGCACAAAAACGAGCCGACGTTTATTACACTGCTCACCGTGGATTCCCACGTGCCGCTGGGCCGCACGGACTATTTGGGCGAACAATACCAGGAAATTGACGAAAAATTTTATGATACGCCTACGCTCCCCCGTGCGTTTGCGCGCTTTGGGCAGGACGTAACGCGCTTTGTGGCGCGCTTGCAAAAGTACGGCTTGTTTGACGACGACACGCTGGTGCTCATCATGCCGGACCACCCCTCCTATTCCAACACGCCCACTAACGCGCTGTTTACCCCCTACCAGCCCGAGTTTGACAACCTGCCCTTTATCATTTTGACCAAAGACAAAATCACCGCGCCGATTGCAAAAAGTGAATTACTTTCCCAATTGGATATTGCACCCACCATTTTAGATTTGCTAAATGTGCAGATCCCGCGCGGCATGTTTGGGCACAGTATTTTTGACGTAAACGCGCGGCGCAGTGTGTTTGACATTAAGGAAGATTACGCCGTGGTAACCACCGCGTATGAAAAACGCGTGGTGCCTTTTAACACCACGCGCCCGCAAGACAAAGAGTTGTTAAAACTGATGACCACGTTTGTGAAATAGTTTACCAGTAATATATGTACGTTTCATCATTATGCAGGGTCCCCTTTGTTCTATTCGTAATTATTTGGCACACTTTTTGGGCAATAGAATCTTCTTTACTGGTGCGGCATGAATAGTGAGGGCCCGGAAAATCTACCGCAATTATAGGCACATGTTGTTTTTTGGATGTAACATATAGCGTGTTTGTTTCAGAAGAAATCCAGTAAGTGAGGTTATCATATACCGCTTTTTTCCCACTGTTTTCTAATTTTCCCCCCGCCGGGATTTCAATATCCAGCTCATTTAAATTTGTGGAATATTTTCCATTGGCTAAATAATACACTTTTTCTGCTCGTACAACGGCATTGGCTAAAGTTAACCCGTGCATGGCATGCGTCTTAGCTACGGCCACTTGGTATTGCGGCAACGCTACCGCCGCCAAAATGCCGATAATTAAGACAACGACTAATAATTCAATCAGCGTAAACCCGCCGTTATTAAATAAAGGTGTCATCCCCGAGGCCTGTAATCGGGGATCTTCGACGTACTGGTGGTTAATGAATAAGGTATTTGCCTTGTGTGCGTAACAGCTTAGTACGCGGAAGATTCCCGATAGAAACTTTCGGGAATGACAGCTTTTTTTTATAACTATATTTTTTTCTTGCATACAGTTGCTCCTTATTATGTTGTTGGAACGTGCATGCAAAAACGGCTTTTCTTGCCAAGCCAGCTAGAAGGTCTTAACAAAAATAGCCGTAATTTACCGTGCGAGACGGCAAACATTCGGCACAAAACAACGGGTTTCGAAGGTCCGTTATCTTGTGCCTAAACTTCGGCTATTTTTGGATTCTAGCTGGGTTACTGGCGTAACACCACTGTATTCCACATACAGTTCCAAAAACAGTTTTAAATTTTTAGTTACTACATTTTTATTATAACATAAATTTTTAAAGGGTTGGCCCGTACTCGCGGGGCATTTTTGTATAACCTGTACAACTGCCAGCATTTCCCCAAGTACGTGGCGTACGTCTGCCGGACCGCGCGAAGCGCGGCAAGTACGCAAGCGAAAGTCGGCCTTGGATATTCCAAATTTGGCAAATGGTTGGTCCTCGTAAATGCAACGTCGCAGGAGACGTTCAAATATGTTATAATAAAGATGTATTTTTAATCTTATTAGGAGGCATCTCATGGAAACAACCGCCCAAGGCTCCGCCGCCTGGATCTGGTGGATCATGCTCGCATTCGCGTTCGTGGTAATCTTCTTACCCGCCCGCAGCCAGAAAAAACGTGAGCAAGAACTCAAAACCAAGGTGGACGCCCTGCAAAAAGGGGACCAAATCATTTTGGCGAGTGGTATTATTGGCACCGTCGTCGGTTTTAAGGATGAAGCGCTGGAAGTAAAAGTGGCCGAAAACGTAAAACTGACCGTGCTGAAAAATGCCGTCGTCGGATTTTTAAATGACCGCACACAAGCGGCCCAAGGAGGCAAGAAGTAATGTCAAACAAATTAGCCGTAAAATGGGGACTGATTATCGTCATTTTACTGGGGGCACTTTATTTAATTTACCCCAATTATAAGTGGTATTCTAAACCGCTCGCCGAGCGCGAAAAATTAGATACCCTGGGCGAACGCCCCAAACGCATGCTCAACCTGGGCCTGGATTTGCGCGGCGGGTCAAGCTTACTTTTAGAACTGGACGTATCTAAACTGCCGGGCAACGAGCCTTTGAATGAGGCTATGTCCCGCGCGATTGAAATTATCCGCAACCGCATTGACCAATACGGCGTGGCGGAAACGTCTATCACCAAACAAGGCGACAAATGGATTATGGTGCAACTGCCGGGGGTTTCCAACCCGCAACGCGCCGAAGAGCTGATCGGCAAAACCGCCATGCTGGAGTTTCGCATTGTAAAGAACGACCAAAGCATTGCCCAAGCCGCTTTTGCTAAACTGGAAAGCACCGACAACGCCTTTGACGACGACGGCAACTTAAAGCCCGAAATTGCCAAACTGGTACCCGAAGGCTACCAAATTATGCGCAGCAAAGAAGGCGGGCCTATGCTGGTGGAAAGCGCCGTGGAAGTAACCGGGGCCGACTTGGAAGACGCCCGCGTGGTGATGATGGGTGAAAACGGTTATAGCGAAGTTTCCTTCCGCTTTAACGCCGAAGGCAGCCAAAAATTTGGCAAGTTAACCGGATCGCACTTACAGCAAAATTTAGCCATTGTACTGGACAACACCGTGCAATCCGCGCCGACTATCCAATCGCGCATTTCGCGCGAGGGGCGCATCACGGGCCGCTTCACACCCGAAGAAGCCCGCAGCTTGGCCATTGTGTTAAAAGCCGGTGCCTTACCTGCCCCGGTCAAAGTGATTGAAAAGAAAACCATCGGGCCGACCTTGGGTGAAGACTCTATTAAATCGGGTCTGTCGGCCTCGGGCATTGCGTTTGTAATTATCCTCTTATTTATGCTGGTGTATTACAAAGCCGCCGGTTTTATTGCCGACGTGGCCCTGGTGCTCAACTTCATTTTAACGGTGGCTGTGATGAGCTACTTCTCGGCTACTTTGACCTTGCCCGGTATTGCGGGTATGATTTTGTCCTTAGCCATGGCTATTGACGCCAACGTGCTGATTATTGAACGCATGCGCGAAGAAAAACGTGCCGGCAAACCCGTGTACGAAATCATCAGCCTGGGTTATGACAAAGCCTGGAGCGCCATTTTTGACTCCAACATTACCACCATTATCGTGGGTGCGTGTTTGTTGCAATTTGGCACCGGGCCCGTCAAAGGTTTTGCGGTAACCTTAATTATTGGGTTACTGGTCAGCTTGTTTACGGCCGTGTTTGTCACGCGCGCGATTTACGAACTGATTTTAACTTCTAACACCAAGGAGATCAGCTTATGATGAACTTGTTACCTAAAACACACATTGATTTCCTGAAGTATAGAAAAGTATATTTTACGCTGTTTGGCATTTTGCTAGTCGGCGGTTTAATCTGCTTTTTTACGAAAGGTTTTAACATGGGGATTGACTTTACCGGCGGTACCATGGTACAGGTAAAATTCAACGCCCCCGTGGAAATGGAACAAATCCGCACCGCGCTAAGCACCACCGGTGCCAATTCGGAACTGCAATCGTTTGGCGATAATTCCTACGCCATTAGCGAAAAAAGCACCAATACCGAAATCGGTGTCGTGCAAGAGCGCATTACCCACGCGTTGGATTCTTTAAACGTGCCTTATACCGTGTTGCAAACCAACTCGGTAGGCCCGGCCGTCGGGTCCGACATGACCGAACGTGCGCTGTGGTCTATCTTACTGTCCATGGTGTTTATCATCATTTATGTGGCATTTCGGTTTAGCAACATTTTGTGGGGTATTTCGGGCGTGGTGGCCTTATTTCACGACTTGTTCTTAATGGCGGTGGCGTTTTCTATTACCCAGCGCGAAATTGACCTCGTGGTTGTGGCGGCTTTCCTTACGGTAGCCGGGTTTTCTATTAACGACACGATCGTCATTTTTGACCGCATGCGCGAAAATGTCCGCCTGCACCCCAAAATGAGCTTTGGTGAGCTCATTAACCTGTCTATTAACGAAACGCTATCCCGCACGATTATTACCACACTTACGGTGCTGTTTGCACTCTTGGTGTTGTATTTCTTTGGCGGGGAAGTGATTAACTCGTTTGCGTTTGCCATGCTGATTGGTTGTATCTCGGGCGTGTACAGCACGATTGCGCTGACTACCCCCTTGGTATATACCTGGAGCCACGGCGTCTATCACGACGGCAGTGAAAAACCGGCTAAGAAAACAAACGAGGCCGAACAAATGGCCGCCGCGTATCATTCGGCCAAACGTGCCATTCGTAACGCTGACGGTAACCACCGCCGCCCGCGCAAAAAACGCAAATAGTTGTTTTAAACGGAGCCCCACACACGGGGCTCCGTTAAACTGTTTACAAAGGGGGCTTTAAGCAAGAGGCCCGGTTTGTAAGCAGTTTAACAGGAAAGAATATGCGTAAAATCAAACGCTTTAAAATTACTTCACGCGAACGCGAAATTTTAAACCGCCTCATGCGCGAACTGCCGCTACTGCGCCGGGCCGAGTTTAAAAGCCAGCCCGAAGTGTCTGCATTTATCTTAGATATTTTCAAACAAATTGACCCGGGGGTCGTGTACGAATTTAACCAAGACGCCCACTGGGAACTGGA
Source organism: Elusimicrobiaceae bacterium (assembly GCA_045129775.1). GTDB lineage: Bacteria > Elusimicrobiota > Elusimicrobia > Elusimicrobiales > Elusimicrobiaceae > Avelusimicrobium. The sequence goes on from JBGUOO010000023.1 coordinate 19,007, forward strand.
CGACCAAAGCATTTTGCATAAAGAAATGTTCTCGGCCTGTGCCGTAACGCTGGGCGACAAACTAACGCCGTATTTAGCCGCCTTGCCCAGTGACGACCGCCGCACCGCCGCCATTACCGTGATTTTGGAGTTTTTAAAAACCGCTATCAACTTTGTGGCCGACCTTATTAAAGAGCAAGCCCAAAAAGAGGAGTGCGAAACCTTAGATTTGCAGTTTGTGTATCTCCCCCCGTTTGGCGCGGCGGGTGCACCCAAAATGTTGCGCGAGGCCGTGCGTGTGGAAAAAACCGTGGCCGACAAAGCCCTGCCGGTTATCCTGCCTAATTTAAATGCCGATAAAATTGACGTTTCGCTGACGGCAGAGGGTACGTTACTGCCGCCTTACACGGCTGTATTTTTTGTACCGTGGCAAAAAGCTAAAAAGAAAGGAAAAAAATAATGCATCACGAAGAACAAAAACCGTTTTCCTGGAAGCACACCCTCGGCTCCACCCTTACTTGGTGGTACACCGTGCTACTGGGCTGGACGACCCGCATCTATTGGTTTAAGACGGACGAGGCCAAGCAGTTAGAATCCAGCGGCCAAGGCATTATTTACGCCGCGTGGCACAATCAACAGTTATTTTTATTATACCCCTATAAAGGGCAGAAAATTGCGGCGCTTATCAGCCAATCTTCCGACGGGGAATATATCGCCCGCGTTTTGCCGCGCTTTGGCATGATTGCGGTGCGCGGATCCACCACCCGCGGCGGCGCCCGCGCGCTTATTAAGCTTATGCAAGCGGCGCGCAAAGGGTACCGCCCCATGCTAACGCCCGACGGCCCGCGCGGCCCGATTTACACCGTGCAACCCGGCATTTTGTTTTTAGCTAAAAAACTCGGCTGGCCGATTATCCCCGTGGGCACTGCGTTAAGCCACAAATTTAAGGCGGGCTCGTGGGATAAAATGCGTGTACCCCTGCCGTTTGGCAAAACCGCGCTCACGTACGGCAAAGCCGTATGGGTTAAAAGCGAGGACGATTTCCCCCGCGCCGCCAAAGAACTGCAAGAACAGCTCAACTGGGCCAGCGACCAAAGCGAACTATTTTGCAACAAAAAGCACTTTGACAGTACAAAAGGGTAAAATTTATAATAAGTTACATTTTTACATAGGAGGAACTACCTAACTTGTAATTACAATTTTAAACTGTTTTTGGACTTGCGAACTTTCGCAACACGCTTCATAAGCGCTGTACCACACCAAAAACAGCCGATTACAGGCACAAGAGAGCGGCTTGCAAACCCGCACTTTTGTGCCGAATGTTTCCCGCTTGAAAAAGCGGGAGACTACGGCTGTTATAGTTGGGTTTGGTGGTACAGGCCCGCTAAAATAGCCGTTTTTTTGCGGGCCTCGGCATAAAAATTAGGAGTTTTTATGAATAGAGGTTTTACCCTCATTGAGTTGTTAGTCGTCGTTTTAATCATCGGCATTTTAGCCGCCGTGGCCTTACCGCAATATCAAGTAGCTGTGGGTAAGGCACGTTATACGGAACTAATGACGTTAACAAACGCCATTAAAGACGCACAAGAAGTTTATTATTTGGCTCACGGGGAATATGCTACTTCTTTTGAGCAACTGGATATTGAAATGCCCTCCGGAAATATAGACCCTGCGGATACCATTTATAGCGATACTGCAGGGGAATTGTTGGTATATCCTAACGGCAATTCATTTCGTTTACTGGCCGACGGACGGGTGAAAGGTACCAACCGTATTAGCTTGTGTAATAATTACGAAGTGCCGCTGTTGCATGACCCCGCTACGGCGGACAAGCGCCCTTTTTGTTACGCCCACGCGGATAGTATCTGTGAAACTTCGCTTTCCTTAGGACAAAAAATTTGCAAAGCCATAGGAAACGACGGCACGAATAATTCAAAAACCCGTTACTACATTAAATAAACTACCACCGCCCCGCAACTTACTTGCGGGGCGGGTGATTTTACAACAAATAATCTATTTACGTTTAGCTTTTTTAGACGGGCGGGAGGCCTTTTTAACCGCTTTTTTAGCTACCTTTTTAGGGGCTTTTTTTGCCACTTTTTTTACCGGCTTTTTAGCAACTTTTTTAGTGGCTTTTTTCGGCGTTTTAGCGGATTCTGCTTTTTTGGTATCTTTAGCCAGTTTGGCCGCAAATTCCTTCCAGCCTTCCAACGCTAAAGGCAACACTTCGTCCATGTGCTTGACGGGAATTAACGTCATTTCCTTGCGCACTCTTTCGGGGATTTCGCTCACGTCTTTTTGGTTGGTGTGCGGGTACAAAATAGTTTTCACGCCCTCGCGGTAGGCGGCTAAAAACTTCTCTTTAATCCCCCCCACGGGCAAAATGCGCCCGGTAATGGTAACCTCGCCGGTCATGGCCAGTTTCTTTTTGACAGGCAACCCCGTGAGCAAGCTGGTAAGCGCGGTGGTAATCACGCCGCCTGCGGACGGGCCGTCCTTGGGGATGGCCCCTTCGGGGAAGTGAATGTGAAAATCGGTCTTGTCAAACTCCACGTCTTTGCCGTAGCCGCGGCTTTGCGCGTAGGTCAGCGCGGCGCGCACGGATTCTTTCATCACGTTGCCCAGCATACCCGTTAAAATAAGTGCGCCTTTGCCGGGCAGTTTGGTGGCTTCAATCGTCAAGGTTTCACCGCCCACGCTGGTCCACGCCAGGCCGGTAGCAATACCCACGCCGTTGTCCTCAGTAGCAAAGTTAGAGTACTTTGGCACGCCTAAAAACTCGTGCAAGTTGGTCTTGGTTACGTGCACACTCTTAGCACCTTCCACCACTTTGCGCGCGGCCTTGCGGCACAGCGAGCCGATTTCGCGCTCCAAATTGCGCACGCCAGCTTCGCGCACATAGTCGCGCATTAAAAGGGCGACGGCGTCTTTGTCAATTTCCAGCTGGCCTTTTTTCAGCCCGTGCAATTTCATTTGTTTGGGCAGCAGATAATTTTTCACAATGTCGTGCTTTTCATACTCGGTATATCCGTCAAAGTCAATGACTTCCAGGCGGTCGCGTAGCGTAACCGGGATAGACGAGAGCGAGTTGGCCGTGGTAATGAACATCACTTTAGAAACATCAAACGGCACGTCTAAAAAGTGGTCGGTAAATTCTTTGTTTTGCTCGGGGTCTAAGAGTTCCAAGAGAGCGGCCGCCGGGTCGCCGCGCCAGTCGGACCCCATTTTGTCAATTTCGTCGAGCAAAAACACGGGGTTGGAGCTTTTGGCCTTGCTAATACCTTGGATAATGCGCCCGGGCATAGAGCCAATATACGTGCGGCGGTGGCCGCGGATTTCGCTTTCATCCCGCACGCCGCCCAGGCTCATACGCACAAATTTGCGCCCAATGGCCCGCGCAATAGATTTAGCTAAGGAAGTTTTCCCCACCCCCGGCGCACCGGCAAAGCAGAGCACCGGGCCACGCAAGGCGCCTGTTAATTTATTGACGGCCAAATACTCCAGCACGCGCTCTTTGGGTTTGTTAAGGCCAAAGTGGTCCTCGTCTAAAATTTGGCGCGCTTTTTTGAGGTCCAACACGTCGGTGGTGGTTTTGTTCCACGGCATATTGAGCAGCCAATCTAAATACGTGCGCGCTACCGTGGCCTCCGGCGAGAACGGCTGCATTTTGGACAACCGGTCCAGCTCTTTGTTGGCTTCTTCGGCCGCGTGCGGCGGCAGGCCGTTTTTCTTAATTTTGGCACGCATGGCGTCTAACTCTTTTTGGAAATCGTCCTTTTGGCTCAGTTCCTTTTGAATGGCCTTCATTTGCTCATTTAAGTAATACTCTTTTTGATTTTTATCAATTTGCGCGCGGACCTTGTTATGGATTTTATTTTCAATATCCATAATTTGAATTTCCGACGTGATGAGTTTTAGAATTTTCTCTAAGCGGTCCGTAATTTTGACGGCTTCTAAAATCTCTTGGCGTTGCGCGGTTTTGACAAGCATATTAGATGCAATCGTATCGGCCAGTTTGGCAGGGTCGGTAATTTGGCGCAGGAAAGAAACCCCCTCCACCGCCACCCGGTGCGAGGTGCGGGCGTATTTGTCAAACTCGTCAAGCACTTGGCGCATGAGGGCCTGCACTACCGGCGAGTTATCGTCCTCTTCCTCAATATAAGTTACTTGGGCAAACCAGGCATTTTCGGCGGGGTTGACGTCTAATTTTAGTACGCGCGCCCGGGCGATACCTTGTAAAAATACTTTTAAAGAGCCGTTGGGCAAACGCAAATTTTGGGTGATTTGGCAAATCACGCCAAAGTGGTAAAGGTCTTTTTCTTTTGGGTCTTCGTTCTCGGCCTCTTTTTGGGAAATAGCTAAAATATAGTTGCCGGGTACTTTTAAAGCGTGTTCCACGGCGTTAATGGATTTTTCGCGGTCCACTGACAGCGGCAAACTCATGCCCGGGAACATGACCACGTCGCGAATGGTGACCACCGGCACGACGGTAGGCAGTGAAAGCGTCATTTTTTTAAGTTCTTCCATAAAAACCCCCCTAAACGGATAAATCTTGGGCGGGATATGGCCCGTTTTAAGGCGGTATATCCCCCGTATGAGTAAGATTGTAGCAAATTATTTCAAAATTAGCAACTATTTTATTAGTGTGCTAATTATAAGCCCTAAAAATGCCCCGCACTTTTGGGTGCGGGGCGGTTAAATTAGTAGCGTTGTTTCCAGTTACGGCCCACTAATTGACGGATAGGTCGTTCTAATACTGAAGAAGCATAACTGGCAAGTTCAGCTTTTTGCCAACGCGGGTCCTGCCTGGTAGCCCAGTCAATTTTTAGGTCATTAAAACGAAGTAAATCAGCAAATACCACGCGTAAATTTTTCTGCAAAACAGCTAAGTGCGCAAGCGTACTATTATACGGATATTCGTTCGCACATAAACGCTCAAACGCATAGAGCGCATGGCGAACTTCGGACCAGTTACCGTCTTCCACCCCCCCCATAACCGCATCTAATACAATTAGGTGAACAATATCCTTATTTGCTAAGATGAGATGATGGCCGTCCCACGTAGCATGTTCTATGGGGTACTGTCCTTTAATCATCCCCTTAATAGTACGATAAAGCTGGGTATTTTTGTAATTGGGATACGCTTTATAGATACCACTTTGAATATCCTCTATATCAATTTGTGAATAAGGAGCTGTGTGCGTTTCCAAGCGGTTATACGCCAGTTCTAATACATCTTCCGGGGTGGGGTTGACGGGCAACTTTTCCCCTTGCGCCCGCAAGGCCAGCAGTTTATCCGCGGCGGCGTGTTCTTCCTGCGTGAGGATAAGCGGGGTATATTTGCCGTATGTATTATACTGACTCGTTTCTTGGGGGTTGGAAAGCATTAAATAAGTGTCTAATATATTGGCGTAATCGTCATCCGCGGTTTTGACCGGGAAGCCGTCCGCATTTAACGTAATGTGCTTGGGATAGACGGGTGTAAGCTCGTATAACTGAGCGTAACTGGTGGGTGTAAAGTGGGGACTCATCATGCGTTTTAAAAGCACGTAATTGGGGAACTGCCACATAATTCTTTCCCCAACCGTTTGCTCTGCTTGAATTTGTTTTAAATGCAGTTTTGCCCAGTCATAAAGATAAGGGTTATCCTGTAACGATTTTTCGGGGTGGGCAACCCGCCAGAAATAAGAGGCTTGCGTGATGGTTTCAAAGTCAATAAAAATGCCCTCGTCAAAGGCGGCTCTGGGGCCAACACGAATGGGGTCTAGTTGGTGTTTAAAAAGCGGGGCTCTTTGGATAAATTCATCATCATTGGTAGGCAAAGTTTCCCGGGCGGCAAAGTGAATATCCGGGTAGTGGAAAGGAACTTTGGGCGACGCAACATATCCAAATACCGGGTGATAAAAATAGGTTCCCGTGCGGGTGGTAATTACTTGACCCGGCACTTGTTTAGCCGCTTGGTGGCTAACCGCCGCGTCCAGTGCTTTGGCTAAATTTTTTCCCTTTTGGGCCGCCGCCGGGGATGCAATTAGCGCTATCCCTAACACAACAACTATTTTTTTAAAGTTCATCGTTTTTCTCCACACAATAATTATTTTAAATTTTTACCTACTAAATCGCGTACATCTTCTTTTTCAAACAACTCATGGGCCCAATAGCGCAACTCCGCTATTTTTTCAGCAGATATGTTTGGCATACGTTTTTCAAATTCCCAACGTAAAAAAGGCATATCGGCGTACGTCCAACTGCCCAAAGCGATACGTAAGCCTTGTTGTAAGCGGGATAAATGTTGAATATTTTCATTTGTATTGGGAGTTATTTTACACAGTTGGTCAAACGCCCAAATTGTATAATTGACGTCGTTATAATCGTAAAAGTCAAAACCGCCCATGAGCGTATTTAAAACAAGCAGGTGCACGTAATCGGCATATTCGGGGTCTTGTTGCATTAACCCCAACCCCTCTAACTGCGCCAACTTTTGCTTAACAACCGGGTATAACGCACCCCCCCGGTAAGAGGGATAGACCTCGTACAAAACATCATCTTTGTAACGTGCTATGTCCGAGTAAGACAATGCCTGGCTTTCCAGTTCGTTATAGGCTTGTTCAATTAATTGCCGGGTAGTAGGTTGTTTGGGCAACTGGTAAGCACTGCGGCGTAAATCCGCTAACGCGGCAGCGGCTTGTTTTTCTTCGGGTGTGAGCACAAAGGTTTGTGCGTTTGTGCCCGATTGATAGCGTTGCAAACCGTTCAAATTATTACGCGCTTGCATTTGTTTTACATCTGCCAGTAGCAAATAAGTATCTAACACGTCGGCCCGTTCGGCCTGCGGCGCGGGCAAAGGAAAACCAAACTCATTAAGTACCACATGTTTAGGATAGGCTTGCGTGGTGGCAACTAAATTTGTGTAACTTTGGGGTTGGAAACTATCGTCCAGTAACCAGCTTAAAAAATTAACGGACGGATAGTCATCCACAATTTCACGCAGTTCGTTAGTATCTTGCACTTGCTTGAGCTGATAAGACGCCTGCTCAAACAATTCTGCATGCTGTTCACGCAACGATTTACCCGGGTTGGCCAAGCGCCACAAATACACCGCTTGTGCCAACTGGGCGGGGGTCAGGTTGTCCCATAATTCAAAACCGTCCAAACGTTTTGTAAAAGAAGTTAAATCAGCTTGAAAGACAGGGGATACTTGTACTCTTTTCCACAAAGGAGACGGAGCATCATAGATAGTGGCTAACTCGTATGTTTTAATTTCTTTAGCGGTAAACGGCTTATAGCCAAACACCGGGTGGTAACTGGGAGCTTGTTTGGATAGCAAGGGCCGGGCTACTTGGCGGCTGACGGCCGCGTCCACGGCATTGGCCAAATTTTTGCTTTTTTGCGCTTGCGCCGGGCATAGTGAGATACTTATTAAGAACAATACTACATATATTTTTTTCATAAATGTTTGCCCGTAATGGAACGTATGTTTTGTTTGACTAACATATCCCAAACAACAGACCCAATATGACGCAAGGGTGTCTCTTCGGGGTGTAAGCCATACGGGTTTTTAGAAATGTCTATATATTCCAGTAGTAGCGGCCTGAAAACAAGATACAAATTCTTTTGTAATAATTCCAAATGGGCAATATGTTGTGGGGTGGGCGTGGTATTGGTACACAATTCCCGGAAGGATTCCATCACCCGGCTTACATCGTTGTAATTATGCCAATCTACACCGCCCATAACAGCGTCCAACACAATCAGGTGCACGGCATCCCGGTTTTGTAATACATGGTGCCCGTCTTGAATCCATACCACGGGCCATTGGCCGATAACAATCCCTTGAATAGCGCGGTATAAGCGGGTGTTTTTGTAATGGGGATAGACTTTAAAATCAAGCGGGGTTTTAGCATCTACTTGCGTGTATTTAAGGGTATGGGTTTCCAAGCGGTTGTAGGTTTGTGCTATTAAATCGCGCGCGGTGGCGTTGGCGGGCAGTTTATCACTATCTAACCGGCGGGCCAATAATTGGTTAGCGGCGGTGCGCTCTTCGCGGGTTAACACAAAAGGCCGGTAATGGGGTATTTCCCCTGCGTTGACAAAGGCACTCATTTCCCGCGGATTGGAAAGCATTAAATAAGTGTCTAGCATGTCGGCCAGATCCGCTTGCGGGGTTGGAACGGGAAACCCCTCTTCATCCAGCGTAATATGAGTGGGATAAACGGGGGTCAATTCCACCAGTTTGGCAAAACTTAACGCCTTGAACCCCGGGTCTAACATACGTTTTAAAAGTTTTAAGTTGGGTAAATATTCCACTTCATAGGGGGAGGCTTTTTCCGTAAAAGACGCAACTGCGTCGTTTGCTTTTTGCCATAAATACGGATATTTTTCCAGGCTTTGCCACGGGTGTGCTAACTGCCACAGGTAAGCCGCTTGGGCTAGCTGGCCGGGGGTCATTAAATCACCGCGAACGAAGGTTGCCTGGGGGAGTGTGCCGGTCAACGGGCGTTTGAGCGGGGCCACTTGCATGAGGTGGTTGCCGGGATAGATGTTTTGCGTGTGCCCGGTAAACGCCGTTAAAGCCCCCGCCGGGTGCGGCGGCATAGGCGGCACGGGAACCATATAGCCAAATACCGGGTCATAAATAGTTTTTTGCTTGGCAAAAAAATCGGCCGCTATTTTACGGTTCAACGCCGCGTCTGCGGCTTTTAAGAATGATTTAGATTTTTGGCCCAAAACGGGCATAGCTACACAGCTGATAAGTAACATCACGACTATTTTGCGCATAAATATAGAAACTCCCTGTCTAATATATAGGTATATTTTACTTTTTTAGGAACTCTGCCCGACAGGGCCAAAAGACCTAGAAAGGCCCATAAAATATCCTCCCACATCTCAAAAAAATTATGTTAGAATAAAAATGTAGTAATAAAAATTTAAATCTGTTTTTGGAAGCGTATGTGGAATACGCTGAGCTACTGGGTAGCCCATTCAGACTCCAAAATCAGCTGTTATCAGGTACAAGACGATGTTTTTTCGCGAACTCATTGTTTTGTACCGAGTGTTTTTTGTTCTTGCTTTGTGCAAAAACAAGAAACCACGGCTGTTTTTGTGCGGGTTCGTCTGAATGACTCCACTGGCAACAGCCGTTCTTTTATGCTCCAAATAGATACATAAAGGAGCTTAACAATGAAAGATAACAAGTCTATAATCTCATTAAACAACCCCTCACCTGCCCGTTGGGCATCCTCTCCCACAAGGGGCGAGGGAAACGGCACGCGGGGTTTTACTCTCATTGAGTTGTTAGTAGTAGTTTTAATCATTGGCATTTTGGCGGCGGTGGCCGTGCCACAGTACCAAAAAGCGGTATTAAAATCGCGTTATATGGAACAAATTACACTATCCAAAGCTTTAGCGCTTGCCGAACAAACGTATTTTTTAACAAATGGTTCTTATACTCACCGTATTGATGAACTGGACATAGACTTACCTGCTTCATTTAAAGAAACTGATACAAACTCAAACTACTGGCAGGAGGAGAAGCTGATTGTTCATGTATATATAAGTGACACTAGGCCCATCGCGGCTATTGATAGTACGTATAATTCCCGTTTAAGATATATTTTAAACATTCCTTCAGGAAGTCAATACTGCCGCGCTAAAATAGGTGATACGTTAGCAAATGCCGTTTGCCAAAGTATCGGGCGAGCTACCAATCAATCGTATGATGGATTTGCCGATTACAAATTTTATTAGTGCGTACACAAAAGGCGGCCTTAAATAGGTCGCAATGGTAAACTAGGTGCGCGTACAGTAAACCTTTTATTCTGCTTCAATCAACGCGTAGCTGGCTACTGCGCCGTTGTCATCTTTGCAAATGACTACTTCCCACGTTGTGTCTTGATACCCCCCCCTGCGGGTGCGCATTTCCAGCGTAATGCGGAAGGAGTTGCCCTCAGCGTTGCGGGCCTCTTCTTTAAACGTGCGTTTGGACAGGTCGTCATTACGCACAATTTCTTGGAAGAAATCCCGCCCCATCATATTGTCCATGTGGCGGCCGGTGTTTTCCAACAGGGCGTCGTTAATAAATGTAATTTGGTAATCCAAATCAATCATCACCGCCGGGCGTTGGACATATTCCAGCGTGCGGGCAAACGCTTGCGAGGCTTGGCTGAGCATCTTGCCCGTTTGGCGCAGTTCAATGCGTAAACTGAGCACCCGCGCCAATAAACCCATCAGTTCCTCGGCGCCGGTTTCAAAACTGCGCCGTTTGGTTTTAGAGGCAAAACACAACGCCCCCATTACTTTGCCACCCACAAACAGCGGTGCGGCGGCCAGGGAGCCGAAATCTTTTTTAATGTGCACGCAATTATGGCATTGGGCCGAAGACAAATCCGGCCATAGTACCACATTCCCGTCTGCCACGTTATACAAACATTCTTCCACGTCAAACGACGTAGAGCGCTCCAGCGGCAGTTCGTTCGGGGTAACGTACATGATGTGGCTTTCTAAGTGTTTGCCGTCTTTGGCAAAACGCAAGACAAACCCTACGTCGGCGCGGAAGGTTTTTAAGCCAAATTCCAAAATTTTATCTACTTGCTGGGTAATAGAAAGCCCCGGCTCGCGCGTGATTTGGTACAGTTCGCGCACTTGCTCTTGGTGGGTGTGGCCCTGGGAAATATCTTTGAGCCACAAAATGACTTCATCCCGCCCGGAAATCGGCGTTACGCTTACTTCAAAATAACAGTTCCCGTGCGGCAGTTTCCACTCCAAATCAAAGTGTGTGCCCACATTCATAGAAAGCGCCTCTTTGACATTGAGCAGTGCCGTTTGGCCGGCCTCTTTGCCCCATACTTGTTTAGGGGTTTTGCCGATAAAAAGCTCGTGGGCTTTTTCTTGTGTTAAGTAGGGCAAGTTGGAATAAACTTCCAACGCTTTGCCGCGGCTGTCCGCCTTTACATACAACCCCGGTAAGGACGAACGCACACTGCGCAATTCTTGCGCTTGTTCGGTTTTGCCCGCCCAGGCAGCTTTTTCGGCCGATAAGTTACGTAGTACCACCAGGGCGGCCGGCTCGCCGGGTAAGTCCAGCGCGGTAAGGGTTAGCTGGGCATCAAACGGGTCCCCCCCTTTGCGGCGTACTTGCGTATTAAAAGAGGCTTTGCCTTGCTTAGCCAAGGTTTTTTGCACGTCCGTTAATTGGGCTTCTTGGCCTTTAGACGGGGCCAGCAACTCTTTAAACTGCATGTGGGTCAGTTCGTCTTGCGTAAAACCCACCTCTTGCGCGAGATATTGGCTGACGTTATCCAGCAGCCCCAGGTGCCCTTTATTTAATAGGACCGAGAACACAATCCCGTTGGTAGATTCCAACAGCGCATTTAACTGCGCGGAGCGTTCTTCCAATACTTTTACCAACTGTAAATGATTGGTGCGGTTGCGTAATACAAAGAGGTAGTTGCCACCGTCTTCTTTAATGCCGGTTAAGCGCACCGAGATTTTTTCAAGCCCGCTGGCCGGGTTGATAAAATAATCGCGGTTGGCCAGGGTGCCCGTTTGGGCCAGGGTGTGTAAATCGGCTTCAAATTGAGGGCGCGACTGGTCGTCCATAATGCACGAGAGCGGCTGACCTAATAGTTCGTCTTCTTCCAGTTGGCACAGCTCGCAAAATAAGTTGTTGCACGAGCGCATCTTAAAATCTTGCGAACACAGCACATACGGCTCGCTGTTGGGCAGTACAAGCATTTCCCGCGCGGCCGTTACTACCGGGTGAAGCGGGGCCAGCGGTTTGCGTAGCAGTTGCACCGGCACTTGCCCCGGCTTGGACGGTTTGGCTTCTTGTACGCTGAGCGTAACTACATAATCGCTCCCGTTGCGGGCCGTATTGCCAATGGGGGTAAACACCAAATGCAAGGGCAGTTTGGGTTGGGTGCCGTCTATATGACCGGGGAATTTTTCTTCGGCGTGGGCAAAGTCAAACACATAATTCATTTGGGCAGGTTGCCCGGCTTGTAACTTGCGCCGCACGTCCAGGGTGAGGGCTGGGCGCAGGTACACGTTGCGGTAGAACGATTTGTCCATTTCTTTAAACCCAAATAAATTGCGCGCGGCCTCGTTCATCAGGCTGATATATCCGTTGCCGCGTAAGACAAAACTGGGTACGGCCGATTTCTCAAACGCCAGGCGGTAGTTTTCTCGCTCGCGCAGTAAGTCGCGCTGGGAGCGGTTCCAGGCGGAAATATCGCGCACGAAACAAAGCACAATGCGCCGCCCTAAATAACGCGAGGCTACCGCCGCAAATTCTACTTCGGTTTCGGTTCCGTTTTTCTTACGCAGGGCCAGTTCTATGGCCTCGCCGCTACCGTCGGCCCCGGCTAAAACGGCATCGTATTTTTCTTTTAACGCCGCTTGAGATTTTTCCCCCACCAACTCCGCAAGCGGTTTGCCGACAAATTCTTTCAGGTCGCTATATCCTAAAATGCGGCACAAGGCTTGGTTGGCGTACATGACTTTTTGGTCCTCGGCCAGTAAAATGCCTTCGCGGGCATTTTCCACCAAGAGCGTGTTTTTGTCGCTGGCTTCGCGGATTTGTTTTTCCATGCGTGTTTTGGCGGTAATATCTTCCGATACCACAATTAAACAATCGGGCGTGCCGTCTTCGTGGAATACGGGCGTTTTAACGGTGTGCATGATTTTAACGCCTTCTTTGGCGGTGGAAATAAGCTCTTGGGCGATATTTTGTTCTTTTTTGCTTTCAAATACCTTCAGGTCGCCCTCGCGTACAAATTCCTGCTGTTCTCTATTTAAATCGGCCCGGTAGGAATTGTGGCCGATAACTTGCGCCGCCGAAACCCCAAAGAGCTCTTCACTCTTTTTGTTCCATAAAATATAGTTACCGTCGTACTTTTTAACCGATAACGACACCGGCAAATTATTGATAATGGCTTGCAGGAAGTTTTTAGCATCAATGATGGCTTGCTCCTGCGCTTTCTTTTCGGTTACGTCTTCGGCCACGGTTAGCACCATAAACGGTTTGCCGTCTTTGTCAAACACGGGGGCTTTGACCAAGTGTAACAGCAAATTTTGGCCGGTAAGCGTGGTGTATTTTTCTTCGGGCAGATCCAATACTTTGCCGTTTTCAAAAATAGATTGTTCGCGCTTGTCGTAAAAGTCGGGTGCGTTGCCGTTGTTTTGGGAAGATTCATCCTCGCCGGGGAAAAGCTCGTGCGCGCGGCGGTTGACAAACATAATTTTATCGTTGGCCCCGCGGGCATAAATGGCTACGGGCACATTGTCCAGCAACGTCTGCAAGAAGTTTTTAGTTTCCAACAGGTCTTTTTCTTGCGCTTTCTTTTCGGTAATATCTTCTACCAAAGTAACTACAAATTTTTCTTCGTTTCCAACCTCGGTAACGGGTACTTTTACCATACGTAACAACTTGGTGCTTCCGTTCCCAGTGACGTAAGATTCCTCGGGGATATACAAAGTTTTACCCGTTTCCAGTAGTTCACGTTCGCGCGCTAAAAATCCGCTGACTTGTTGCGGGGTTTCGTGCGGCAACGCAAAGTTAGGTTTGGACATATCCTGCACGCTCACCCCGCCAAACAATTGGGCACACTGTTGGTTACGCAGTAGCATACGGCCGTCGGGCGTGCGGGCATATAAGCCGATAGGGGCATTTTGCACAATGGCACTAAGCAACGTGTTGACGCGCTTGATTTCTTTTTCCTGAGTTAGCTTCTCGGTAATATCTTCTACAATAGACAGTACCAGCGGTTTGGGGCCGGCATCCATCAGCGGCACTTTACGCAGGTGTAAGATTTTTTTATTACCTAAACTATCGGTATATTCTTCTTCGGGATAGTCTTTAATTTTCCCCTCGCGCAGGATTTCCTGTTCGCGCGAGTGGTGGCGGTCGGTATCTTTTTTAGTTTGATACGCGTGCGCTTTGGACACGTTTTCTTCGTCTTTTTCGTTGAGTACTTTTAAACTTTGGCGGTTATAGAAGGTAACGCGGTTGTCACAATCGCGCGTGTAAAGGCCCAGTGGTACGTTATCAAGCACTGCACGCAGTAAGGTGCGGTTTTGCAAGAGGTCTTGCTCGTAATGATGGCGTTGGGTGGTATCTTCAAACAATGTTAAAATGCGCCAATCTTTACCGTCTTGCGCGGGTAAAAACATTTTAGTGACGGTCACAACCATTTCTTTACCGTGCGGCGTTTTGTACGTCAGCTGCAATGGCGGTTGGGAGGTTTGCTCCTTTAAAATTTTCTCATCTAAATGCTGGAGTGAGGGTACGAGTTCTTTGGGGAAAAAAGGATATACCTCTTGCCCTAACGTGTCGGCTTCTTTAAAGCCAAACATTTCTTGCGCGCGCTTGGACCATAACACACACTGCCCCGCTAAATTTTGCACCACTACTGCCGACGGGCTACCATCTACTACACTGCGCAAAAACGTGTTGTCGGCGGTCAATTGGGCAAAGTGCGGGATAGACTCAAGCGTGAGCAAAATAAACGGAGTAGAGGCCAAAAAACTGGCCGCCGCGCCCACAAACATAGAGTCGGCCTGGTCGTTGACGAGCTCAATAATTACTTTTTTGGGCGGATTGGCTTGCGCCATGGCGCGCACTTTTTCCATGGTGAGGCCAAAACGGTCCACGTACGAAGTGACCAGTACATCCTCGGCCGTGCGTAAGAGCCGCACCGCGCTGGGGTTGGCAAACGTAATATGCCCTGTGGCATCCACTAAAAGCAAGGCCAGCGGATATTGCTGTAAAAAAGCCAGCATTTCATCCGATAGAGATTTTACGGCTTTAGACGGCTTATCCGAGAAAAAAGAAAACATAAAAACCCCTTAGTATGTACGCGGTATGTGCGCGCGAACGAAATAGACAAATATATCTTAATAAATTTACGTCAAACGTGCAACGAGAATTAAAACAGCGGGCGCAATGTTCCTTTTACTCCCGGCAACTATTTGCCAAATTTGGAATATCCAAGGCCGACTTTCGCTCGCGTACTTGCAACGCGTGTGCGTTGCCTTGCAGGCGTACAGGGAGGGAATCCTTTACTTATTAACTCTGCTAACGTGTTTTTTAAGGTTTAACAAGCCCTTTTTGAACTTGTTTGTTGGGCGGGGCCCTGTTGCACTGGGACCCTTAAAAAAGTAAAATAAAAACATCTTATATAAAAGGAGATAACATGAAAAAAACTATTCTGTTATGCACGTTAGGTGCTTTTTTACTGGCCGCTTGTACAACGCCGGGTAAACGTACGGCTATCGGTGCAGGGGCCGGGGCCGCAGTAGGCGCGGGCGCGGGGGCGTTAATCTCGCACGCGACGGGTGGCAAAGCCGGTACCGGGGCCCTTATCGGCGGGCTCGCCGGGTTAGCCGCGGGCGGTGCCTTAGGCAACTATTACGACAAACAAGCCAAAGAATTGGCTGCTATTGCCGACGTGGTAAAAACCGACAACGGTTTGCAAGTGTTCCTCAAAAACGATATCTTGTTTGATGTCAACAGCGCTGTTTTATCTACGGATGCGTTGCAAACGCTTAAAGACCTTAACCGCGTGCTCAAAAAATACCCCAAAAACCGCATTGTGGTACAAGGGTTTACGGATTCTACCGGCTCGGAAGCGTACAATAAGCAACTTTCCCAACAGCGTGCACAAGCCGTGTATAACTACTTGTTATCCAACGGTTTAAAGACGTTGAGCATTACTTACATTGGTTACGGCGAATCTAACCCGATTGCCTCCAATGACACGGAAGCGGGCCGCGCGCAGAACCGCCGCGTGGTGCTTGCCATTACCGCCAACGAAAAAGACATTCAGTAAAATCAAAGTATTTTTAAAACGCCCCCACGCAATGTGGGGGCGTTTTAAGTTAATAGAATACGGCCGTTTCAGTACAAACATAATTTAAAGGTGTCAAAGCATGTTTGCCGCTAATCCTTTTTACTTGTAGACAAACTCCTCTTAAATTTGCTATTTTTATGATATGCAAGCACAAGATAATTCCCGTCTAAAAGCACTGTTTAAACTGCTCGAAACCGAATCCGACCAATATGGTCCTTTGTTAAAGCAGGCACTTTCCAGCGCCATTAAAGCCAACCCCGACGAAGTGCAACGCACTTTGCAAGAGGAGTTTGCCACGTCCGCCCCGCGCAACGTCATGCGTATGCTGGAAGAAATTTGCTGGGACGACTTGGCCCATGCCTTAGCGTCTTTTAACGCTAAAATCAACCCGGACTTGGAAGAAGGCCTCATGTTACTGGCCAAGTTTACCTCCCCCACTACCGAGCGCGGCGACCTGAACACCCCGCTAGACGATATGGCGCAAGAACTGCGCCCCGCCCTGGTCAACGCGACGGACTACCCCGAAATTATCACTACGCTAAGCCGCTTTATTTTTGAGTTGCGCGGTTTTACTACCTTGCCCAGCGTAACCGATATACGCGATTTGTCGTTCCCGCGGTTTTTGGCCAAAAAGCAAGGCTCGTGCTTAACGGTGGCGTGTTTGTATTTATGCCTGGGTGCACGCTTTGGGCTGGAAATGGACTTAGTAGATATGGCGGGCCGCCTTTTAATTCACATGCGTGACAGCCAAAATGAGATTTCTTATTTAATAGACCCGCTAGACAGCGGCAAAATGCTTAGCGAAGAAACCTGCCGCCAATATATCCATGCGCGCGGGTTGGAAGATGAAGAAGAACTCTTTATTCCGCTTTCGTCGCGCCTGATTGTGCGGCGCTTTATTGCCAATATGATTTACATTTTAAATAAAGTGCACGACGAACGCCGCCTAAAACAGTTGCGTAACTATTTGGAAATACTTAAAAATTAGGAGGGAACATGAACTTCTACATTTACTTAGTGCTGGCACTGGGTTGTTTTGTAGGTGAATTGTTCACTATGGAATTTTCGCTCACGTGTGTAGGCATTGGGCTGTTGGGCGCGGCGCTTATGTCGTGGATGGGCTGTGCGCTGTGGGTACAAATTGCCGCGTTTGCCTTGGTGGCTGTGATTAGCTGGATTGGCGTGCGGCCCCTGGCACTAAAACACCTCTACGGTAAAATGAAAGAGATGAAAACCCCGGCGGAAGATGTGCTGGGCAAACCGGCCGTAGTGGAAGTGGATATTGACCCGGTGCAAGACACCGGCCGTGTGCTTGTTAATGGCGAAAGTTGGAAAGCTACTGCCGCCAAGGCCCTTGCTAAAGGCACACCGTGCGTGGTGGAAAAACTAAATGGCGTTACACTTTTTGTAAAACAAAAATAAAGGAGAACATTATGGAAGAAGCCGCAGGAGTTGGGTTGTTATTTTTAGCCGCATTTGCCTTTTTTATCATTGTGATGATTTTTAAAGGCATTATGATCGTCAAACAAGGGCAGTGTGTGATTATTGAACGCTTTGGTAAACTGCACCAAATTTTGACCCCCGGTATTAACTGGATCATCCCGATTATGGATAAACCGCACCGCATGGAATGGCGCAGTAGCCGCGAGTATATTGACGGCACCGGCCGTAGCCGCTCGATCCCTTATACCGAATACCGCGACGTGGTGGATATGCGTGAAACCGTGTATGACTTTCCGCGCCAAAACGTAATCACGCGCGATAACGTAGGCATCCAAATTAACGCATTACTCTATTTCCAAATCACCAACCCGCAAGATGCGGCGTATAAGGTGGAATCGTTGCCGACAGCTATTGAAAAGCTCACGCAAACCACTTTGCGTAACTTAATTGGCGAAATGGACCTGGACCAAACCTTAACTTCGCGCGAAACGATTAACACGCGCCTGCGCGACATTTTGGACACCGCTACCGATAAATGGGGCGTAAAAGTAACCCGCGTGGAACTGCAAGATATTACTCCCCCCGCCGCCATTCAAGAGGCCATGGAAAAACAAATGAAAGCCGAGCGCGACCGCCGCGCCATGGTGACCGAGGCCGAAGGTACGAAAAAAGCCCAAATTTTAAAAGCCGAGGCGATCCGCGAATCGGAAATCAAAAAAGCCGAAGGTATGAAACAGGCCGCTATTTTGGAAGCTGAAGGGCAAGCCGAAGCCAAAATTAAAGTAGCGCAAGCCGAGGCAGAGGCCGTAAAAATTGTGGCCACCACCGTGGCGCAATCTTCCAACCCGGCCAGCTATATGATTTCTATGAAATACATTGAAGCGCTTGAAAAAATGACCGAAGGCAAAGATAATAAAATTATCTATATGCCCTATGAAGCGTCCAACGTATTAGGCGCGGTAGCCGCCGTGAAAGACTTAACGGGCGGGGTACCGGTAGCCAAGTAAAGTTCTTTGTGCAATGTAAAACGCCCCGGGTCTTAGCCCGGGGCGTTTTGCGTGAAATCCAAACCGGTTAGTCTTCGGGAGTAGATCCCCGGTATAAGCCTAACGATTCGCAAATAGCAATGCTTTTTTCGTCACTGGCGTCACACTGCAACGATAAGGCTTTGCCGGTAGTTCCGCGGGTATAAGGGTTCCAAATCGTGTAGCTATAGCTACCGCCGTTAATACGCGTAGCTAATACCCCTTTGCACCCGTCTGTGCCGGGTACGTCGGCCGCGGCGCCCCCTAATGTAAACTGAAAATTTTTGGTGCTAACGGTAGTGGTGTTGCCGGTGGTAGTATCCGAGGGTAAAGTTACCACCAGCTGGCTAAAGCGTGCCGGGCATTCTTCTTTATCCGAAAAGTACGCATAGATAGAATCGTTAATTGCTTTAATGGCACTCATGGCCTCTGTGGCACGCGCACGCTCTACCGAGCGCATATACATTGGCAACGCAATAGAGGCCAGTACGCCGATAATCAACACCGTTGTTAATACTTCTATTAAAGTAAAACCTTTTTTATTCATAATTCCTCCGTGAACATATTGTAGCAAATTACAGTTTAAGTTGTGCAAGGCGCCCAGCGGCTTGCTGGGTAAGCGCTGGCGTATTGAATGCCGTTAAACGGAAAAATCCTTCCCCGCATAACCCAAACCCTACTCCAGGTGTACCCACCAGTTGGACCTTCGTTAACAGGCAATCAAAAAAATCCCACGAGGCCATGCCTTGCGGCGTTTTAAGCCAAATGTACGGCGCGTTTTGCCCGCCAAAGGCTGTGATCCCCGCGTTTTGTAAAGCCGTTAAAATAACTTGTGCATTTTGTTGGTAGAGCGCAATCGTCTGTTTGATTTGCGCTTGGCCTTGCGGGCTGTAAACGGCCTCGGCCCCGCGTTGGATAATATAAGGTACTCCGTTAAATTTGGTGGTTTGCCGCCTAAGCCACAGCGCGTTTAAGGCGTGCGGGTGGCCCGTTTCGTCATAGACTTGCACCGATTTGGGTACCACCGTGTACGCACAGCGCGTGCCCGTAAAGCCGGCCGTTTTAGAAAACGAACGGAACTCCACCGCCACTTCGCGCGCGCCGGAGATTTCGTAAATAGAGTGCGGCAAATTAGGGCCCGTGATATAAGCCTCGTAGGCCGAATCAAACAAAATAATGCTTTTATGTTCGCGCGCGTAATCTACCCACGTTTGCAGTTGCGCTTTGGTAAGCGCGGCCCCAGTGGGGTTATTGGGCGAACATAAATAAATAATATCGGCGTGTGCGATGGGCAGTTGCGGGGCAAAATTGGTTTGCTCGGTACACGGCAGATAAATGATTTTGCCGTAGCGGCCGTTTTCAAAAACGTCCGTGCGCCCGGCCATGACGTTGGTGTCTAAATAGACGGGGTAAACCGGGTCTTGCAGGGCCACCACGCTGCTGGGAGCAAAGAGTTCTTGGAAGTTAGCCACGTCGCTTTTGGCTCCGTCGCTCACAAAAATTTCGTCGGCACAGATATCTAGGTTGCGGGTTTGATAATCGTGCTGGGCAATGGCCTGCCGCAAAAAAGAGTAGCCTTGTTCGGGGCCGTAACCGTGGAAAGTTTCGGCTTGGCCCATTTCGCGCGACGCTTTTTCCAGGGCGGTCACCACGGCGGGCACGAGGGGCTGGCTCACGTCGCCAATGCCTAAGCTGATAACGTCTGCTTGCGGGTGCGCCTCTTTATATTCACGCACGCGCTTGGCAATGGTGGAAAACAAATAACTGCCTTGCAATTTTAAGTAGTGGGCGTTTAGCTGTGTCATAGTGTAATTTCCCCCTCAAATACCTCTTGGGCGTGGCCCGTCATAAAAATTTCCTGTCCGTCCGGCCATTCTATGACCAGTTCGCCGCCGTCTAAAATAACGGTTACGCGCGGCCCGGTCAGTTTATTTAAAATGCACGCCACCGCGGTTGCACACGCGCCTGTTCCGCACGCGTGTGTAATGCCGGCGCCGCGCTCCCACACGCGCATGCGTACGGTGTTTTTATTTAATACTTGTGCAAATTCCACATTCGTTTTTTGCGGGAAAGCCGGGTTGGTTTCTACCAGCGGGCCCACTTCGGCCACGGGGGCGTTTTCAACGTCGTCCACCAGCATGACAAAATGCGGGTTACCCATGGAAACACCGGTGCCCATGTGCTCAGCAGAGCCGATTTTGATAACCGCATTGAGCGCGGTAGATTGCGGTGCCCCTTCCATAGGGATTTCTCCCCTAAGCGTACGCGGTACGCCCATATTCACGCGCACCAGACCTTTTTGCTCGTCTAGCACTTCGGTCTTAATCAGCCCGGCCAATGTTTCTAACGTGATTTGTTTTTTTTGCGTAAGGCCACGCTTGCGTAAGTGTAGCGGCACACAGCGCGACGCGTTGCCGCACATTTCGGCTTCGCTACCGTCGCTGTTAATAATACGCATGCGGATATCGGCTGTTTGCGACGGCAGCAGTAACACCAGCCCGTCGGCCCCAATGCCCGTGCGGCGGTTACACCAACGCCGCGCCAAGGCGGCCGGGTCCTTTACCGACAAAGCGGCAGGACCGTCTAAAAAAATAAAATCATTTCCAAGCCCGGTATATTTCGTAAAATGCATATATTTATTTTATAATAATTTGCTAGACTATTTTTAACTTACTTTCAGGGAGATTTTTATGGACGTAAAAACCGCTATTGAAACGCGCCGCAGTGTGCGTAAATTTGCAGACAAACCTGTAGAACGGGAAAAAATTATGCAGTGTTTAGAGGCGGCGCGGCTGGCGCCGTCGGCGTGCAACTCGCAACCGTGGCACTACATTGTGTTGGACAACCCACAAGTGAAAAATGCATTTTGCGAGGAAGTTTTTAGCGGCGTGTATAAGATGAGCACCTGGGCAACCAAAGCACCCGTTATTGTGGCCGTCGTGTCCGACCGAGGCAACTTTGTCAGCCGCATTGGGAATTGGTTTAGAAATACGGAATTTTTCTTAGTGGACCAGGGGATTTCCGGTGAGCATTTTGTTCTGCGGGCGTGGGAATTGGGCCTGGGAACTTGTTGGATGGGGTGGTTAGATAGCACCAAAGCCGCCAAGTTTTTAAAACTGCCCGCGGGTAAAAAAGTGGAACATATTTTTGCCGTGGGCTACCCGGCAGAGGGCGCATTATCCGGTGCCCCGCACGGGCGCAAACGCTTGGAAGATATTGTCAGTTATAACGGGTATAAGTAAATTTGTTATAATAAATTATAATTTACTGCGTAAGGAGTGAAAGCAAAGCGCCCTAGGCGTAAACAGACAATTTTTATTTTATTTTTGGAACCGTACAAAGCGTACGGAGAGCTTTGAAACTTTCAAGGCACTTCATCAAGCCAAAAATAGTCGTTTTAGGCACAAAATAGACGGACTAATTACCCGTTTGTTTTGTGCCGAGTGTTTGCCGTTTTACGGCAAGCCGCGGCTGTTTTATTTTGGGTTATTGATGAAGGCTCAAATATAACGGCCGTTTTTGTTGTATTTGAGCCCGGCAAATCATACAAAAGAGGACTTAAAATATGACAAACAAAAACACCCGGCGGGGTTTCACGCTTATTGAATTGTTAGTCGTCGTACTGATTATCGGCATTTTGGCGGCAGTAGCACTACCACAATATAAGAAAGCGGTTGCCAAATCGCGCGTGGCCACTATCTTGCCGATACTATCCAGCATTGTGCAAGCGCAAGACGCCTATTATTTAGCTAACGGACAATACGCCGATAACGCTAACCAAATGGATATTATTCCGCAATGCCAAGAAATAGCCGATACGGAAGGTGTATATTGGAAATGCGGTAATGATTTTTTAATCAATATTTCGCCTGAAGAAGGGTGGGTAGGAGCCTCGTACTGCCCGGGTTACAATACCTCCTATGATAATTGCAGTCCAAAACGCTTTTTTCAATTAGGTTTTGGAGCAGCCCATTCAACAGGTACTCGATCAACACCCAATACTAGAAGATGTTGGACAACCAATGGAGGAGCCGATAAACAGTGGGGAGAAAGTATCTGTAAAACCTTAGGAACCCCTGTTACATGTGGTAGCAAAACTTGCTACGAACTGTACTAGGTTATTTGGAAATTGTACACTTTCCCAGCAGCGCGGCGGGGCTGTAGGCCTGGTTGGCCAGGCCTTCTTTGGCACCCACGGAAACGAGGTAAGCATACATCTCTTTATTGCACGCGCGCGCGGCCCAACCTAAGGGAGTTAAAGGCGGTACGCCGCGGGCGGGGCTTGCCTTATATTCCAGCATTAAAGCCAGTTGCCCGCTTTGGCGTGCTTTTTGCACCAGGAATTTTAACATGGGCAAATTCTTTTTGGTAACGGCAATGTGCATGGCGTTGCCCAACGACGAGGCCTCAAACAGCGTGGCCCCTTGCCCCAGCAAATAATCGGCCATGGCTTGGCGGTTATTTTCCACCGCCACTAACAGTGGCGTAAGGCCCGCTTTGTTTTTATCTTTAAGCAAATAGCGGTCCTGCAAAATCAGTTCTTCTACGCGGTCTTTATTGCCTTTAGCAACGGCGGTAAAAATGTCGTCCCCTTTGTTTTGCTCGTCGGCTTGGCGCTTGGCTAAAATTTGGGCATTGTCTTGCGCGATCACGGCGTTTTCCACTTCGCGGATATCTTTATTAAACCATTCCAGCACTTGTTTGCGCCCGTTTTTTTGTGCCACCGCCACCGGCACTAGCCCGTTGTTGGCGGCAATGGTCGGGTCCGCCCCGGCAGCCAGTAAGCGTTTGACCACTTCCACATTGCCTTTGGCGGCGCCCCAGTAAAGGGCGGTTTCGCCCGCTTTGTTTTGGGCGTTGACGTCCAGCGGCGTTTGCATGGTCTGCGGCAGTAAAAGCATTTTAATTACTTCGGGATGATTAAAACGTGCCGC
This sequence comes from Elusimicrobiaceae bacterium, assembly GCA_045129775.1. Taxonomy (GTDB): domain Bacteria; phylum Elusimicrobiota; class Elusimicrobia; order Elusimicrobiales; family Elusimicrobiaceae; genus Avelusimicrobium. The sequence goes on from JBGUOO010000023.1 coordinate 42,233, forward strand.
GTAAATCAGCGCGGTGTTGCCTTCTTTATTGGCGGCGTTTAAATCGGCCCGGTAGGCCAGTAAATCTTGCAGGCTGGGCAAATCCCCCAGTGAGGCCGAAATAATCAGCGGCGTGTTGCCTTTTTCGTTAGACACGTTGGGGCTGACACCGCCTTTGAGCATAGCCACCACGCCCGTTTCGTTTTTGGTGGAAACGGAGCGGAATAAATAATTGGCATTTAACCCCTCTTTGACACCGCTGGTTAAAAATAAATCAATCATAGGTACGTTTTGTTTTTCCAGCGCCACGTATAACGGGGAATGTTTGTAGTTATTCACGGAGTTAATGTCCGCGCCGGAATAAACCAAGCGTTGGGCAATTTCGGTATAGCCGTTATATAAGCTACGCAGTAAGGCTGTGTCCTTGGTAAAAGCATTGGGTTTATTGACATCTACCCCCGATAAAATCAGCTCTTCCACCGCCGTATAATTGCCCAGGGTGGCCGCCACTACAATGAGCGGATCGCCTTTGCTGTTGACGATATTCGGGTCGGCAATTTGGCTGGTAAGCATGGATAAAAAAGCTTGGGTATCTTTCTTTTGCAACAGGGCGGTGGCTTCGTCGGCCTGTTCGGTAGGCGATTTAGTGACCACTATTTTAGCCGGGCTGTGCTTAGAGGGTTTAAACGGTACCCAGTTGCTTTTAAAAGTAAATGCCAATAGTAACACCACCGGGATAGCCGCCACAATGCCCAATACCATCCACGGTTTTTGCTTAGCGGCTTGCAAGGTTTGCGCCACTTTTCCTTCGGGCGGAATGGTAATTTTAGGAAGTGTATGTTTTTGGGGTTTGGGTGCTGGCATATTATTTTTTTAAATGGATTAAAGCGTTATGGGCGGCGGCTTGCTCGGCCAGTTTTTTGTTGTGGCCTTTGCCGGTGCCCAACTCTTTGCCGTGTAAACTAACGCGCACGGTAAATGTTTTATCGTGTTCCGGCCCGACGGTCTGGATGACTTCATACTCCGGCACCGCGGGGCCGCTTTTTTGTAAAAATTCTTGCAAAGCGCTTTTATAATCTTGCGCGTCTTGCGTGAGCTCTTGGGTTTTGGCCCAAGGTAAAATAACGGCGCGGGCGGCCTCGTATCCGCCGTCTAAATATACGGCCCCGAGTACCGCTTCCACCGCGTTAGAGATAATACTGTCGCGCGCGCGCCCACCGGTGGCAAGCTCCCCCCGGCCTAAGGCTATAAATTGGCCCAGGTTTAATGCTTTGCCCCATAGATATAAGTTGCGCCGCGAAACTAAGTTGGCCTTAATTTTAGAAAGCACCCCCTCTTCATCGTGCGGACATTTGTTATAGATATAATCTGCAACAATCGCCCCTAAGATGCTGTCCCCCAGGAATTCCAGGCGTTCGTTATGTTTAACGCCCCGGTGTTCCCCGGCAAAGGACTTGTGAGTGAGTGCTTCCTTTAAAACGGCCTTATTCTTGAAGCTATATCCTAAGATACGTTCAATATCCGTTGGCACAGTTATTTTTTAGCGTTTTCTTCAATATAAGATACGGCTTCGCCGACGGTTTTGATTTTTTCGGCTTTTTCATCCGGGATTTCGATGTCAAATTCTTCTTCCAAAGCCATGATGAGTTCCACCGTGTCCAAGGAATCGGCACCCAGATCGTTGACGAATTGGGCTTCGGGTTTGACTTGGTCAGCTTCTACACCCAGTTGTTCTACGATGATATTTTTTACTCTTTCTTGTACGTTTTCTACAGACATGTTAGTCCTCCAATTTAAAAAGGTTTCCCTTACTTATATTATAGCAAATTATATGTATAAACCACCGTTTACCGCAAGCACATGGCCGGTAATATAGGCGGCATCGTCACTGGCTAAGAACAAAACCGCTTTGGCAATGTCGTGCGTTGTGGCAAAGCGTTTAAGCGGTACACTTTCCAGCGCTTTGGTTTTTACTTCCTCGGGCAGTTGGTCGGTCATGGCGGTTTGCACAAAACCCGGGGTTACGGCGTTAACACGCACGCCGCGCGAGCCGAACTCTTTGGCAAATGTTTTGGTGAGCCCAATGACACCCGCTTTGCTGGCCACATAATTAGCCTGGCCCGGGTTGCCCATTTCCCCCACCACGGAAGAAATGTTTACAATATTGCCGCACCGTTTTTTAAACATGACTTTAAGCGCGGCCTTGCTCATTAAAAATGTACCTTTTAAATTGACGTTAATAACAGCGTCAAAATCGGCTTCGCTCATACGCACGGTCAAGTTGTCTTTGGTAATGCCGGCGTTGTTGACGAGCACGTCAATTTGACCAAATTCTTTTAAAGCGTTGGCTACAAAACTGTCGCAATTTTCAGCGTTAGAAATGTTGACTACTTGCGTATATACTTTGGCGCCCAACGCGGTTAGTTCTTCGGCCGCTTGGGCAAGGCCCGTTTCGCGGCTGGCGCAAATGGCTAAATTGGCCCCGGCTTTGGCAAATTCTTGTGCAATGGCTAAGCCAATGCCGCGCGTGGCCCCGGTGACTAAAACGGTTTTACCCGCAAAATTAGCCATGGTGATTCTCCTGCAAAATTTCTTTTTCCAGCTCGTCAAAGGTAGGTTTTAAGCTGGCCATTTTGGCGGCAATGTCTCCAATGAAATTTTTATCTACTAAGCGTGCCGCCGTTTTAAGGGCGTTAAAAATGGCAAAATCGTTGGATTTACCGTGTGAAATAATAGCTACCCCGTTCACGCCGACTAGCGGCGCACCGCCGTAACAATCGGGGTTGGTGTGTTGTTTAACGGCTTTAAAAGCAGGTTTAGCAAGCAGTGCCCCTAAGATAGCAAGCGGACGTTTTTTTACTTCGCGCTTAATCATGGCGATAATGGTTTTGGAAAGCCCTTCGGCCATTTTTAAGACAATATTGCCTACAAACCCGTCACAAACAATGACGTCGGTGTCGCCGGTATTAACGTCGCGCCCTTCGATGGTGCCCTTAAAATTGACGCCGATATCGCGCATGTGCGGCACGGTATGTTTGACGAGCATATTGCCTTTGGTTTCCTCTTCGCCAATGGACAAGATACCCACGGAAGGGGCCGGGATATCAAACACTTTTTGCATATAGGCAGAGCCCATGACGGCAAACTGTAACAAATGAATGGGTTTGCAATCGGCATTGGCGCCGCCGTCTAACAAGAGGCTAACGCCTTTATAGGTAGGCATGGGAGTGGCAATTGCGGGGCGTTGCACACCTTTAATGCGCCCCAGCCCAAACAACGCCGCTACCATGGCGGCCCCGGAATGACCCGCCGAAACAAAAGCGTCGGCTTCTTTTTTATGCACTAAATTAGCGCATACAATAATGCTGGCGTTTTTCTTTTGGCGGCATTCTTTGGCCGGTTCGGCACCCATATCAATAGTTTCGGGTGCGTGAACGATAGACAGGTGAGCGGGCACGTCGGTATAACCTAGTGTACGCAATTCTTGGCGCAGCACGTTTTCATCCCCCACCAGGATCACATCCAAGTTGAGTTTTTTAACGGCTTGCAGCGCCCCAAGTACATTGGGGCGCGCGCCAAAATCTCCGCCTAAAGCGTCCAGAGCTATTTTCATAGCTGTTTATTTAGCAGCCGGTTCTTCTTTGGTTTTTTGGGCCACTACCACACGGTCTTTGTAATACCCGCAAGAAGGGCATACGTTGTGCGGCAAGCGTTTTGCATGGCAGTTGGGGCATTCCACTAACTGCGGCAGTTCCACGCCCGAGTTGTGACTTCTTCTCATGTCCCGGCGGGAACGAGTGTGTTTTTTCTTTGGATTCGGCATTTGATACTCCTATATTTCGTAAAAATTCGCAAGAACTTTACTACTATTTAAATTTACCTTTTAATACAGCAAAAGGCGACAAATTCTCCGGCTTACACCCGCAGGGCCCGTCGTTAAGGTCGTGGCCGCAGTGCGGGCAAAGCCCTTTGCACGTGGCACTGCACAAAAAACGGATGTCTTCCGTGAGTGCGAGGGTTTGTCTTACCACATACATTATATCAATTATTTCAAGTTTCGTGCTATAAGTTTCTGTAAAATTTTCGCTAAACGGTTGTGTAACGCGCTTCAAACAGCGGGCACATTCTACTTCGCGCTCGCCGGAAATTTTGCCGGTAACAATGATATCTTTGGGCGTAACGGAAAATGACAGTTCCACCGCCGCTTTGGTAATTTTATTAGGGGCCTCAAGCACGCCGGCAAAATTTTCGGCCGCAATTTGGGCTGTGCAATT
>JBGUOO010000024.1:0-18098 GCA_045129775.1 Elusimicrobiaceae bacterium
CTTCTTTCGGCTGTCATTTTTGCGGCCGGCGCGGCGGAAAGCAAAAATAAAGCCCGCGGTTTAATTACGCAAGGTGCCGTGCGCCTCAAAGGCGAAAAAGTAACCCAAGACGGCCCGCTGGCTTTTGAAAACGGCGACGTGTTGCAAATTGGCAAACGCCATTTTTTCAAACTCACTAAATGAAAAAGTTTATCCTTATTAGCGTACTTTTGCTAGGGCTTTTAGCCGCCGGAGTTTGGGCGGCTAAAGTGTATTTTTTTAGCCAAGGGCCGCTAGTTATGGTGCAAATCCGCCCCGGGCAAACAGGTAATGAAGTAGCCCGCCTTCTTCGGGCCAAGGGCGTGATACGCAGTGAGTTGTTATTCAAAATTTTATTGCGCTTAACTTCTTCTAACAAAGATTTAAAAGCCGGACGGTTTGATTTGCGCAAAAACACGCCGGACCTGGTGGTCATCAACTGCATTAAAACCGGTAAATGCACACATTATGAAAAAATCACTTTTTTAGAAGGGTGGAGAAGTGAAGAAATGGCCGAAGAACTGGCCACCCACGGCATAACCGACGCACACGAATTTTTAAACCTCGTGCGCGCGCAAGATTTAGAGGGCAAGCTGTTCCCCTCCACGTATTTGTTTGCCGATAACACGCCGCCGCAAAAAGTGATTGACGAAATGCTGAGCCAGTATAAAAAACACATTGCTCCGCTTTTCAAAAAATATAAGACGGACTTGACCGAGCGGCAGGTCTTAACGCTTGCCTCTATTGTAGAGCGAGAGGCCGTGGTGCACGACGAACGCCCTAAAATTGCCGCCGTGTATTTAAACCGCTTTTACATGGGCAAACGCTTAGAGGCCGACCCCACCGTGCAATACGCGCTTGGGTTTGCGCTACGCGAAAACCGCTACTGGAAACGCGGCCTAACCTATAAAGATTTGAAAATTGATTCCCCATATAACACCTACCGCAACGCCGGTTTGCCGCCGGGGCCGATTTGCAACCCGGGGGTCAAATCGGTAGAGGCGGTGCTCAACCCGCAACCCGAATTTGACGCGCTGTATTTTGTGGCGGATAACACGGGGCGGCATGTATTTTCCAAAACCTTCCACGAGCATAAACAACATATCAAAAGAATACGTGGTAGATAGGTTTTTCTTGCGCAAGTTGCAAAAAATGCTATACTAAATAGGAAGGAATTTATTATAAGGAGAACATATGAAAGGTTTTACGCTGATTGAATTGTTAGTGGTTGTAATCATTATTGGTATTTTAGCTTCTATTGCTTTGCCGCAATATGAATTGGTGGTAGAAAAATCCCGCGCCAGTGAGGCGCTGGTCAATGCAAAAGCTATTTTAGATGCTATGCAACGCCACGACCAGGAATTCCCCGGAGAGGCCGTTACCTCGTGCACCCAAATTGCGGATGTGCAATTAAAAGGTGGTTCTTGGGGGAGCAACTGCAGCACCGCTAGTGCGACGAATGCTACGAAGTGCCCCGCGACCGGCGCGTCTGTATTTAGCACCAAGAAGTTTTGCTATGATATTGGCGGCACTTCCGTCACTGTAACCCGTAAGGATGGGAGCACCTCTTTGTATGCCGTTAGCTACACGAAACCTACCGGCGGAAATACTTCCGTTGCCTCGGCCGGCACAGGGTGTGAAGCCGATGCGGATTACGAACAAGTGTGCAAATTGTTCACAGATTTATAACACGTTACTGAACATTCAAAAGCCCGGGAGTATAACGCCCGGGCTTTTTTTACAGGTCTATAAGCAGTTGCGTGATACGCGCGGTGGCGTCTAACGGGTTGGGAAGTTGCAATTTGTGATACTTGGCGCGCATTTGCGCGAGAGTGCCCGGGCCTAACTGTGCAAGTGTTTTTGTCAGTTGGCGGGCCAGTTGCGGGCCTTCCAACACAATTTGGGCGCATCCGCCTTCTTCTAATACTTTGGCGTTAAAATACTGGTGGTTGGCCGCCGCGTGCGGGAACGGTACAAAAACAGCCGGCAGTTCACAGGCAATAATTTCGGCTAAGGTACTGGCCCCACTGCGGCAAATCATTAAATCGGCGGTTTTCATCAGCTTGTAAATTTCTTCACTGTACGCCAATGTTTTTACGTTGGTAAGCCCCGCATAGGCTTGTTGTTGTGCGTCATACCAGCGCGTGCCCGTTACGTGGATAAACTGCCACTGCGGGCTGTTTTTAATCACGTGCGGCAGGGCTTCGTTAAGGCCTTTGGCCCCTTGGCTGCCACCCATGACAAGCACTGTAGGTGCCGGGTGCAAGCCCAGCTCGCTGAGCACCGCACCGCGCTGCACTGTTTGGGTAAATTCGCTGCGAATTGGCGTGCTGGTCAGCACCGCATTTTTAAACGTATGTTTCATGGGCAGGCCCATTAAACGCAAATCACAAAAATAACCGCACACTTTGTTAGCCAGCCCCCACAAGGCGTTAGATTCGTGCACGGCGGTTTTCACTCCCATAAAATGCGAGCAGAAAATAAGTGGGAACGACACATACCCCCCCATTCCCAGGGTTACATCGGGCTGAAAGTTGTTAATCAGCGCGCGGGTTTGTTTTAGGGAAGTGGCAAGTTGCTTGATAAAAGCCCAGTGGCGCATGGGGTTTACACTACGCGGCAAGCCGGTGTGTAAATCTAACTCGGTATAAGATAAGCCGTGGGCGGCCAGTGTTTGGGCGGCCGGGTCGTTTTGGCGTAGCACAAACAGCACGCGGTGGCCTTGCTCGTGCAAGGCTTTGCCGAGGGAAAAACCCGGGTAAAAGTGGCCGCCCGTACCGCCGGACGCAATTAAGAATTTTGTGTTCATTATTTGTTCCTGTTTTTATAGTGTGTAATGTCGTCGCGCAGATTGTTTTGGGTATTATCCACGGCGGCTACATTTAAAATAATGCCAATCATCACCAACGTCATGACGACTGATGATCCCCCGTACGAGAAGAACGGGAGTGCAATCCCTTTGGTGGGCAATAGTCCAATGGCCATAGCCATATTAAAAAATGCCTGGCCGCAAATGGTGATAGTCAGCCCGAAGATCACCAGGCTGTTGAAGTTGGTTTTGGCTCGGCGCGCCAGGTTAATCCCGCGGATGAGTAACCCGCAAAACCCAAATACAATGAGCAGTACAAACAGGCCGGTCTCTTCACACATGACGGAGAAAATAAAGTCCGTATGTGCGGCGGGTAAGTATTGCATTTTAAGTTCACTATTGCCGAGCCCTTTGCCGGCCCACCCGCCCGAGCCTACGGCTAAGAACGATTGCATCACTTGGTAATTGGTGCTGTTTTCGGCCTGGTTGCCCAGGTGTAAAAACGCCATTAAGCGCGCGCGGCGGTAGGGTTCTGCCAACATGGCCAAAAACCCGCCTACTAACGTAATCCCCACCGGCACGCACAAATGCCACACACGCGCCCCCGCCACAAAAAGCATACAGAAAAACACCGCCCCCATCAAAGCCGGGGTGCCCAGGTCCTTTTCCAACAAAATAAGGCCTAGGGTGACGGCGGCCACCCACATGGGGTTGATGAGCAGCTTCCAGTTTTTAGCCAGTTTGCCCGATACTTTTTCCAAATAATCGGCCACGTAAATAACTAAGGTTACTTTGGCAATTTCAGACGGTTGCAACTTAATAAACCCCAGGTCAATCCAGCGGTGGGTATGCGCTTGCGTGCGGGTAAAAAGCACGGCAATTAACAGGGCCCAGGTAATATAGATTAGCACAATCGGCTGGAAACATTTTAGTTTTTGCAGCCGCATATACGTCTGCGAAAGCACCAGCGCCGCGGCTAAGCCTACTACGTCAAACATCAGCTGGCGTTGAACATATAGGCTGGTTTCAAACGCACTGGACGAATACGTAAACAATAAGCCAACCAGCACAAACGCCAGGCTGATAAACGCAATGGTGCCGTCTAATTTAAGCGGCTGCCAACTGCCTTGTGCGCGGGGCCGTGCCCCCAGCACCGGGCCGGAAGGTTTCATAAAGGTATTGCGCTTGTGAGGTGCGCGGGTAAATAAACGCGGCATATTATCTAATCTTGAGGGAAGCCAGGGAAATGAGCATCAGCACCACGCCCACAATCCAAAAGCGTACAATCACTTTTGGCTCCGGGATTCCCAACAGTTCAAAATGGTGGTGAATGGGGGCCATTTTAAATAAACGCTTGCCGTGCGTGGCCTTAAAATACCCCATTTGTAACATAACGGAAACAGTTTCAATGACAAACAAACCACCGGCAATAGGCAAGAGTAATTCCTGCTTGACGCACAGCGCCGCCGTGCCGATCACGCCGCCTAAAAAGAGCGAGCTTGTATCCCCCATAAACACTTGCGCCGGGTAGGCGTTGAACCACAAAAACCCCATACACGCGCCGATAAGCGCCCCCATAAACACGGTAATTTCCCCCGAGCCGGGTACGTAAATAATTTTTAAATAATCGGCAAAGTTGACGTTGCCCGCTACGTAGGCAAAAATACCGTACGTAACGGCGGTAAACACCATGCACCCGCTGGCCAGGCCGTCCAGGCCGTCGGTCAAGTTGGTGGCGTTAGACGTGCCCACTACTACCAGCATGGCAAAAGCAAAATAAAATACCGATAAGTTGATAAACATTTTGCTCATATACGGGATAATCAGCGACGTGGCATATTGTTCGTTAGGCGGGTTAATGGCTAAATACCCCACTACCACAATCGCGGTAAACAACTGGATGGCCAGTTTAATGGAAGATTTCATTCCTTCCGGGTTTTTCTTCACGAGCTTGGTGTAGTCGTCCATCACACCGGCAAAACCGAGCGAAACCGTCGTAAAAATTAGGAGCCAAATATACCCGTTATCCAGCCGCCCCCACAACAGCACGCTGACCAGCAAGCTGATAAAAATAAGGATCCCCCCCATGGTAGGCGTGCCGCTTTTGGACAGGTGCGAGGCCGGCCCGTACGAGCGTTCCACTTGCTGAATTTTGTACGAGCGCAGTTTGCGTACCACGGCCGGGCCGATGAGTAGCGTGAGGAAAAACGACGTAAAAATCGCCGCCCCGGTGCGAAACGTAATGTAGTTGAAGATATTTAAAAAACTAATGTCATCTTTGAATAGTGAGAGGTAATAAAACATACTTAAAACTCCTTAAATACGTTTTCAAAATTCATTGAGCGCGAGGCTTTAATTAAACACGTGCCGCCTTTGGTAAGCACTTGTTTTAAATCAGCCAGCCATTCTTGGGGTGTGTTGCCGTACCACACGCGCATGCCGGTTACGTCGCCCAGGCGTTCGTAGGCGTATTTCATTTCGGGCCCGGCTAAAAATACATAATTCACGCCGTTATCTAAAATATAACGGGCCACTTGGCGGTGATATTCTTTGCTGGACGCACCAAGTTCTTTCATATCGCCCAGTACGGCCACGCGCGGCAAGTCGGTACTGCGGCCTAAAATTTCCAGTGCGTTTTGCATGCTGGCTGGGTTGGCGTTGTAGCAATCTAAAATGAAGTGTACCTTGCCTTTGGTAACGCGCTCCAAACGCATGGGCATGGGCGTAAACGAGGCCAGGCCTTGTTTAATGGCGTCCATATAAATGCCCAGGGCAATAGCCGCCCCGCAAGCCGCGGCGGCATTTAACTGGTCGTGCCGCTCCAGTTTTACGTCAAACATATAGGCTTGTTCTTTATAAGTGAAGGCAAATTTTTCGGTCTGCAAAATACGCAATTTGGCGTTGGGGCCAAACCCAAACGAAATAGATTTGCCTTTAAAGGTGCCGTCCAGGCGGGCCAAGTAGGGGTTATCGCAATTATAGACCAAGGTGCCGCCGCTGTTTAAACAGCGGGCAATTTCGGTTTTGGTTTGGAAAATGGTTTCCATATCTTTGAAAAACTCGAGGTGCGACGGGCCCACATTGGTAATGACGGCTACGTCGGGCACGGCAAGCGAGGCCGTTTCTTCAATATCCCCGGGGTGGGAAGCGCCTAACTCAAACACGCCGTATTGGTGCTTGGGTTGGATTTCTAAGAGTGAAAACGGTACCCCAAACTGGTTATTTAAATTGCCCATATTGGCTACCGTTTTACCGGCGGCGTTACAAATGGAATAGAGCATTTGTTTGGTGGTGCTTTTACCGTTGGATCCGGTAATGGCGGCCACTTTTAAGGTGCTGTGCAAACGGTGGTATTTGGCTAAGGCCTGTAAGGCTTTTTTGGGGTCGTCCACCCACACAAACGAGGCCTGAGCCGGGATTTTTCCTTCGTAGCCTTTTTCGGCCACGATGACGGCGGCGCCTTTTTGAAGGACCTCGGGGATAAACTGGCGCGCGTCAAAGCGTTCGCCTTTTAAAGCGATAAACCCGTCGCCGGGGGTGACGGTGCGCGAATCGGTTACAAAAGAAGTAATTACCGTATCCGGGTGGTTGGATTGTAATTTCCCCCCGGTAATTTGTGCAATTTTGGCAATGGTAAAGTTTAATTTCATAGGTTCTCCTTAATTTTTAAAAATCCAGTTGGTCCGGCGGTATGGCCTTCATCACCAGTAGCGGCTCGGCAATTTCCTTAAATACCGGGGCCGCGGCCGTACTGCCGAAGGCGTACTTCTCCGGGTTATCTAAAATAATTAAAATGGTAAATTGCGGGTTGGTGGCCGGCACCATGCCGCAAAAAGACACCACGTGGTTGCGCTTGGCGTATCCCCCCTCTTTGGAAAGTTTTTCCGCCGTACCCGTTTTACCGGCTACGTTATAGCCTTTAATTTGCGCGCGCTTGCCGGACCCTACTTCCACCACCGTTTGCAACAGGGCGCGCATGGTTTGGGAAGTTTCTTTAGAAAGTACGCGGCGTATTTTAACGGGCTTGGCTTTTTTATCCACTTTGCCGCCGGTATATTCAATGCGGTCCACCAAGTGCGGTTGCATGAGAAACCCGCCGTTGGCGATAGCGGAATAAGCCGTAATGAGCTGGATAGGCGTAACTGCTACGCCGTAGCCATAACCCTTGGTGGCCAGGTCCACCTTGGTCCACGTGTTGTAAGGGGATACACTGCCTTTAGATTCGCCGTTAAAATTGATATCCGTTTTGCTGCCAAAGCCAAACGCTTTAAAGTATGAAAACAATGTTTTTCCGCCAATTTCCAGGGCCACTTTGCCGGCCCCAATGTTGGAAGATAATTGCAAAATTTCCGCCAAAGAGAGGTAGTCTTTTGTATGCTGTTTATCTTGCACGACAAACCCTTTGGCTACTTCCCACTTGCGCCCTTCCATATCCACCACGGCGTTGGGGGCCAGGGTGCCGGAGTCTATCGCCGAGGCAATGACAATGCTTTTAAACGTGGAGCCGGGCTCGTACGTGAATTGAAAAGCGAGCGATTGGCCGTCTTTAGCCGGGTAAGAAGCCGCGGCTAGAATGTTGCCGGTATTTGGGTCCTGCACGACGGCAATAGCGTGCTCGGGGCGGTTGAGTTCCACGGCTTTGGCCAGGGCGCGCTCGGTATAAAATTGGGCGGTTTCGTCAATGGTTAAATAGACGTTGCCTACGTTTACTTTGTCTTTGAGGTGGCGGTCGTAAATAATATCGCCGCGGGCCGAGCGTTTGGCGCGTTTTTTGCTAATGTCTTGCGTCATTTCTTCGTTATACATTTGCTCAATGCCCGAGAGACCCACATTTTTGGAATTGGCCTCCCCCAAAATATCAATGGCACTTTTCCCAAACGGGTGGATGCGTTCGTACTCGGGCGTTAGTTCCATGCCGCGGCCCAAGGGTTTGCGTTGCACGCCGGCCAGTTCCATATATACATCGGGTTTGATTTTTTTAGCCACAAAAAAGAAATTTTTATGTTTGTTCCACAGGTCGTTGATATGGGCTTTGGAAATCCCCAGCGTTTTGGCTAAGAAATTGACAGTGGCTGTTTTGTCGTTTACGTAGCGTTTTACAATCCCGCACGAGTGCGTCCGCACCGATTGCGCCAGCGAGCGCCCGTTTACGTCAAAAATGCCGCCGCGCAGGCGGTCCTCGGCCAAGTAGTTATAAATGGTGCGCTCGGCCTGCGAGGAGTATTGCTCGTGCCGCCACAACTGCAAATAAAACAGCCGCCCGGCAATGCACAGGGCTATTAACAACAACGCCCCGCGCACCCAGCTCATACGCTGTTTGACGTTGAATACATTATGGGGAGCTGAAAAAGGAGTACGCTGAAACATTTATTTATCTTCCAATACAAAAATTTCGTGCGGTTTGGCCTGCACCAAGCCCAGCTGCTGGGTAGCGAAGGTGGTAATTTCCTGCGGGCTTGAAAGGCGGGCAATTTCCAACTGTTCATATTGGTTGCGCGCTTCTTTGACGGCTACTTCCTGTTGCAGTTTGCTAACCACCCGGCCCGAGCGGATAATCCCCACGTGGATAAACGTGATGATAAAACCGACTACACAGCTAATCATTAAAATCAAAAATTGTTTCATAATTTTTCTATTACCCTTAATTTGGCACTGCGCGCGCGGGAATTGTGCAGGACCTCTTCGCGCGAAGGCACAATGGTATGTTTATTGACCAGTTCCCACCCGCCGCCGGCACATAAGGCCTTAAACTGGTTTTTAACCAGGCGGTCCTCTAAGGAGTGAAACGTCAGCACCGCCGCGCGCGCACCCGGTTTTAACAAAGCAGTAATAACCGGTGCCAGTTGCTCTACATTTTGCAGTTCGTGGTTGCACGCAATGCGAAGTGCCTGAAAAATTTGGGTAGCCGGGTGAATACGCCCGCGCTGGGGCCCGAGGGCGGGCTCTAAAATTTGTTTGAGTTGGGCCGTGGTTTGCACCGGGGCTTGGCGGCGCGCGGTTAAAATAGCGTGGGCAGCTTGTTCGGCGCGGCGTTCTTCGCCGTACTCGTTAAAAATGCGCGCCAGCTCAGTTAAAGGCCACGTGTTGACAATTTGCGCCGCGGTTAAGGTTTGCGTGGTGTCAAAGCGCATATCTAAGGGGCCGTCTCGCAAGATACTAAAGCCGCGGGTAGGGTCGTCTAATTGGTACGAGCTGAGCCCTAAGTCAAACAAAGCGCCGTCTAATTGGGTGACCCCGTGCCCGGCCAGTACCTGTGGCGCCTGGGTATAGCTGGCGTGGCAAGGGATAAGCCGCGCGTCATTTACGTTTTGTGTGGCCATTTTTAAAGCGTGCGGGTCTTTATCAAAGCCAAAGATGCGCGCTTGCGGGCCGAGCTTACTTAAAAACAGTTTCGTGTGCCCGCCCAGGCCTAGCGTACCGTCCATATACGTACCTTGCAGGTGGGTAAGCAGTAAATCGGCAATTTCACCGGCCAAAATGGGGATATGCGTAAACATATTACTTTCCCCCCGCTTTGGGTTGCAAAATTTTGCCTTCTTTATAGGCTTTTTGCACGTCGTGCAACCACACATTTTGCAACGTGCTTATTTTGTTAAACGGCATACCGTAAGCGCGGTAAAGCGCGGCGGCGGTATCGGTGCCGTTTTTAAGTTCGGTGCAGAACTTATAAAATTCATCGCGCGTGCGGGTATTAAGCAAATAATCTACTAAGGCGTAGGCCTCTGTGTACCACATTTCGGCCTTATCGGTAGGATAATCTTTGAGCGTTTGCGCGGACATCATTTCTTCAAACGGAATCATTTTGCCCGTCTCTAAAATTTGTTTGAGGCGCCGCACCGCATAGCCGGGCTGTTGCTTAGACGCATACACCTGCATATAGACCGCCATCCCTTCGGACAGCCACAACGGCGAGAGTTTGGGTAAAAAATACTGGTCAAAATACAGGTGCGTCAGTTCATGCACGGTAAGCGGATAGAAGCCGGTTTTTTCAATGACGTACATAGAGTCGGACTGTAAGTCCGACGATGCACCACTCCAGGATGGGCGCTTGGTGAAATCCATGTATGACTGTTTTTGCTCAAAAAGCATAACCAAAATTTTACCCGGTTTGGCTACCACGGTAAAGGGCGTTAAATCCAGCATTAAGTTGCCGTGAATGGTGTCCAGCACGTTTTTGACTTTGGGAGTGACGGAATCTTTTTCGCGGTAGATTAAATAGTTGAATGTGTCGCCGGTCATAAACCCGGGTGGCGGCGGTACCCAGCGCACTTTTTGGGCCGAGTTAACGGGGCGGTACGCTTCGGTGGGGATATGGTCCAAATCTTCCACCGGGGCGGTAGAAGCCACACGCTCTAAGCCGGTGATGAGCTGTTCGGCCTGGCTGGTGGGCGCCGCTTGCACGGGGGTAGCCCCACCGGGCGGCGGTGGAACGGAAATATCGGGGCGGGTTTCTTGGGCGCGGCCGCGGTATTGTTCTTCTTGCCGGATGACGGTACTGCCTTGGCTGTTGGCACTATCGTTTTGGGTAAAGTGTTTTTTTTCGGTGGTGAGGGAATCTACTACTTCTTTGAGGCCAAAACTGTGAATTACTGCCGCCGCGGCCAGCAGTATGGTACATAATGCTAAAAATTTAAACCCTGTTTTAAACATATGCTTTCTTAAATACTACCAAATAGCGGGGCCGGTTGTCGCACGGGAGTGTGTAGGGGATTTGCCTAAGCGGCGTTTGTGCTACTGTTTGCGGGTGTTCCCCTTGAAAAGCCATAAAGTATCCCCCCGGTTTTACGGCGCCGGTGCAAATATCAAAAATGTCTGGCAGTTGGCCCATGGCGCGCTCCGTAAGTGCGTCAAAACTAAACTGCGTACCTTGCCCCAGGCGCGCATTTTTAACCGTGCTGTTGGGTATGCCCGCCGTCAGCGCGGCCCAGTTCATAAATTTGCAGCGTCTTTCTAAACTTTCAATAAGCGTTACGTGCGCATGGGGCAACGCTACCGCTACCGTCAGACCGATATATCCGCACCCGGCCCCGGCATCAGCCAGTTGCGGCGCCGCCAGTTCTTTGCAAAGCGTTTGAAGTTGCGCCGCGGCTACCAGGCCGTCGCAAATGTGGCGTTCTAACACTTCCTGAAAACTTTGGGCGCCGGTTAAATTTAAAAAATCTTTTTTCTCCCACACACAGTGGGCATAGGCAAGCAGTTTTTCCACTTGCGTAGGCGTAAGCGGCAAGCCAAGTTGGGCGGCAAAATTACTGAGCGTTTTTTGCATGTTTCAGTTTCCTAAACCGTTCAATGTGAATGGCAATTAACTGCATGTCCGACGGGGTTACCCCCGGGATGCGGCTGGCCTGGCCTAAGGTTTGGGGTTTTACTTCACGCAGTTTTTGCGCGCTTTCAAATAAAATCCCTTTGACTGTGGACGGGTCAAACCCGTCGGGGATTTTGATATGTTCCAGGTCGGCCAGTTTTTCGGCCTCTTTTTTATTGCGCTCAAAGTATCCGGCGTATTTGGCTTGTACGCCGGCGTAGCGCTGGGCGTTTTCCACACGCCAGGGGCCTAAATTTAAATCGGTTTGCGGGGCTTTGCCGGCGCATAAATCTTCGCACAAGTGCTGATAATTTGTAAACGGCTCTTTATATTTCGGGGCAATGAGTCCCAGCTGTAAACCGTGGGGCGTTAAGCGCAAGTCGGCATTGTCGTTACGCAGGAGTAGGCGGTACTCCGCGCGCGAGGTAAACATGCGGTAGGGCTCGTTAACGCCCTTAGTAACCAGGTCGTCAATCAGCACGCCGATATACGCCTCGTCGCGCCGTAGGACAAACGGCTCTTTGCCTTGCGTGTAGTGCGCGGCGTTAATGCCTGCCATTAAGCCTTGCCCCCCCGCTTCTTCATAGCCAGTGGTGCCGTTGATTTGCCCCGCTAAAAACAACCCGGGAATAGCCTTGTGCTGTAAAGACGGGAACAAATCTTTCGGGTCGCTGTAATCATATTCCACGGCGTAGCCGGGGCGGGTGATGGTGCATTTTTCCAGGCCGGGCACGGAGGCGATGAGCGCGCGTTGTACGTCCTCGGGCATGGAGGTAGAAAAACCCTGGATATAATATTCTTCCGTGTGAAATCCCTCGGGCTCTAAAAACAGCGGGTGCGAGGTAACCTCGGGGAATTTTTTAATTTTGTCTTCTACCGACGGACAATAGCGCGGCCCCTGGCTGTGAATGTTGCCACCGTAGAGAGCAGAGCGCATAAAATTGTCGCGCAAAATTTTATCGGTTTTTAGCGTGGTGTGCGTGATATAGCACTGGCCGAATTTCTTGGCGGAAATTTCGCTTAAATCGGTAAAGTGGCTCATCGTCCAGGGTGGGTTGTCGCTGGGTTGCGGGCGGAATTGCGAGAAATCCAAATGGCGCGCGTTAATGCGCATGGGCGTACCGGTTTTAAAGCGCGCAATATTTAGTTTTAATTCTTCGCGCAGATTTTTGGAAAGCGCGTTAGAGGGCATATCGTTGTAGCGCCCGCCGGGGGTCATCACCGTGCCAATGTGAATCGTGCCCGCCAAGAATGTGCCTGTGGTTAAAATAACCGCTTTTGTATGATAAAGGGTGTCGCGCACGGTGCGTACGGCACAGACGCCTTTGTCGTCGGTGCAGATTTGGGCGGCTTCGTCTTGCATGATATCTAAACCCGGTTGTTTTTCCAAAAAATGTTTAAAGGTAAACTGGTAAATTTTCTTGTCACACTGCACACGCGGGGAGTGCACCGCCGGCCCTTTGCCTGTGTTTAGCAAGTGGTAATGCAAGGAAGAAAGATCCGTCACGCGGCCCATGGCACCGCCCAGGGCGTCAATCTCGCGCACGATTTGGCCCTTGGCAATCCCGCCAATGGACGGGTTGCAAGACATTTGGGCAATCGTGTCCAAACTTTGCGTCAGCATGAGCGTGTGCGCGCCTAATTTGGCCGCAGCCAGGGCGGCCTCGCACCCGGCGTGCCCGCCACCAATTACAATCACATCATAATTATCCGGACAAACAAACATTTATTTCCCCATACAAAATTTGGAGAAGATAACCCCCAGTACCTCATCGGGGGTAACTTCGCCGATTAAATCTTTTAGGTGTTCTAGGGCCGCGCGGATATGCTCGGCCACAATTTCGCCGCCTTGGTCTAATTTAAGTAAACTTTCTTCCAGTTCCGTTTGCGCTTTGATAAGCCCTTCGTAATGGCGCAAGTTGGAAATAAGTAACCCGTCCGCGGTTTGTGCGGCGGACATATCGCGTGTGAGCGCGGCTTTTAATTCGTCAATGCCTTGGCCCGTTTTGCACGAAACGGGGATAATGGTAAACCCGTGGGTATCTTCGGGCAAATCCATGGGCACGGGTGTTTTATCGGTTTTGTTGTGCACAATGAGCGTGCGCTTTTGTTGGGCTTTGATTTGCGCCCAAAGGCTTTTTTCCTGCTCGCTAAGCGTCAAGGAAGCGTCCGTCACCCACACAATCACGTCGGCATTTTCCATAGCGCGCACACTACGGCGCATGCCTTCCTGTTCGGCCACATCTACGGCATGCTGGCGGATGCCGGCCGTGTCGGTTAAAATGATTTTTTGGCCGTTTATTTCCAAGGTTTCTTCCACGGTGTCACGCGTGGTGCCGGCGGCATCGGTGACAATGGCGCGGTCAAAGCCCACTAGCGCATTTAGTAAACTGGACTTGCCGCTGTTAGGCACCCCCACCAGGGCCACTTTGAGCCCGTCTTTAATCAGCCGCCCAACGGAAAACGTATCCGCCAACGCTTGAATATGTGTGAGAACGGCATTTGTTTGTTGCGTGATAAAATCGTTAGAAAGGGGTTGCATTTCTTCGTCCACGTCGTCCAGGCGTACTTCAATTTGCGCCAAAAGTTCCGTCAGTTTGGTTTTTAAATCGTTTACGCGGGCCGAAAGTTTGCCGTCCAGTTGGCTCATGGCCACTTGGTGCGCGGCTTTGTTGCCGGCGGCAATGACGTCGCAAATGCCTTGTGCTTCCACTAAATCTAATTTGCCGTTTAAGAAAGCACGCTGTGAAAATTCCCCCCGCCTAGCCGGGCGCGCGCCGTACGCACATAACAGTTCTAACAAGCGCCCTTTAATGTAGGGCGAACCGTGAATTGCAAACTCCACCACGTCTTCCCCCGTAAATGAGTGCGGCGCCGGGAAATACGTGACGAGCGCTTTGTCCAGCACGTCCGCGCCGTCTAAGAGGGTGCAAAACGTTTGCCGCCGCGGTTCCCACGCGCGTGCGCGCGAAACGGTGCGGTTTAAAATTTCTGGGGCGTGCGGGCCCGATAAACGCACGATAGCTACCGCCCCGTTAGCGGCCCCGCTGGAAAGCGCACAAATGGTGTCTAGTGGCATATAAGATATTTTACTATTTTTAAGGTGTGTTTTTTGAGGAGAATTTGCCTAGGCCCTAATTGACGCGGGCCTAGGCCTTTTGGCCCTGTCTTTTTACGTGATAAACCGCTACAATGTAAGTATGAAAAAAAGTATATTTTGGCTTTGTTTACTTTGCTTGACTTTGCCGGGCCAGTTGGCTTTTGGGCAAAAAACGCCTAAACCTACTAAGGCACTCAAAGTTGCGTTGCGCCCTAGCCAAGGGCCGCTTGCTTCCCTTACGGCCGAGTTAAGCGATAAACAATTAAACCAACTGATTGTAAAACTTCAACGCGAAAATGCCGCCTTAGAACGGCAAATTGCCGCCCAGCAAGCCGCGCAGGAAAAAGCCTACAGTGCTGCGCGCAAAGCGGTGTTCCGGGCGCTGGGCCCGCAGCCGGAGGCTATTACGCTTTCGGGCACACTGTTTAAAGTAAATTATAACGGGCAGGAAGAAATTTTCGGCGTAGTGCCTATGCATGTGCTGCGCAACGAAGACCACATACCGGGTACCCTTTCATATAAATTTACCGCTGGGGTGTTTACGGATACTACCATCAAATTTATCCCGGCGTGGGTGGTGCAACTTTCTTCTTCTAAAACCGGGGATGTGGCGTTGGTAAAATTCCGCAAACAAGATGAAAAGTTATTGTCCCCCCTGGCACTTAGCACGCAAGAACTTACTTTCCCCCAACAGGCCTATGCCCAAGGGTTTGCACGCAATTTATTGACCCGGCAAACATTTCAGCTTATGGGTACTACTTCCACCGGGTTATTAACGGCCCAGATCCCGGCCGTGTACGAAGGGGACCGCGCTGGCTTTTGCGGTAGCCCGGTAGTAAACGAACAAGGCACCCTCCAGGGTATTCACGTGGGCAGTAGCTACGTCCCCGCCGACCCGGCAACCGAAGCATTCTTTAATGCTTTTCGGTTAAACGTGCCGAAAGTGCCGCAAGGAGATATCGGCTATGTAGTGCCGGCTTCTTTCGTGCAAAATTTGGTAACGGCTTACCATGAACCCAAATCAAAACCTATGGTGGTGCGTTTAGCCGGGCACGAAATTACCCGTTTAGCAATCAATGAGTATGTAGCGCGCATTGAACTGCTGGATAAAGACCACCGGCAACTGTGGACTAAAAATACCGATTTTAAAGTTTCTTTCAGCGCGGTAGAGACGATCTTGCGCCTGCGCAACGATATCCGGTATATCAAATTAGAAATTGGACGCACACACTGGACCAAAGACGACAAAGGATGGCATGTCCAAAATACTCCGGGTGTTTCTTCGGTGCTTTATACGTTGCCTGA
The DNA here is from genome assembly GCA_045129775.1 of Elusimicrobiaceae bacterium. Taxonomy (GTDB): domain Bacteria; phylum Elusimicrobiota; class Elusimicrobia; order Elusimicrobiales; family Elusimicrobiaceae; genus Avelusimicrobium. The sequence goes on from JBGUOO010000024.1 coordinate 15,538, forward strand.
AAATAAATAACTTGTTTTTTACGGTAAAAGGCCTATAATTTAAGTAGAGGCACGGATATGAAAAAATTACTTGTATGTTTGATAGTGGCGGTATGTGCCCCGGTGGTTTGGGGGCAAACCGGCAAACAGGTAGTAAAAGGCGCGGGCAAAGCCGTGGCCAAGCCTTCCGTGCGGGCCGGCCGCCCCGGCATGCGTGGGGTTCCCCATAACCCGGCGTTGCGTACGGCGCCCGCTGTGCGTGTGCCGTTGCGCCCTGCCTCGGTGCCAAACCCGGCACGCCATGCTCAATTGGAAGAACAGCTCGCCGCCCAATTAGCCACCCAACAGCAATTATTGCAGGCCCAAAAAGATTTATCATTCGGGGGTGGATTTGGTAAATCGGTGCTGTATGCACCGCTGGAAGAGCCTGGCCAAACCGGTGGGTTTACCGTTACGGTTATTGACGTGGAAGGCGAAATGTTTGGGGTGATTGCCTCGCACGTATTGCCCGACAGTTACTATACCTACAAAGCCAGTTTAAAGAAAGATTTTCACGTACAGCTTAAAAAAGCAGACGGTAGCGAGGTGTTGCTGGCCGCCCATGTGGTGCAAATTTCGCCCAAGAGTATGCTGGATATCAGCCTGGTGAAATTTGAGCCGCAAGCCGAGGCCTTACTAACGCCGCTTACGTTGGCGCAAGAGCCTATTCAAATGGGTGAGCGTTTATTTTCATACGGTTATGCCAACGGTTCCACCACCCAAACCCCGCGCACGGTGCAGGCCAATTCGTTTTTGTCCGTGCGTACGACCCAGCATATTGAGGGCCTGCGTTACGGTTTTTGCGGTAGCCCGCTGTTAGATGCCAACGGCCAGGTAAAAGCCATTCATACCGGCACGGTAGAAGGCAAAAACGGGCAGGCCGATATCAGCTACGGTACACATGCCCAACATATCCCATTACTCGTGCAAGCGTATCATAACGGCGGGCAAGCCCCGTATGAGGTAGTGGTAAACGGGCACACGTTTGCGCGCTTAAATGTGGATGAATATATTTCGGCGGTATATGTATATGATGCCCACGGCAAAAAGTTAGCACAAAAAAATATGGATGAAAAATTTTCGCAATCTACGTTACTTAAACTGTTGCAAGAAAATCCGTCTGCCGCTTATGTACAGCTGACCAGCCGCCAGGCAACATGGTTCCAGGATGACGATTGGTTTATTTTAAAAGAGGACCGTTCTAAAAACGATAAGACCAAACGCCAGCACTGGTACAACTTGCAAACCCGGCAAATAGAGCCGGCCCGCCCGGCAGTTATTAAAATGTAACAACGCCTTGCTATACGTACACCGCCCCCGGTTTGAATAAGCCGGGGGCGGTATTTGGTTGGGTTTAAAAAGGGAATTATTGCCCCTTATACTTGAGGATCAAGTGCTTAATTTCGTCTTGGGTGCTGGTTTGCAACAGACGGTAGGCCTTATCGTTCAAAGAAAGTTTCTGCTTGGGGCCATCTTTTACTTCTTGTACTAAGGCCGCATTTTGCGGGTCTTTCACGGCCAACTCGGCGGCACGGCGTTCCACGCGTACTTGTTCTCTAATATAACGCATAGAGCTTTCCAAACGCCAAATGTGAATATCGCGTTCGTCTTCTACGCTGAGTTTGCCTTGGCGGTCCACCTCCAGCAATTTTTTAGCGTATTCCGCCATAATATGCCACGTATTAAACGAATCGCCTTTGCCCAGTTTAACTATGTCAATAAGGGCCTTAATGTTTTGATTATAATCCCCCATACGTACGGAGCGGATTTTGAAGAACATATACATATCTTCAAATAACCCTGCAATTTTGGGTTCATATTCCACCAATTTATTGTAGGTTTCTTCATCCAGCGCTAAGAGGATGAACGGGTTTTCCTTTTCAATGGCGATGGCTAACCCCACGAGAGACAATTTCGTCATGGCATTAAACGAATGCCCGCGGGCGGCCTGGGCCAGTTTCTGCACGCCGGCGTCGGACGCTTGTTCAATCACTTGGTCCAAACTGCCGGTGTACATTTCCAAATTCATACGGATCGGTTTGGTTAATTGGTTGATACCCGAGCAAGCCATCCGCAGACGGCGAAATACATTAAAATCCCGGAAGGTGATATGCAAGCCCGTTTTCCAGTTGACGTCACGCACAAACGTAATAAAGGAGTCTTGGCGTTCATCAAAGTTGGCGGCGTCTAACAAATCTTCTATGGCTTCAGAAATCCCATAAGAAGATTTTGGTTGGGAATGGTTATCCCCCTCCCCTCCCAGGGCAGATTGTAATAAGATTTGTAACCCGTTTTGCACGTCCGCCTGGTTAGAGGGTAGGTCCTTCTGGGTGGCGGGAAGATCTTCCTGAGTGGCGGGCGGATCATCGTCGCTATCCGTATCGTCACCACCGGGCGGGTCATCGGGGGTTCCCAGTTCCATCAAACGGGCCACATTTTGGCAATCGGTTGCTTCCAAGAGGATTTCCCCATTAGCTGCGCGGTAAAAGTTCATCGCGGCGCTGGCTGGTAATCCAAGCAACGTAACGGCTACAAGTAATAAC
>JBGUOO010000025.1:0-27003 GCA_045129775.1 Elusimicrobiaceae bacterium
CGACAAAAAGGGGGGCCTATAAGGTTACTTCCTTAATGAGCCCCTCCATCGGTCCTGCGGACCACTTCCTCCGCAAGGGAGGAAGAAAGGGCTTTACGCTCATTGAGCTGTTGGTCGTCGTTCTCATTATCGGTATTTTAGCCGCGGTGGCTGTACCGCAATACCAAAAAGCAGTTATCAAAAGTAATTACGCTTCTATAAAACCGTTAGCCGGTACATTGGCCCAGGCCGAGGAATTATATTATTTAGAAAATGGGTTTTACACGGGAACTATTGAAGATTTATCGGTGGACTTTTCGGACGTTCCGTTTGAAATTACTTCTAGTAAAGAGGTTAACCATGGCTATAATTTCAAATGGGGAACGTGCTCGCTTGTTATATCTGATATGCCGCGCGTTACATGCAGGGTTTCCTCCACCAACATAACCTATGCCCGAATTTTAAAACACCAAACGCAGGCAAAATACCAACCCTATAGCGGGTTACAGCGTTGCCGTGTTGAAGATAAAGAGGATAAACAATCTATTGCTATCTGCCGGCAAGATTCCGGTTTGTCAGTTAATAATTCGGTTTCAGGTAAGACCGAAGATTATTTTTGGTAAATATTTTACCCCAACACCGCGCGTAACAGCACAGCCGTCGCGGTGGAAAACACCAGCGTCAACAACACCACGCGCAAGGTGTCTTTCCAACCGCTCTCGCGCAGCATCACAAAAAACGTAGCGATACACGGAAAATACATACTCATAAACACACACGCCACCACCAGTGCCTGTGGAGTCAAGTTAAACGGTTCTAAGAGCGCAATAGACACGTCTTTGCGTAAAAACCCAAGTAGTAAGAGGGGGGTAGCATCCGGCGGGAGTCCAAGTGCCCACTCCACGGGCGCGCGCAAAATTTTTGTCAGCCACCCGGTCACGCCGCTAAGTTGCATTAAATCTACAAACAAAATACCCGCTAAAATAAGCGGCAACGCGTCTAATAAATACTCCTTCATGCGTATCCAAATTTTGCGCGCCAAAGGCCGCAACTGCGGTACTTGCCACGACGGTATTTCCATAAACAGTTCGGGCGTTTCGCCTTTCATGAGTTTATTGAGTAGCGTGCCGATAAGCACCCCGTTTACAAAAAGTGCCCCAAACACCAGTAGCATATATTTCACGCCGTAAGGGGATAAAATAGAAATAATCATGGCCGTTTGCGAAATACACGGGGCCAGCACCAAAATAAGCGCCAGGGCTATCACACGCTCGCGCCGGGTTTCCAGCACGCGGATACCCATAACGGCGGGCACTTTGCACCCAAAGCCCAGCATAATCGGTAACGAGCCGTAGCCGTGCAAGCCGATTTTGTGCAAAATTCTATCAAGTAGCACGGCCAGGCGCGGCAAATATCCCAGTTCGCCCAAAAAGCCAAGCAAGGTATAAAACGCAAACACATAGGGCATTACGTCCACGAGCGCAATATGTATGCCGTCGGAAAGTACGCCAAAATAATTCTCGCCACCGTCGCCCAACAGCATGAGGCCCAGCACATTGTCTTTAATCGGTGCGAATATTTTTTCCAAAAGCGGGAAATAATAATTTTCGTATAGCGGGTCCAGCAAATCAATTAAACTCTCGCCCACAAAGCGCACTAAGAAGAACGAAATCACCAGCGTAACAAGCGCAATCGGCAACCCGGTGGCAGGCGCCGTGGCCCAACCTTGTAAATGCTCCCAAAACGACGGGTGCTTGTGTTTGACCTGTTGCACCTGGTGAATAAGGCGGCCGATCATTTGCCATTTTTCTTCGGCAGTGGGGGGAATGACTAAAGCCGGGGTTTGCACGGAATGGTCCGCCAGTTTAATTGCTTCGTGCTCTAATTCTTTTAAACCTTCACCCGTGGTGGCTACGGTAGGAATGACCGGGATGCCTAAGAGTTTAGAAAGTTTTTTTACGTCAATGGTAATCCCTTTGCGCTGGGCCTCGTCAAATTTATTTAGCATCAAAATCAGCGGTTTTTGCAGTTGCAAAATTTCTAGCACAAAAAATAAATTACGCTCCAGGTGCGACGCATCCGCCACGCACACAATAAAATCATAATCTAAATCTTTAAACAGGTTGCGCTTTTTGCCCTCAATGAGCCATTCTTCTTCCAGGCGGTAGAGGCCGGGGATGTCAATAATATCGTAACTTTCGCCCTTAAAATGAGTAGTACCGTAATTGAGTCCCACCGTCGTACCCGGGAAGTTAGACGAAATAATCCCAATGCCTGTGAGGCGTGAGAAAATTAAACTCTTGCCCACGTTGGGGTTGCCGGCTAACAAAAACGTATTTTTTTTAGCGGTTACTAAAATTTTTTTGGCGGTTTCACGCCCGAGGGCTACCTGCGTGCCTGATACTTCCACCACCACGGGGGAAGAGCCTTTTTTGCGGGTAATAAACTGGCCGCGGGCAATGCCCATGGCGGCTAATTTTTCGGCCATTTTGGCCGTGGTTTGAATTTCTTTAATTTGGGCCGTGTTACCGGCTTTAAGCTCGTACAAAGAGCGCGAAGTTTGTTGTTCCATAAAAGTTAGGTTTTCCTTACTTTTATATTGTATCACAATTTAGGCCCCCGGGCAAGGGGGGAAAACCGCCTGAAAACTTGCAAATTTGCTTTTTTTAGTATAATATAGGTAAGAAATCTAAGATTATAGGAGAAAATTATGGCTTATAAAGTAAACCCCGATGTTTGCATCAACTGCGGTGCTTGTGAATCTTCCTGCCCGGTAGGCGCGATTAGCGAAGTGGACGGCAAAAGACACATTGATGCCGCTAAATGCATTGAATGCGGCTCTTGTGCCGGCACCTGCCCGGTAAGTGCGATTTCTTTGTAAAAAGAAAGCGCACGCGGGCAGAATGCATACAAAGTGGCACCTGCCCGGTAAGCGCTATTTCGTTATAACGTACGCAACCGGCAGTTTCTAAATTTAAACCCTTTGCCGCCGATTTGACCACCTCGCGTACCTGCAATGCTACGCATTGTCCGCAGGACGTACGCCACGGGTCAACATACGGCGGCAAATCTTCTTAAATTTAAAAACAGGGTGTAACCAATATATTCCATACGCAAATTGGGCACCTATCATTATTTCGTTATAACGCACGCAACCGGCAGTTCTAAATTTAAGCCCCCACCGGGGGCTTTTTTGATGGCTAACTAGAAAAAATTATGTTAGAATAAGGTGTAGTAAAAAATTTGATTCTGTTTTTGGAACCGTATAGAGAGTATACGGCTTGCTTACAAAGCTAGTTCCACGCCAAAAACAGCCGACTTATTAGGCACAACGGGCCCGTACAGCTTGTTGTGCCGAGTGTTTCCCGCCCATAAAGCGGGAAACCCGGCTGTGGCTATACGGGAAGGTGGAACTAACCATATTGTTACAGCCGTTTTTGTAGGTTCCTTAGCAGACAAATAAAATCAGTTAAGGAGAATAAAACATGAAAAACCTACAAAAACGGGGGTTTACCCTCATTGAGTTGTTAGTTGTTGTACTTATCATCGGTATTTTGGCGGCCGTGGCAGTGCCACAATACCAAAAAGCCGTGCTCAAAAGCCGCTTTGCCACGCTAAAGGATTCAGTAAAAAGTGTAGCCAACGCCGAAGAAGTGTATTACTTGGCAAACGGAACATACACCACCGATATCAGTAAACTGGATATAGACTTTCCTGCCCCTACTTCTTCCACATTAAATGAAGAATATGGGGTACATAACTACCCGTGGGGGCAGTGTGTCTTAGAAGTTCGCCCCGAACATCAAACAGCAATTTATTGCAGGCGGAACGATTCAAACGGAAATTGGCAAATAGGCTATTTAATTAATCTTAATGCAGCCAAACCAAGTATTGCCGGACAAACTGCTTGTTATGCATACGGTAATGACACGACCACGCTACAACACAAAATATGCCAAGCAGAAACAGGACAGAGCACCCCTATATCAAAGATAAGATACAATTATCCGTAAATACCAAAAGCCCCGCTTAGGATTTATTATGTTAGTAAAGAAAAAGTTTTCACGTGAAAACTTTTTTGAAACAATGTAAGTATTTTAAGTGAAAGGTATCCGCTACAACCACCGGTTCCGGCGCTATTTGTCCTTTTATAAAAAACCTGGCGACAAACCAGCACATAAAGCGCCTGTTTATGTTATAATGTAGCGTGGAGGGTAATGAGAATGAAAAAAACTTCTTTACTAATAGCTTTAAGTGTTGTAGCTGTGCCGCTGGTTGCGCAACAGTACAATTACTTCAGTTCTGCCGATGAAAGCGAATCCCTGGCCGAACGTAACGCGCGCAAAGCCCGTTTAGCCGCCCAGGTAGCCGAACAACAAAAACAAGCCGAGGGGGATATCTACCGCGGCAAAGTATTTGGGGCCGACCCACAACCTTATGCCGGCAATATGCTGGGCGAACGGACCCCGGCTAAAACCAAATACGTGTATGATACGTCTTTAATCCGCGCCATTAAAATGAATGACGACGACCGCGTGCGTACCTTGATTTATGCCAATGTGGATGTCAACGAACGCAACTATGCCAATATCACCCCGCTTACCATGGCGGCCGAAAAAGGCAATTTGACCATTGTAAAATACTTGGTGCAAGCCAAAGCCCACGTGAATGAGGCTTCCCCATACGGGGTAACACCGTTAGTGGCGGCCTCGTCACAAGGACATGCAGACGTGGTGGAATATCTTTTGGCCCACGGGGCAAATGCGTCGGTCAAAGATGACACGGGCAAGACGCCTTTGTTGTATGCCGCTAATTTTGATAACGATAAACTCATTACCGCTTTAGCTAAAGCCAGCCCGGCCGCCGTCAACATTCCCGATGCCGCCGGTAATACACCGCTTATTTATGCGGCCCAAAAAGGAAACGACCGCAACGTAAAAGCACTGCTGGAAAATAACGCTAACCCCAATTACCGCAACCCGACCACGGGCGTAGGGGCTTTAGCGGTAGCCGCCGCGGAAGGACATGACAACGTGATCCGTTCCTTAGCTAAATACAAAGCAGATTTAAATTTACCCGATGCACAAGGCCGGGCGCCGCTTTCATACGCGGCTGAAACCGGCAAAGGCAATGCCGCGCGCGCGCTGTTAAACGCCGGGGCTAACCCGAACACGCAAGATGTAAACGGCGTTACTCCGCTGATGCGTGCCGCCGCTAAAGGGTATGCCGATTGTGCCTCCGCTTTAACACGCCGCCAAGATATCAACTTAGAACAAAAAGATGCCCAAGGCAAAACCGCGCTGATCTACACCGCTTATGCACCGACGGCAGACGTCACCGCACAGCTGGTAAAAAGAGGGGCCAATATGAACGCGACCGATAGCACCGGTAATACCGCGCTGAGCACCGCCTTGGCCTTAAAAAATGAGCCGGTGGCTAACTATTTGATTGAACAAGGGGCCGATACTTCCCGCGCCAATGCGTTAGCCGTGGCGCAACAATATATGCCGGCGTCTGCTACGACACAAAAAATTGCCGGAGAAACGGACCGCGCTTATCAAAAAGCCTTACAGCAAGAAGCCGCCAGCTTAGCGAAAGTGCGCGAATTGGAAAACCAACTCATCCAAGATGAAGCCCGGGTAGAACAATTGCGTGCCCAACATAGAGAAGATGCCCAAGAATTTATATCCGAACTCGGACACAAATACGAACAAACCGTAGAAGAAGTGGACTTAGGGCCCCTGGCCGTGCAGGAAGAAGTCAGCGCCGAACAGGCTAAAGCCGCGGCCAACGCCCAGGCGTTACGCGAAAAAGTAACCGCCGAAAAAACAGCTTGGGAAAATTCCGCCAGAGCCGCCCAAGAAAAACAAATGTCCCAAACACAACAAACAGTAACCCGCACCAAAAATACAGGTAAACAACAAACCGAACAGGCCCAACAAAAGGCCCGCGGGATCATCCAAGATATGCCCACCTTACAACCGCGCCTGCGTAGTATGGCAGGCGAATAAAAAGTTTTTATTTTCATTCTCAAAACTCCCGGCGCTGTGCCGGGAGTTTTTTATTCCCTGTGATAACACGACGTAAAAAGCTATAATATAAGTATGAACCTGCGTGCGTTAATTACATTTCTGTTCATAAACGGAGCCTTGTGGTGTGTGGGCGCCTTGGGATATTTTTATACCAGCGGCTTTGCACCCGGTGCCTTGGGGATTGGTTTTACCGCTACCTTTATTATCGGCCATATTTTTTTATTTGCGTGGGTGTGCGGGCTGGTATGTTTGCCTTGGCGGCTTATCGGGCCGCGGGCCTTACAGGCGGCGTGCACGGTTGGCGGAGGAGTTGTTAGCTTATTTTTCGTGTTAGATTTGCTGGTATATTCTTTGTACCGCTTTCATATCAGCCTGGCGATGTTGGAATTATTTTTTGGGCCGGCCGGGCGTGAAATTTTTGCGTTTTCCAATACCATGTGGGCCTTGGCGTGGGGGGGCGTGTTGGTTATTTTTATCACCCAATTTCTACTGACCTTGTTGGCTAAACGCTGGCCGTTGTCGGCGAAAGCCTGCGGTTGGTTACTGGCCGGGTGGGCGTTGATTTTTCTGACGTATAACGGCTTATATGCGTGGGGGAAATTTCAAATGATTTCACCTATTGTTTCCCAACGCGGCGTCTTGCCGATGGCAAACCCATTCTCGCTCAATAGCCGCTTGCGTAAAATGGGCTTTGAGCCAAAACGGACCCCGTATGCTACCCCCAAAAATGCCAACGGGGCCTTACAATATCCGCGGGCGCCGCTTACTTGTACCGCCCCCAAAACACCCAAAAATGTGTTAATTGTATTAGTGGAATCGTGGCGGGCAGACAGTTTTAATCCGCAAGTCATGCCGCAACTAAGCACTTGGGCAAACCAAAAAAATATGAGCTATTTTACCAACCATCTCTCCGGCGGAAACGCCACGGAAGCGGGGGTATTTTCGCTCTTCTATTCGTTGCCGTATGCGTATTGGAACGACGTAACCAGCCACCAGGTGCCGCCAGTGCTTGTTGCACAAGCCTTACAAGCCGGCTACGCCCCGGCCATTTATTCCAGCGGCAAATTAAATAGCCCCACGTTCCACCAAAATGTGTTTGCGGCTATCCCGAATTTGCGCCTGGAATCTGCCGGCAACAACAAATGGCAACGTGACATAAATGCCGTGGAAGAATTTGAAAACTTCTTGCAAACCTGTTCTAAAGCACAGCCGTTTTTTGGGTTTATCTTTTTAGATGCCCCGCACGGCAGTAACTACCCGCCCGAAGATAAAATTTTTACCCCGGCCGAGGAAATGAACTATTTACTGCTTAGTAAAAATACGGATCCGACCCCGTATATGAACCAGTACAAAAATGCCGTTCACTTTGCAGACCGCATGGTCGGGCGCATTTTGACGGACTTGCAAAAACAAAATTTGCTGGATAATACCGTTGTGATCATCACCGGCGACCACGGGCAGGAAATCAATGATACCCGCCAAAATTTTTGGGGACACAATAGCAATTTTACCGACTATCAAACCCATGTGCCGCTGTTGGTATGGGACAGCACCCGCCCGGGCCAAACTATTACGTACCGGACCTCTCATTATGACGTTGCGCCCACGCTGTTACAAGCGGTTTACGGTTGCACCAACCCAACGGATACGTATGGAATTGGGTACCCGTTATTTGACCCCACCCCGCGGCCTTTTACGCTGATTTCCAGCTATACCAAAAAAGCGATTCGCACCGGCGACCAACTGACTGTGCTGGATGAATACGGCAATATAGAAAAATACGACGCAAAATTTAATAAATCCGCCGGGGCAGAACCGGCCCCGTTCAAAGAGGCCCTGCAAACTTTTGCCCAATTTTATAAATAATTTTTTGCCTTGCAATATGTACCTGTTTTATTGTATGCTAGGAATAGCAGTTTAAATAAAAGGAGGTTGTATGAAAGTATTTAGCACGTATTTTATTGACCCGATTAAAAATCATTACATTGATTTTTCCGGCAAAGCGGACCGCAAACACTTTTGGTTGTGGGTACTGTTTAGCTTTATCGTATTTTTAGTGCTTTCCATCGTTTTGGGTTTCTTTGGAAAAGCCGGACAAATTGTCTATTTCTTATGCCAACTGGCTATTTTGCTCCCGTCGTTAGGGATGGCGGCACGCAGACTGCGTGACGGTGGTTTTACCCCGTGGCTGTTGCTGTTGTTGTTAATCCCCGTCCTTGGGTGGTTAGTGCTGTTTGTGCTCTACTTGTTACCGAGCAAAAACTAATAACTTTATGTTGAAAAACCCCGGGTGATAAGCCCGGGGTTTTTTAATGAAATTCTTTTTCAAACTGGGCAAAAAATTCGCCCGCTTTACACGGGAAATATAAGTCGGTCAGTTGCCCGGTATAAGCCGAAGGTTGCGGGTTAATTTCCACTATTTTGGCCCCGTGCTCTTTGGCGGCATAAGGCAAACTGCACGCCGGCATTACTTGCCCGGCTGTGCCGATAATAATCATTAAATCAGTTTCTTGGGCCAGTTGCGCGGCGTGTTCGTACGCGCGCGGCGGAATGCCCTCGCCGTAAAAAACGAAATCGGGTTTTAAGACGTTGCCGCACAAACAGGTGGGGGGGACTTCATCTAAATTGACGTCTTCTAAGCGGTATTTGCGCCCGCACGACAGGCACGAAAGCGTGTGAATGGTGCCGTGAAATTCGGCCACGTTTTTGCTACCCGCACGTTGGTGAAGGCCGTCTATATTTTGAGTGATAACCCCTTTTAACAAACCTTTATTTTCCAGCGCGGCTAACACTTGGTGGGCTTTGTTGGGCTGGGCCTCGTCCATATCCGTAAAGAAAATTTTTTTCATCTCTTGCCAACTGCGCAACGGGTCCGTAAGAAAAAAACTGATTTCTATAAATTTAGGGTCATACTGGTTCCATAAACCGCCCGCCCCGGTAAACGGCGCAATACCGCTTTCCACACTCACACCCGCCCCCGTAAAAGCGGTGGCGTATTTGGCATTTTTAAGCCAGGAAATAAAAATTTGCAAGTCGCTGTTCATATCTTTATTGTAGCAATAAATAAGTTACAATATAAGCATGAAAAAACTCCTTGATTTTTTAGACCCCGGACGCAAAGGGCCGCTGTGTTGGCACTATAGTTGGTATGGGATTGTGCTGATTATCGTCGGCACGTATGGCATGTATAAGTGGATTGCGGGGCCACATTCGTCGCCATTTGCCGGGGTGTTATATTTGTTTACGATTGGCATACACGAGGCCGGACACCCGATTTTCCGCACCGTATTTATGGGAAACTTTTTTATGACTATTATCGGCGGGACTGTGATGGAACTGGGCGTACCTTTGCTGGCGTTTTTTTCTTTTCTGCACCGCAAACACGAAATTCAGGCCGATGTTTGTATTTTACTCTTGGCCATTGCATGCTATAGCGTGGGCCATTATGCGGGGTGTAGCTTGGACCCGGTGATCTCGCTCTTAAATGCCGGGCCGGAAACACTACCCGATTGGGATTATATGCATAAATGGTTTGGCACCGAAGGCTACGAATGGTATATCCGCCACGGGTTTTATTGGCTAAGTGCGTTTTTAACGGCCTTGGGCACGTATTTATTTTGTGCTCATTTTTGGGCCTGGAATAACCCCGACGGGCATAATTATAACGAGGACCATGACGAGCACGACTCGTTCTTTATGCACGGTTAGTTTTTGCGTAGCCTGTTTGAAATTGATACAATATAAGTAGTTACTTAATAAAGGAGCTTAACTATGAAAAAAGTACTTATTTTGGGTGTATTGGCCGCGTTAGCCGCGGGCTGTGCGTCCACCGGTAGCACCTCTACTACCACCACCACTTCTAACCAAACCTTAACGTTGGAAGAAGCGTTGCAAAAATCGGCCGAGACACGCCAAAAATTGCAAGAAGCCAAACAAAATTATCAAGCCGCCCGTGAAGCCAGCGAAGCGGCCCAGGCTAATTCTTCCATTTCCGACGCGGTAAAAAACCAAGTACAAAAACAAGTAGATACCACCAAAAATCAGGTAAATACCGAAGTACAAGCCTGGAAAGATGTTTTAAAATAAGTTGTTTGTAACCTGTAAAACCCCCGCACAACAGCGGGGGTTTTTTATGTTATAATGTAAGTACAATTTTTACCTGTTTTTGGAAGCGTTTAAGAAACGCAGAGTTTGTGCGTAGCACAATTGATTAGCAGTCCAAAAACAGCCGATTTAGGCGCAAAATAGACGGACTAATTACCCGTTTGTTTTGTGCCGAATGTTTATCGTTTTACGGTAAACTACGGCTGTTTTGTTTTGGGTCTTGCTAATCACTCAATTCGGGCGGCCGTTTTGTTACGTTTCCGAGCAGAAAAATTGAAATAAAACTAGGAGAATGTTCATGAAATGTAACAAACAAGCGTTTACGCTTATTGAGTTGTTAGTTGTGGTATTAATTATCGGTATTTTGGCGGCGGTGGCTGTGCCACAGTACAAATTAGCCGTGGAAAAAAGCCGGCTCAGTGAAGCATTGACAATGGTAAACTCCCTTCAAAAAGCTATTACCGTGTGGTATTTAGCCAACGGGTTCCCTACCGACGGAACCACTTATTTTACAGGGAATAAAGAGGATGTGGTAAGTGCGGATATAGAAGCAAACACTCTCTTAGATTGTCCGGAGGAAAAACTACACCATTGTTATTCTTCAAATTTTGATTATCTAGCGTATTGCCAATCCAATAGGTGTTCGGTACAAAGTTACCACCACAAAAATCAAATTACTAAAAAAACTTACGACTTGCGTACTTTCTTTTACGGCGTAGATTGGGAAACAGGTAAAATGTGTGTGGCTTGGAATGACTTGGGTTACAATATGTGTAAACAATTACAATCGCAAGGTTATACCATAAAAGATAACCGCTCCAATTAAACAGCCCCCGCGGGGGGCGGGGGCGTTGTATGGAGTAAGACTTTGAAGAATGATTAGTCGTCAAAGTCCGGGGCGGGAACTTCCGGGCGGGGACCGCGCGGACCTTTACCCATAAACCCTTTGTGCGGGCGTTTGCCCATACGGGGACCTTTGCCGTCTTTCGGGCCACGCATACCGCCGTGGCGGGGGCCAAACAAGGCTTTCATATCGCCATTGGCTTGGATGAGGGCGTCGGTCTTTTCGTTCACCCAGGCTTGTTTGCCTTCGGCGGAGTTTTCTTGGTCAAATTCCGCTTTCATGCGCGAGAGGCGTTCTTCAAACTGAGCCAGTTGTTGTTGTTTGAACTCCAACTGTTTCTCATGAATGGCGCCGATTTCTTTTTCAATTTCAGCACGTTTGGCGTCTTTTTTCTTGCCGTCTTTTAACTTGTTATATTCCTTAACAAGTTTTTCCATTTTTTCTTTCGTCGCCTTCATTTGAGCTTTATGTTCTTCATGAGCTTTTTTAAAGGCTTCGTGGTCCCGCTGCATTTCTACGGCGGGGGAATCATGACCCGGGGCAACTATTTTCGGTTCCTGCGCTAACACAGGCACTGCAATAACGGCCGCGGCCAGCGTGAAGATGATTTTTTTCATACCTACCTCCTAGAACTCTTGTTCAAATAAATCTAAGTCACTTAAAAACAGGGCGTATTCGTCATTTTGCGTTTGGCTGATATAGGCCGCAAATTCGGCCTGACTCAGTGACGTATTGTGCACGTAACTGCCTACCCCTACACACACCGCCACCACTACCGCCGCTACACCCCCGGCTAAAGCCATTTTATAACGGGCCCACCAGCTTTTGCGGCGCGTGGTTTGAGCAAAAACTTTATCCACCAACTCTGCTGGGGCCGCCGGAGCTGTTAAGGCTTGCCGGATGGCACTTTCTAATTTTGCATTGTTCATAACATTGCCTCACTTGCTAAAATTTGGCGCACTTTAGCCACTGCGCGGTGGCAATCGGCCAGTACGGTGCCCAAGGGGCGGTGTTGTACTTCGGCCATTTCGGCAAACGATAAGTATTGCCGTAAATAAATTGCTTCCTTTTGGCGGGGGGGAAGTTGGTCTATGGCGCGCTTTAAACGCTTGAGCCCTTCTTCACTTTCCAACTGCTCCAGTTGCCCGGCCTGCCCATCGGGCAATACTTCGTGCCAAAATTCGTTCCCTTCTTCATCGGGCTCGTCTAAAGAAACGTGTTCTTTATGGTCCCGGAAATAATTGAGCGTTTTGTTACGCGCCGTTAAAAACAGCCACGCTTTCACTTTGCCCTGGGCCTTAAAGTCCGCCGCGTGTTTATATAAGGCTAAAAACACTTCTTGGAATAAATCCCCGGCGGCGCCTTCGTCGTGCACCAGGCTTATTATATACTGGTACAAACTGTTTTTGTAACGCAGTACCAGCTCTTCAAAAGCCTGCGGCTGCCCGGAAACAAATGTTTGTATCAGTTCATCATCACTTTGTGCGCTCAAATTCATCATAGTTTAATAACACAAGTCCCTTTTATTTTATTGCATGCTTATTTTAAAATTATTGTATAATATATTAGGTAAGCAAAAATATAATTGTACAGGTGCTGTTTTTTTTGGTACAATTGTATCGTTGTGATAAAAGGGTAATTTAAAATGATGAACATTTGCTGTCATACTATTTATAATAACTGGTCCGTGCTAGAGTCCTTTAGCCCGGTATTGTCTATTATGTATAAGAAGACAGGGAGTGTTTGTAAATAAGAATAAAACCGATTTAGAAGTACAAACCCGCCCTGTAAAAAGAAAAGGGCGGGTTTTTAGTTGGAAACGATTAGTAACATACTCAGATTAGTAATGAGGAAAAATGAAAAAAATAATAGCTGTACTCTTAAGTATTAACCTGTTGGTGCTTAACGCAAGCCCCGTCTTGGCACAAGTTGCTCCTAGAAAACTGGCCCAAGGCGCCGGCAAAGCCTTACAAGTGCCCACGGTTAAATTACCCAATACAAAATTACCCGCGGGTTTACAAACATCCGCCACCGCATTTGGTAAACGTGTAGAACAGGCCGCCTTAAACGGCATGCGCCTGCCCTTAACGCAAAACTATGCGGCTTTACTGGGCAATAACAACATGTTATTGCCGCCGGCACGCCAAATCCTGGCACATAACAATGCCAAAGAACGCACCCTGCTGTTACGCTCGGACTTTGTAGCTTTGGCCTTAAACGGAAAAGCCAGCACCCAGGATATTCAAACGGCCGTTACCTTCTACCGCACCAATTTAAAAGCGGAACAAAAAGTATTATTTGAAGGAATGGTACTGCCCGCTGTAGGAACCGTGACGGATATTGCTTCGTTAGGTTTACTGGGCAACAAACAAGACGGTGAACTGATTTACCAAACCGCCCAAAAAGCCCAAGGTACGGCCCAGGAAGCAATTGTAACGGGCGCGGCCGCGCGTGCATTACTGCGTTTGGAAGCCTACCCACAGTTGGAGGCGCTTTCCCGCACCAGCCAAGTACAACCCGAATTGTGGGACGGTATAGCCAAGTATGCCAAATCCCATAAATTACCGCTTTATATTTTTGGAAGCGAAACCGGCATCCGCAACCCGGTGGAAATTGCAGATGCCCAAAAACAGCTGGCCAAATACGGTCCGCTCAACCAAGTGACGGTGAACCCGTCTGTAGAATCTACCTACTTATATATGAACGCCGGGCGCGGCCCGGTTGCGGTAGAACCGACCAACCAGGCCAAAGCTCCGAATGCCAAGGCCACGGCCCAGCAAACGGCCCCTGTCATGCAAGAAGCAGTAGCCCCCGCTCAACCGGCCCAGGCAGCCGTTGTACCGACGGCTGAAAATTTAATTGCTGCCCCGGCGCAAACTGCCGCTTTAGCCATGGCCGATAAAGCCGCCCAAGACGTAACGCAAGCCAAAGCGGACTTAATTGCTCAAACTAAAAATTGGCTCGCACGCCTGAAACCCAAAGGGTTATCCGCGGCCGATGACACCAAATTTACCCAACGGGCGGCCTTATATTTAACGGCATTTTCCATTGGGCTTGAAATCGGCACGCCGATTATGGCCAGTGTGCGCTCGGCCCTGAACTTGCCGCTTTCTATTGCTGTACTGATTACGGTGGCGACCTATTCGCCGTATTTGTTTGGCTCGTTCTTAGCCAACTGGTGCAAAGGCAAAATCGGCCGTAAAGGAACGATTAACACCGGTATTGGGCTAATGGCAGGCAGTTTTGCCGTCGGCGCGACGGCCTTAGGGTTAGACGGCTCTTTTACCGCCTGGGATAACCAAATGATGCAATTTTTGGGCATCTTGGCCGCCCTGACTACCGCCAGCACCGGCAGTGTGTTTATCCACAACGCCGTCGGCCCGGTTATGACGGAAATCAGCCACAAAGCCAGTGACTTGGTCCGCCAAAAACGCGGTACCTACGTAGAGCTCAGCCGCTCTATCGGCATGATGGCTTCGTTTGCGTTCCCGTTCATTGCTACCAGCATGCTGGGCATGGACTGGAGTGCACCGTTCCTCTTGGCGTTGCCTATTGTAGGCGCATCGGCCTTAACATTAAATTTGGCCAAACTGCCTAATACCAAACCCCACGTAATCCCGGCCCCGAAATTGGCCCAATCCCCGGTGATGGACGGTGTACGCAAAGCGCGCAAATCCATGGCCTGGAAAGACAGCCTCTTTAACAACAGCTACGTGCGTTTACTGCGCGAAGAACCCGGTGTGGGTAGTTTTATCAGCTCGTTATTTATTATGAACGCGGTGGAAATGGGGATCAACAGCGGATTCCTGTTTATGTTACCGCATTTAACGAAAAACGAGTCGGACCAATACTTATTTGGGATGATGCAGTTTGCCGTGCCCTTTTTAATCGGGCGTTATATGGCGGGGCACTTCTTAAAATGGTTCCCCAACCGCAACATCAGCGGGGCGACCTTGTTGGCCAGCTTGTGTTCGTTAGCGGCACTGGGCGTGACGGATAACGTCTATGCCTTAACAGCGGCGTTGTTTACGGCGGAGTTGGGTATTTCCACCAGCTTTACGCTTGCATTTGCCCGTACCGCTAAAAACCACTTAACGCAGGACCGTGTGACCTCGCTGATTATGGCGACGGCCGTTTCGTGCGCGGTGGGGCCGCTGGTACTCTCGCAAATTGCCGAAGCGCTGATGAACGCCGGAATTATGGGAGAAACCGACGCCATGGTAGCTGCCATGATTGGTATCCCGGCCGCGTTAGGATTGATGGCTACCCAGTTGTTTAGACGCATGGAAAACAAAACCATTGCCGGTTTAAAATTCGGCGCTAAACGCTTCAAAGCCAAAGTAAAGAACTTCTTTAAAATGAAGTAAAGTATTCTCAATACTAACTGAGTAACACCCCCGGCCTATAAATGGGCCGGGGGATTTTTAATAACAAAATGCGCAACTTAGGAAGGAACGCAAGGTTACCGTACAAACCGGCTAAACGCAAAGAGCAATTAGGACTGCTTGCCAACCCTCGTAGCGTACGTCCTGCGGACGGCCCGCAAGGGCCGCAGGTACGTAAGGAGGCCCAGAACGACGAAATATGCAAAATTTAGAAGAAATTATGTAGAATAGAAGTGATGTAAAAAGAACAATTTATCCTGTTTTTGGAACCGTACGAAGAATACGGGGTGCGCTTAAAAACGCCCGCGAGAACTCCAGAAACAGCCGATTAGGCACAACTTAAATAAACTGATCCTTTATTTGAGTTGTGCTGAATGTTTGTTATTCGTCAGAATGACAAACTACGGCTGTTGCTGTATGAGTACCGTTCTCGCGGCTCACAAGTAATAGCCGTTTTTATACGTGTTTCAAACTGGTAAATTGAAATAAACTTAGGAGAAACACGTATGAAAAAAGGAAATACCCGGCGGGGTTTTACGCTTATTGAGTTGTTAGTAGTTGTTTTGATTATTGGTATATTGGCGGCGGTGGCACTGCCTCAGTACCAAAAAGCCGTTTATAAAAGCCGTGCGGCCGAGGCCGTTGCTATGTTAAATGCTATTACACAAGCCCAAGAAGTATATTACTTAGCAAACGGGGAATATACAGATGATATCAGTCTATTAGATGTGGAAGTGCCCAGTGAACTTATTTCAACGCAATCTACACAAGGTCGTTTTGAGAATAAATATTCGTATGAGTGCACCTTGGAAAAATATTGTGGTGCTTTTGTAAATAATGAAAATATGCCATCTTTTCAATTTAATTATGCCCATCATCTCGCTATTTGGCCTTCTTCTAAAAAATATTGTCATGTATATGGCTATCCTAATACTAAAAATGACATAGCAAAATCCATTTGCCAAAGCATGGGTAAATTAGACACTTCCTCAGAGCAAGCAGATTGGGCTGTGGGTAAATATTGGATTATGAATGAATAATAAAATATGTTTTATGCGGATACTGAATTCAAAATGTGTAGAATAGGCCTGATTTCCCCAAGTACAAGGAAAAATTTGCAGTACCCTGATTTGTCAAAATCACACCAGTTTGCACCGTAAGTTGAGCGTGGCGTACGTCTGCCGGACCGCACAACGTGCGGCAAGTACGCGAGCGAAAGTCGGTGCAAACTGGAAAGATTTTGGCAAATTGTTGGTCCACGTAAAAAGGGACATCACGGGGGCCGTTATTCATATCTAAGCGCGTCAATCGGTGTCAACTTTGACGCTTTATACGCTGGATAATACCCAAAAAACACACCCGTGGCCGCCGAAAACCCGGCCGCCAACAACACGGCCCATATGCTTACATGCGCCGAGAGTGCCATATATTTGGATACTAACAGCGATAAGACCACGCCCAGCACGATCCCAACGAAACCGCCTAAACAGCACAGCGTCATGGACTCCACCAAAAATTGCAAGCGGATGTTCCAGCTCGTCGCGCCAATGGCCATGCGGATGCCGATTTCGCGCGTGCGCTCCGTGACGGATACGAGCATAATGTTCATGACCCCAATACCGCCCACGATTAAAGACACGATACCAATTACGCCTAAAAACAGGCTAATCATGGTACCCGTGCTTTTGGCTTCTTCCACCATGGAGGCCATATCGTCTAACTGAAAATCGTCTTTGCCTTGCGGGTGGATGCGGTGCACGTTGCGCACCGTGTTGGCGATATCTACTTTGGTGTTTTCAATCTTGTTAAAATCGGCGGCGCGAATGACCACACGGTCCAGCGCGCGGCGGTTGGTGTTTTTCCAACCCGAATTTAATTTAACTTTGCCGGTAGTGTAAGGAATTAAAGCGCCTTCGTCTATGTTAAAACCAAAGCCGCTTGACCCCGTTTTTTTGGTAACACCTACGACGGTAAACGGAATGTTGGAAAGTACCACGGTTTTGTTGAGCGGATCCACATCGCCAAAAATAGTATGGGCGGCTGTGGCCCCCAGCACCATGACTTGGGCGTAAGAATCAATTTCCTTTTCCGTAAACGGGCGGCCCTTTTCCACGGTCCAATCGTACGCTTTGAAAATATCTGTGTCCGTGGCCAGCGCACTTAAACTGACACTGGTGTTTTTATATTTAACTTCAAAACTGGTTTGAATATACGGCGCGGCGGCGGCTACGCCTTCCGTTTCACGGATGGCCAGCACGTCGTCCATGGTAACGTCCTTAGGCGAGGAAATGGACTCATCCAAATCCCACGGTTGGCGCAGGAAAATAATGTTAGTGCCCATGTTGGCAAAACGGTCCGAAATGCTTTTTTTGGTGGCACTGCCCACAGCCAGCACGGTAATCACCGCGGCCACCGCAATAATAATGCCCAAACTCGTCAGCGCGGCACGCATTTTGTTGGCAAAAATAGATTTTAAAGAAATCTTAAATACCGATAAAAAGGCGTCTATCATAATTGCTCCTTGGGCGCGCAAGCGGCCCCGCAAGGGATCTGTTTTTCGTCGCTCATCTTCTGCCCGTCTTTAAATTTAATAAGGCGCGTGGCATACCGGGCAATATCGGGCTCGTGCGTGATGAGAATAATAGTTTTGCCCATTTCTTTATTAAGCCGCGTGAACAGGTCCATCACTTCAATACTCATTTTAGTATCTAAGTTGCCGGTGGGCTCGTCGGCAAAGATAATAGGAGCGTCGCACACTAAACTGCGCGCAATGGCTACGCGCTGTTGCTGCCCGCCGGAAAGTTGATTAGGCAAGTGGTCCGCGCGCGCTGCCAGGCCGACGGCCTCTAACGCTTCCATGGCTTTTTTGCGGCGCTGGGCGGCGGGAGTGTAGTTGTAAATCATAGGCAGTTCCACATTCTCAAGCGCGGTGGTGCGTTTAATTAAGTTAAACCCCTGGAACACAAAGCCGATTTTACGGTTGCGCACCCCGGCCAGCTTGGAAAGGTCCGTGGCGGTTACGTCAATGCCGTCTAACATATACGTGCCATGCGTGGGCTTATCGAGGCACCCCAAAATGTTCATGAAGGTTGATTTGCCCGAGCCGGACGGCCCCATCACAGCCACAAATTCGCCGGGGTCAATGCACACGCTTACGCCGTTTAAGGCGCGCACTTCCACGTCGCCCACTTGGTAAATTTTGTATAAATCGCGCGTGTCAATTAGTGCCATAAGGCCCCCTGTTTTAACGGCGGCGCATGCCGCCACCCATACGCGGGCCGCCCATCATGGGCATAGTGCCGGACGATTTTAAATTATTCTCGCCCACGATAATGCGGTCGCCTTCTTGCACGTCGCCACTGACAATTTCGGTATTTTTGGTGGCAATAATGCCGATTTGCACGTCCACACGTACGGGCGGAGCCCCTTTTTGCACTTTCCACACACCGGTAGTTTCGTAAGTCTTTTTATTGGTGGAGGGGGAGAAACGCAAGGCCTCGTTAGGCACCATGAGCACGTCCTTTTTCTCTTGCGTGAAAATGGTCATGGTGGCGGTCATGCCGGGTTTGAGGCGAAGGTCGGCATTGTCCACGTCCACAATGACGGTGTAAGACGTGCCGGAACTGGCCGACGACGAAGAAGTATCTACATAATTCGTACGCACCTGGCGCACGGTACCGTTAAACTTTTCGCCCATGTACCCGTCTAGCGTAAACGTGGCGTGCTGGCCGGGTTTGATTTTGACAATGTCGGCCTCGGAGACTTTGGCTTCAATTTGCATTTTGGTTAAATCTTGCGCCACGACAAAGAGTTCCGGCGTGGAAAAACCTGCCGTAATGGTTTGCCCCTCGCTCACTTTGCGCGTTAAAACAACGCCGTCAATGGGGGACACAATTTTGGTGTTGGATAGGTTTTTCTCGGCCGTGTCCACATTGGCTTGGGCGCGCACCACGCTGGCTTGCGCCGCGTTTAAAGAGCTTTTGGCGTTGACGTAGGAAAGCTCGTAACTTTCCAAATCTACTTTGGAAACATAGTTTTTATCGTAAAGCACTTGGTAGCGCTCGTAATTGCGCTTGGCCAGCTCGTAGGCTTTTTTGGCGGAGGATAAATTTTCTTTGGCCGAAGACAAACTGGCGCGGGCTTCGTCCAAACTGGCCAAAATTTGCGTTTGGTCAATAACGGCCATCAGGTCGCCTTTTTTGACCTCGCTATTGTAGTCCACATAAATTTTCAAAATCTCGCCGGACACGAGCGCCCCCACCTGCGTGGTATTAACAGGGTTAATGGGGCCCGAGGCTTCCACCGAGTCGGCAATGTCGCCTTTTGTTACCTTGGCAATGCGGTAAGGTGGCAGGGGGGGTTTGGTGAAATACTTTTGTTTCACCCACCAAGCACCGCCGATCAGTAGCGCCAGTACAATCAGTTTTAACCACCACGGCGTGTGCCAAATTTTGCTAAATATGTTTTTCATAAAGTCTCCTAATACGTTCCCATGGCTTGTTTTAAATCGGCCACGGCCGAGGCGTAATCATACCGGGCGGTCAGCAAACTAAGTTCGGCGTCCGTGTAAGCTACTTCGGCATCTTTTAACGAAATCATATCGCTAATTCCTTCGTTGTAGCGGCCGCGGGCCAGCTCCATATTTTCCTTGGCTTTATCTACATTGAGCTTGGCGAGCGGAATACTTTCGGCCGCTTCACTCAGGGCAATGTAGGCTTTTTGTACTTCTAAGAAAACATTATTAAGTAAACTGCGCGTGTTGTTGTGCGTGTTTTCCAGCGCAATTTTGGCTTGCTTAATGCCGTTATAGGTTTTAAATGCGTTAAACAACGGCAGTTCAATGGCTACGCCGACGTGGGCAGCCTCGGTATCTAAATACAAACTTTCACCGCTTTTGGTGTAGCCGGCGGAAAGTGTCATGGTGGGGAACAGACCCGCTTTGGCTTGGCTAAGCTGCATTTGGCTGATGCGTACGTCTAAGCGAGAGGACTCCACATCCGGGCGGCTTTCGTACGCTTTATTAACGGCTTCTTCAAATGAAATATCCCACGTGTCAAAATCTTCTTCCATTTGTACGGTAAGCACGTTGGGGGTAGTAACACCCAACGTGTTGGCCAGCGAGGCCGACGCGGTTTTGACGGAGTTGGTGGCGCGAATGAGGCGCAGGGATTCGTTATTTAAATTGACTTCGGCGGTAGTTACGTCCACTTTGGGGCGCAGGCCCAGGCGGTAATATTCGCTGGTGCGTTCGTACTGGTCTTGATAGACGGCTTTAGATTGGGTGCGGATATCCACCGCGCGTTGGGCGGCCAACAAAATATAATACCCTTTGCGTACGTTGCGGATAATATCGTTTTGCACGCTTTGCACTTTTAAATCGGCCTGTTCTACGGCAGACTGTTTGATCTTGACGTTGCGGGCCAGGTCCGTAATTCCGCTAAGCGTTAAATTGGCCGACGCGTAGGTGTTTTGCGTGCCGTAATCGTGCACGGGCGTGCCCATATTGTAACTGCTGTTAAAACCGGCAGAGGCCGTGGGCAAGAATTGAGATTTGGCCAAATTCAAATTGACCCGCGCATTTTGCGCCGCCAGGCGGGCGGCAATCATGGTGGGGGAATTGGCCAAAGCCAAATCAATACAATCTTGCAAGGAAAGCGTGGCGTGAATGTCCGGCAGCGGGGTGCCGTCGGCCCGGGTGGTAGCCGCAAGGCCGTGGACTTTGTGCACCTCGTCCGCGGGATTAGGCGCAATAATTTCGCCCGCCGCGGGAACGGTACAAACCAGTAAAAACCCTAGTAAAAAAAGTGTAAATTTCCGCATAAGTATATTGTACTAATAAAATAACGCCGTGCGTATATAACCCGGTAAACACTTGTTTTATTGCAAACTGATAAATTGTCAACTTTCCGTTTTTTTATTATACTATAGGTACAATTTATCCTGTTTTTGGAACCGTATGCGGAATACGGGCTCTTTAGGTAACTAAAGAACATATCAACGCCAAGAACAGCCAATTAAGACACAAGACTAAAATGGGTAGCTCCCGTTGGGTTTTGTGTCTAACGTTTGCTATTTTATATGGCAAGCTACGGCTGTTGTATGTCGGGTTGCGTTGATATGACCTAAGTATAATAGCCGTTTTTGTATGCGTTTTTCAAACGGGTAAATTGAAATAAAACTAAGGAGAAAAACGTATGCAAAAAAGAAATACCCGGCGGGGGTTTACGCTTATTGAGTTGTTAGTAGTGGTTTTAATTATTGGAATTTTGGCGGCGGTGGCCGTGCCGCAATACCAAAAAGCGGTGTATAAAAGCCGCGCCACGGAAGCAGTAACTATGTTAAGTGCCATTACCCAAGCCCAAGAAGTGTATTATTTGGCAAACGGGGAATATACGAATGATATTAGTGAGCTGGATGTAGAAGTGCCATCGGAATTAATTGGAAACAATTTATTTACTCAAAAATATTCATTTAAGTGCCAAAAAGGAAATGGTTGTACTGCATGTATTAATAATAAAAATATGCCAGACTTTGTATTTGATTTTTCGCATAGGACTGCTCAACTTGAACTAAATGGGAAAAAATTCTGTCACGTATATGGTTATCCGACCACTAAAAATGACACAGCAAAGTCCATTTGTCAAAGTATGGGGGTATTAGATACTTCGTTAAATAGTAGTTGGTTTGTGGGAAAATATTTTTCATTAAACTAATCTTTTTATTAGACGCAAGGAAGCCGTACAAACCGGCCACGCGATAATTTCAAAATAATTTGCTCTACAACGCGGCTTGCGCTTGCGTAGCATATTTGCTTAGACTGCCCTTTAGGGCAGAGGTATGTAAGCAAGCGCGTAACAAAGTTGTGGGGCAAATTAAGAAGAAATTACATAGAATAGTACGCTAAAAAATTCTAAAATATACGTATGTGGAAACCTATTGTTTTATTATGTGCGTCCAACTTATTTATGACCATCGCCTGGTACGGGCATTTAAAGTTTAAATCCCGCGCGCTGTGGGCCGTGATTTTGGTAAGCTGGGGCATTGCGTTTTTTGAGTATTGTTTGCAAGTGCCCGCTAACCGAATTGGCAGTGATTACTTTAGTGTAACGCAACTAAAAGTAATGCAGGAAGTGATTACGCTAGCCGTGTTTGTGGTGTTTTCGGCGTTTTATTTCCGCGAGAGTTTTAAGTGGAATCACTTCGTCGGGTTTTTGTGTTTGGTGCTGGCGGTATTTTTTGTGTTTAAGAAGTGGTAACCCGGAGCCCGGGTAGACTTTTCCCGCGCCGAGAATTTGAATAAGCCCCTTGCGTTTTTTGACCGCGAGGGGCTTGTTTTTTTATTTGCAAAAATCTTTATCCAGCGGGTTTAAATCACAATAGCCGCGCGGGCTTCCCTCTTTGTACGGGGAACGTGCACAGCAATCACTTGTTGTGTGCGCACATTGGCATACATCTAATTTACCCGCCGCGTCAATAAAAAACCAATCGTGAAAATTACAATTCTCATACGGGCTGGTGCGGATTTTTGTGAGAACGCCGCCTTCAAAAAAGTACGTTTTGTCTTGCTCAGTAAAAGACGTTACCGTGCCGCTAAGCGTGGCAATCGTCTCGCGTATTAAGTTGCCGGCCAGATCGTAAACGCCGCGCTGGACCGGGCCCGCCGCACTCATCAGCCAATACTGTTTGATGACACCTTGTGAATTATCTTCCCACGCGCACGGAAACGTGCCGCCCGCCGCGCATGCTTTGAGCCCTTGCTCAAATGGCGTAGCGGGTGTTTTGCGTTTGGGTTTCTCCAGTTTAAGCGGCACGGCCGTAGCCGGGCAAATTTCGGGGATATCTTCCTCCTCCGCGGGGATTTCTACCTCGGGCGGTAAGGGAGGATTATCCTCTATCATTTCTACAAACGGCACCACCGGGGCCACCGGCTGCGTAGGTTGCACCGCTTGCACGGTTTGCTTGGGCGGCTTAGCCATACCTGCATAAAAGGCTTTGCCCACCAGAAAAATAAAAACAAAAAATGCCGCCAACAAAACTGCTACCAGCGGGATAAACCACAACGCCACCGAATTGGAAGATTTATTTTGCATACCTATATTATAATAAACTGCGTTTTCAATCTGCCCGCATTTTTATATAATAAGGTATATGACTAAAACACAACAACCTACTGTAAAACAGGAACAAGAGGCTATTATTTCTCTTTTAGCCGGCACTAAAAAATACGTAAAAGACCATAAGAAACGGGTCATTGCGGGTGCCGTTATTTTGGTATTGGCCGCCGTATTAGGTTACGCGTATGCCACCCATGTAAAAAAAGTACAAGAAAATTCCTGGGCGGCTTACTACAATGCCCAACTGGCCGTAATGAACGACCCGGCCGCTATTACCCAGTTAGACGGGGTGGCGCTGCAATACCCGGGCACGCAAGCCGCCCAATATGCACAGCTTTTAAAAGGTGATATTTTGTACGCCGGCGAAAATTATGCCCAAGCCGCCGATACCTATGAACCGCTTATCAACGCCCATAACGAAACCTTACGCACCGTGGCTATTTTAAGCTTGGCGGCCGCACGCCAAGCCACCGGCGATTATGACGGCTCTATTAAACTTTTGACGAAATTTATCCAAGATAATCCCAAAAGTTTTGCACTGCCGCAAGCGTATTTTACGCTGGCCTTAAGCCAAGAACTGGCCGGCCAAAAAGCGCAAGCGGTAGAAACCTACCAGCAAATTTTGGCCAACTACACCAAGACGTATTTTGGAAGTGTGGCTAAGGATAAACTGGCCGTTTTAAATAAATAAGTAGTGCCCCGTTGTCGTTTGAAGCGGGGATTTTTGTGTAGTATTAGGGAGAATTATGAAGAAATTATTAACCGCCGCTATTTTGTGCGGATTATTGACGGACCTCTCTTATGGGGCGGGGTTTGCATTGTATGAATTTAGCGGGCGCTCAACCGCTATGGGTGGCGCCGTAATGGCTAACCGGGCCGAGGCTGCCAGTTTAGCCACCAACCCGGCTTTGATTACCGAACTGGAAGGAACAAACATTCAATTAGGGGGCACCATCGTAACGGCACATGCACGCACGACGATTAAAAACCCGTTGTCCGGCCAGAATGAAACCCGCAGTTTGCAACGTGACGTGTGGATGTTACCCAACTTCTACATTACCCATAAATGGAGTGATGACGTAAGCTTTGGGTTAGGGGCTTTTTCGCGCTATGGGTTGGGCGGTACGTATAGGAATCATGATACCTGGTTTGGTAGTAACTTGGCTTACAAAGTAAAATTAGAAACTTTTTCTTTCACACCGACGATTGCCATTAAAGCCAACGACCAGCTGTCTATCGCTATGGGCTTAGAAGCCATGACGATTGACTTTACCCAAAACTCCATGTATCTTACACCTACCAACGGATATAATATTCACGGTACAGGTGTAAGTTGGGGGGGGAACTTCTCGTTAATTTACCGCCCCGATTGGGCCAAAAAATGGTCTTTGGGTGCCATGTACCGCAGTAAAATCAAGCAAAACTTAAACGGGGCTGTAAATTCCAGCGGGACGTTTAACGCCATTAACATCCACGACGCGCCCGCTGAAGGTGCGATTAACTTGCCCGACAGCATTTCCGCAGGTTTATCGTTCCAAGCTACTGACAAATGGGTCATGGAAGCCGGCATTATTGGCACGTTTTGGAGCTCGTACGACCAAATCATCATTCAATACAAAGACGCTTCCGCCATTCCGTTTATCAACCCGCAAAAATTATACAAAGATACGTTCCGCTTAAACTTCGGTACCGAATATATGCTGACCCCGGTATGGGCTCTGCGCGGCGGCTACGTGTTTGATAAATCTCCAATTAACAAACATGCCATGGATACGCTGGTGCCCGTGGATGACCGCCACATTGTTAGCCTGGGGCTTGGTTACAAAGGCGAAACGTGGAGTGCCGACTTTGCTTACGCCCATATCTTCGGGCGCGATTTATCCGGTAAAAGCTACCAAGGCTATTCTATGAAATATTCCGGCGGGCGCAGTGATATGTTTGCGCTGACCGTTGGCTATAAGTTCTAGACGATAAAAACTAATCAAAAATCCCCGCTAGCCAGCGGGGGTTTTATTTTTTATACTTATCAAAAAGGGGGATAACTATGACGAAACCTTGTGAAACGAATGACCGTAAAGTAGCTATTATCGGGTGTGGGTTTGTGGGCTCGGCCACGGCGTTTGCACTGCTACACAGCGGGCTGTTTAGCGAAATGGTGCTTATTGATACCGACCCCAAAAGAGCCGAAGGCGAAGCCATGGATATTTCCCACGGCGAGGCGTACGCACGCCCCATGAAAATCTACGCCGGCACGTATGACGACATTACCGACGCCGCCATTATCATTATCACCGCCGGCGCCAACCAAAAACCCGGCGAAACACGGCTAGATTTGGTGCAAAAAAATGTCGGCATTTTCAAAACGATTATCCCGCAAATTGCCAAGCGTAATTACAAAGGAATTTTGCTTATTGTCTCTAACCCCGTTGACGTGCTGACCTACGCCGCACTTAAACTGAGCGGCCTACCTGAAAACCGCGTGATTGGATCGGGCACCGTGCTGGACACGGCCAGATTTCGCGAAATTTTAGGCAACCACCTGGGCGTGGACGCGCGCAGTGTGCATGCGTTTATTATCGGTGAACATGGCGACAGTGAACTGCCCGTTTGGAGTACTGCCAACGTGGCCGGGGTGCCCATTCACAAATTTTGTGAACTGCGCGGATACCACAACCACGAGACTGCCATGAAAGAAATTGCCGACGGCGTGAAAAATGCCGCGTATGAAATTATTTCGCGCAAAAAAGCAACGTACTATGGCATTGCCATGGCCGTTAAACGCATTTGCGAGTGCATTGTGCGTGACGAGAAATCTGTATTGCCTGTATCTAATATGATGCACGGCGCGTTTGGGATTGACGATATGACGCTTAGTATGCCGGCCGTCGTCGGCAGGAACGGGGTGGAAGTGCAGATGCCCATTACGCTAAGCGCCCAGGAAACTGAGGCTTTGCAAAAGTCCGCCGAAATTTTAAAACAAACGGCACAAAAAATTGACTTAAAAAAGGGAGCAACACGCCTTTAATTATTAGCCCCCAATACTAAATCGGTACTGTGAATCTCCCTGTGAAGGCATCTGCTTCCCAATCGAACGACAAATATTAATATTTTGTTTCGTAGATGTTTTATCAGCAAAGCAATAGGCAATTATGTCTTGACCTCTTTGAGAAAAATTAAAAACAATATCATATGTATAAACAGATGAATTTTTTCTACGGAAACGTAATGCCTGATGATTGGTATACATCAATTCTAATGAAAACTCTGAAGGGATAGTAGCACCTATATCTAAGTTTTTCAACGACTTTGTATAGGATCCATTCGATAGATAATAAGTTTCTTCCGCCTGACATATCGCTTTCCCTAAACCTAATATTTTGGCAACTCGGCTTTTTTCTATTGCTACTTGATATTGCGGCACGGCTACCGCCGCTAAGATACCAATAATTAACACCACAACTAACAACTCAATGAGGGTAAAACCCCGCTTGTAAAAGCTTTTAAACTTGTTACTATTCATTTTATACTCTCCTGTGAACAATATA
>JBGUOO010000026.1:0-12756 GCA_045129775.1 Elusimicrobiaceae bacterium
GGACAGTTCGCACACTCCCAAAATAGCGTCGCCCAGTTGCTCGCTGGTTACATGGCGGCTGGCGGCCAGCAAATCGGCCGCGTACAGTTTAATATACGGTATTTTCATAACAACCTCGTTTTAAGTGAATTTTAGGGCCCCGGTGGGGGCTGGATATAGATAGCATAGAAAACTATGTTAGTAATGTCAAGTATAAAAAAGGCCCAAAAAGGGCCCAGATTTGCGCCTAGGTAAGGCCGTAAGTTGAGCGTGGCGTTTCGCAAGGTTGTCGTAAAACTAAAACAGTGCGGTAATTTCAAACGAATTACACATAACCTGTAGAGCCGCCTGTACTTCCCCAAACACCGGGTAAAATGTTCAGTAGGCTGATTTATCCCAAACCTGTAGAGCCATCAGCATTTCCCCAAACACCGGGGGAGTTAGATGCCCCTTAGCCGGGGCATTGTCAGGCACTGCCTGACCTACAACGACGTAAGGTTGCCGTACAAACAGGCGTCGCGGTAATTTCAAAATAATTTGCACCACAACGCGGCTTGCGCTTGTGAAGAATACTTGTACGAACTGCCCTTTAGGGCAGAGGTATTTGAGCAAGCGCGTAACAAAGTTGTGGGGCAAATTAGGAAGAAATTACAGTTAACTCTAAAAAAGGTATAATGTATATATGATTGAACTCTTTGAAGACCCCAGACTCGATAAACCCTCTACCGACCCCGCACCCGCTTCTCTGGTGCAGTTTCGCCAAATCTCGCAAGACGCCCAAAAAGGCGCCGGCGAGGAGCGCGTCAAAGCCCAGCACGACAAAGGCAAAATGACCGCGCGCGAACGCATTTCGTACCTCTTAGACAAAGACAGCTTTATTGAAATCAAGAGCCTCATGGAAAGCTCGTGCAGTGACTTTGGCATTAAAGACAAACACATCAAAGGCGACGGCGTAATTACCGGCTTTGGCCGTATTAACGGGCGCGAAGTGGCGCTCTACGCGCAGGACTTTACGCAACTGGGCGGCTCGCTCGGTTTGGCGCACGCGCAAAAAATTGCCGCGCTCATGGACCGCGCCATTGACGCCAAAATCCCCGTTATCGGGCTGTTAGATTCCGGCGGCGCGCGCATCCAAGAGGGCGTGGACAGCTTAAACGGATTCGGTGAAATTTTCTACCGCAACGTCAAGGCCTCGGGTCTTATTCCGCAGATTTCCATTATCTTGGGCCCCTGCGCGGGCGGGGCGGCATACTCGCCGGCTCTTACGGACTTTATTTTTATGGTGGAAGGCATTAGCCACATGTTCATCACGGGCCCCGGCGCCGTGAAAGCCGCCACCGGCGAAGAAGTAGATTTTGATACCCTCGGCGGCAGTGCCCCGCATAGCGAAAAAAGCGGCGTGTGCCAGTTTGTGGCTAAGTCGGAGCAAGATTGCTTCCGCCAAGTGCGCGAACTACTCTCGTTCCTGCCGCAAAATTGCGAGGAAAACCCGCCGTTGCAAACAACGAGCGACTTAGTCAGCCGCCAAGTACCCGTCTTAGAGCGCGTGTGCGAAATGGACCCCAAGAAAGCCTTTCGCATCCACCACGTGATTTGGCGCCTGGCCGACGATTTTGGGTTTTTTGAAATCCACCAAAACTTTGCCAAAAACGTGGTGACGGGCTTTATCCGCCTGGGCGGGCAAGTGGTGGGCGTGGTGGCCAACAACCCGGCCGTCATGGGCGGCGCGCTGGACTGCGACGCCAGCGACAAAGCCGCGCGCTTCATCCGTTTTTTAAATGCGTTTAATATCCCGCTCTTAACGCTGGTGGATACGGGCGGCTATTTGCCCGGCGTGGCACAAGAACACGGCGGCATTATCCGCCACGGCGCCAAACTGCTCTATGCTTATAGCGAGGCGTCTATCCCCAAAGTGACGCTCGTCTTGCGCAAAGCGTACGGCGGCGCGTATATTGCCATGGGCAGTAAGTATTTGCGGGGGGATTTTAACTTTGCGTTCCCGTCGGCCGAGATTGCCGTGATGGGCCCGCGCGGGGCGGTGGAGATTTTGTACTCGCGCGACCTGAAAAAAGAAACCGACGAGACCAAAAAAGAAGCACTCAAACAAAAAATGACCAAGGAATATTCCGATAAGTTTGCCTCGCCCTATCAGGCGGCGACGAACGGGTCTATTGACGAGGTCATTGAGCCCGCGGCGGCGCGCAGTAAGATTATACGGGCGTTTGAGGTACTCAAGAAAAAACGCGACCCGAAGAAGAATCCGCACAAAGGGAACATACCTTTATAATAAAACGGCGGGCGCGACGAAGTTGCATTTTACCCCACCATGTAAAGGGTGGGTTTTTTTGACCAATCAGGGTACTGAACATTTTCCCCAGTGCTTGGGGAAAGGCTCAACGCTCTACAGGTTTTACGACGATATAAAAAACCCGCCCCCTGTAAGGGCGGGTAAATTTACGAATATACTAACTTACCGGCCGCGTACCACCGTGCAGACCTCGGCATACAGCGCGTAGCTTTTAATCTCTTTATCTACGCTGGCTACTTGTGTGATTTTGCCGTCTTTCTTGGCCGCCTCTACGGACATATCGCCCGTAATAAACAGCCCTAAGTAGTTCTTGCCGCACGCACGGCCTACTTTGGTGCCCGAGTTGTTCGTTACCATAAGTGGTTGTACCGTGTCGCTAAACAGGGCAATACCTACCTCGGTGCTGGGCGTGGCGCAAGCCCCCAAAAGTAAAGTAGTGCCTACAACAAATAACAGTTTTTTCATATAATCTCTCCTAAAGTTTTACCGATTGCCTTGTTTAATCAGTTCTTTTAACTTCTCGTTAAACGCACGGGCGCCGGCCAGCGTTTCCAGCGTCATGGGCATACGGTAGCGCCAATAATGCTTGGGGTTAGCCGGAATGTTGATGCGTTCATCGTCGGGGTTTGCCCCGCGCAAGGTTTCGTCCATGGAGGTCAAGTCCTGCAGGCCAATTAAAGCCAGCATGGACGGGCACAAAAAGTGCAAGCGGATAATTTGCGTGCAGATATCCGTGTCGGCCTCGTCGGGGGCGTTGCCTTTTTTGCCCAATACCTGGTTGTAGAACTTTTGCGTGCGGACCGGGTCCTCTTTCCACCACGCGCGAAGCACGGACATATCGTGCGTGGACGGCGTAGCCACCGAGAGGTACGGATATTTTTTGATATCGTCAAACTGCGCGCCCAGCTTTTTGGGCATACGCTGTATTTCCAGCGACAGCAGTTGCAGTTTTTCCATCACGGGTTTAACACACGCGGGCACCATGCCCAAGTCCTCGGCGCAGGCCAGCATGCGCGTGGCTTGCGTAAGGCCGGGGAGTTTTTTAAGCGCTTCTTGCGCCCAGAACTCGTTATGGCGCTCAAAGAAATAATGGTTATACAGCGCGCGGTAGGCTTGCTGGTCCGCCGCGCTGAGCGTTTTGAAGTAGCCGTCTTGCAAGGCGGCAATGCGCGGATGATATTTGGAAATATCTTTTGCGTCCGTTACAAACAGCACGTTGGAGATGAGCGCATACAACCCCTCGCGCAGGCGCACATCCTCTTCGTCCGTTTTGCCTTCAAAGTAGTCAGCCACTTGGCGCTGGGTTTTGAAATCTTCGCGCAAGCGGTAGGTGCCGTTGCCGTTATCTTCCAAAAATTTCTTTTTGGCTTTGGCGGCCAGGTCGCCCAGTTTTTCTTCTAAATACGCGTCGGTAATCAGCGGGTCCAAATACGCGGCGTTAAACGTAAAGTTGAACTTGCTCATATCCTCTTGCGTCAGCGGCAAGGCGGGCGAGAACTGCCCCAGCAGCCCTTGCACACTGTGCGAGGGGATTTCCCAAATGCGGAAGAACCCTAAAATATGGTCCATGCGGTACGCGTCAAAATACGTGGACATGTGCGTAAAACGGCGCATCCACCAACGGTAACCGTCTTGGGCCATGGCTTGCCAGTTGTACGTGGGGAAACCCCAGTTTTGGCCCGTGGCCGAGAAATCGTCGGGCGGGGCGCCGGCTTGCGCGTTTAAGTGGAAGAGGTTGGGCTCCAGCCACGCTTCCACGCTGTTGGGCGAAATGCCGATGGGGATATCGCCTTTTAAGATGACGCCTTTTTCGCGCGCGTAGGTAGCCGCGGCCAAAAGCTGGCTGTGCAACACAAATTGCACATAGTACCAAAAACAAACCTGCGTGTAATACTTAGACGTGGGCGAGCAAAACTCCACCAAGTCATCATACGAAAACGGGTTGTATTTGGGCCAATCGGCAAAGCGGGCCGTTTCAAATTGGTCGCGCAAGGTGCAGAACATGGCATACGCCGGCAACCAATGTACGTTGGCCGTGAAAAATTGGCGGAACGCCCCGGTGGATAAAATTTCTTTGCCTTCCTGTTTAAACGCGTGTTGCAACGCGTCTAACTTTAACGTCAGCGCTTCTTCGTAATCTACTTGGGGTAGTGCGTTTAGTTTTTCGCGTTGTTTTTCCCATTTTTTGGCGGTCTTTTTATCGGGGGCGGGTAAGGCGTCCACGTTTACATACAAGGGGTGCAACGCATAGACCGAGATGGCATTATACGGGTAAGAATCTTGCCAGGTGTGGGTGGAGTGGGTGTCGTTCACCGGCAGTAATTGAATGACTTGTTGCCCGGTGCTTACGGCCCAATCGGTCAAGGCGTTTAGGTCGCCAAAGTCGCCCACGCCCCAGCCGTGTTCGCGCCGAAGCGAAAACACCGGGATCACAACCCCGGCCGCGCGCAAGAGGGTGGCCTCTTTAAAATGCGGGCGCAGGCCTTCTAACACGTGGACTTGCTGGTCGGCAATCGGCGGCAAGGTAAACGTGCGGTTGGGGCCTTCTTCCCAAAGCACGTTATCGGCGTCTTGGGTTTTGATGAGAAATTTATATTCCACATGCGCGGGCAGTTGGGCGGCATCCAGCGAAGCAATCCACTCGTTGGGTTCCGTTTCCGTGAAGGGAATGGCGGATTGCGGGTCCCAATTGCCTAAGAGCGGGGAACTGCCGCACAAATAAAGGCTTTGGTTGACCCCCAGCTGGGCGGCTTGCGCACGCAACACGAGCGTGCGGTTAAATAACGTAAATGTTTTGCCGGGTTTGCGCGTGCGTTTGCGCAGCACATCCGTCACGGCCGACGTGTAAAGCCAGCTCTCGCGCGGCAAATCGTGCCAGGTATCTTGCAACACATATTCCTGCGCTTTGGGGTCCACCGGCAAGGTGCGCGGCACCAGTTGCCATTCGCGCCGCACGGGCACGCCGTTGTTGCGGACCTCGTAATGATACGCCATGGCAAGCGGTTGGTTAAACTCTAAGAGGATGTGCCCTGTCCAGGTTTGGCCGTCCTCGGTGGACAGGGGAATGTTGATTTTATTTTCGTTGGCCGCGGCGTGTGCGCGGTACAAAACGGCATGGAGCGTTTCGCCCCATACCGTTTTATAGTTGATTTGAAAAGACAGTTTCATTTTTTTCTTACCCTTGTTGCACTGCGTGATGTTCTTTTACCCACACGGTAAAAGCGGCGGCTACAAATAAACTCAGCCCACCTACCCC
This sequence comes from Elusimicrobiaceae bacterium, assembly GCA_045129775.1. GTDB lineage: Bacteria > Elusimicrobiota > Elusimicrobia > Elusimicrobiales > Elusimicrobiaceae > Avelusimicrobium. The sequence goes on from JBGUOO010000026.1 coordinate 5,544, forward strand.
CACAGCGGCAATGGCACTGCCACCCAGCACATGCTTCATAAACGGACCGAAGAACAGGTTTACACAAATTTGCGGAATAACAATAAAGAAGTTAAACACGCCCATGTAAAAACCCATTTTGTCCGCCGGCAGTGCGTTGGAAAGCATGGCATACGGCATGGATAAAATACTGCTCCACGCAATCCCAATACACACCATGGGGATGATTAAACTCATTTTACTAAATTGTACGCCAAAAAGGGTAAGCCCTAAACTGGCCAGTCCTAATCCGCCGATAGTTAAGCACACAATGTGGATGATTTTAGCGGAAAACTTAGTGGTCAGCCACAGGAGCGCAAACGCAAACACAAACGCTACACCGTTGTAAATACCAAAACAACTACTGCCCCAGTTGGCGGCTGTTTCATACTCGGGCGTGCCGGGCGTGGCGTGGAAAACACCGCTGGCAATGCCGGGCGTAAAATAGACCCACATGACCATAAATGCGGCCCACGTAAAAAACTGCACAATGGCCAAGCGGCGCATGGTTTGCGGCATGGTAATCATGGCCGTCCACATTTCTTTGAGCGAATGCAGCGGGTGGACCGATTTTTTTTGCAAGGCTCTAAATTCGTCCATATTAGCCGGCGGATATTCGGGCGTGGTAAGCACGGTGGCCAAAATGGCCCCAAACAGCACCACGGCACCGATATAAAAGGAATAGCGCACGGTGGCCGGGATAGAACCGAGCGGAGCCTCAGTACTGACGCCAAAGTAGGTTAAAATCTGCGGCAGGAAAGAGGCAATTACCGCCCCCGCGCCAATCATCACGCTTTGCATGGCGTAGCCGGTTTTGCGTTGCTCTTCGGGCAGAATGTCGCCCACAAACGCGCGGAACGGCTCCATGCTGACGTTGACGGATGAATCCAACAGCCACAGCGCGATGACGGCCATCCAAATAGCGGTGGCTTGCGGCATGAGGAAAAGCGCAATCATAGAGAAAATAGCCCCGCCCAAAAAGTACGGCCGCCGCCGGCCCAGGCGGTTCCACGTGCGGTCGCTAAAATAACCCACCAGCGGTTGCACCAGTAGCCCCGTGACGGGCGCGGCCAACCACAGCATGGGGATTTGGTCCTCGCTCGCGCCCAGGCGCGAATAAATGGCACTCATATTGCCCATCTGCAAGGCCCAGCCAAACTGGATACCGAAAAAGCCTAAGCACATATACATAATCTGCATGAACGACTTAGGCGGACGTTGTGTATTTACCATAGACTCCTCCTTATATTAAGTATGTAACCATTATAACAAGATTTTTCCATTTGTGAAGCGCAAAAATTGATTAGAAGAGGGGGTGCGCTGGGCCCTTGTCAGCCGATGCCTAACCTACCACGGCGAAGGCAACCCCTCACCTGCCCTGCGGGCATCCTCTCCCACAAGGGGCGAGGGGAACAACCTGTAGAGCGGGCAGTATTTCCCCAAGTACAAGGTTAAACTTACAGTAGGCTGATTGATTTTCCGCACAACCTGTACAGAAACACAGTATTTCCCCAAGTACAAGGTAAAATAGTGGATAAGATGATTTTTCAGATTTGAGGCAGATTTGCACCGTAAGTTGCCCGAAGCTGTACTGATAGGTACTGCGAGGTGGCAAGTCGGTGCAAAGGTGCCCAAATGTGGAAAATTGTTTCGCTGGCAAGCAACAAATTTTACAAATATTCTTTTGTAAAATTTGTGCGCTCAAATAAACTTTACAGGGAGTTTTTTTATTAGTATTATAATAGTATGGATACAGATTTAGATAGCGTAACTGAATACTTTAAACACCTCGGCCACATCACCCAAGAAATTGACCGCGAAGAAATGGCGCGCCTGTGGAAACTGGTCAAAAAAGGCGACGAGGCCGCCAAAAACCGCATCATGGAAATGAACTTGCGGCTGGTGGTGCCGACGGCCAAACGCTTCCAGCGCCCCGGCATGGAACTGATGGACCTGATTGAAGAGGGCAACCTGGGTTTATGGCAAGCCATTGAAAAATTTGAGCCGCAAAAAGGGTACCGTTTTTCCACCTACGCCGTCTATTGGATTGAGCAATATATCCGCAAATTTATTGAAGAACAATCGGGCTCTATTAAAATCCCGTCGCACGCGTGGGGCAACCTAAAACGCTGGTTCAAAGCTTGGAACGAACTGCGCGAAACCAACGGGCGCGACCCGTCCCTGCGCGAAATGGCCGACGAGCTGGACCTGTCTGCGCGGCAAGTCAAATCCATTATGGACACGCTAAGCGCGGCCAAAGGGGTGGACTCTTTAACTTCCCTCGTGCGCGACGAAGATGAAATGACCTTGGAAGAAATCATCAGCGACGACGGCAAAGGCAACCCGCACGACGTGTTTGTAGCCAATGAAGATCAAACCAATTTAAAACAAAGTTTAGACGATTTGCAAGAGCGCGACCGCCAGGTGCTTGTCATGCGCTATGGTTTAGACGATAATAACCCCAAAACGCTGGGCGAAGTGGCCGAAATTTTGGGCCTCTCGCGCGAGCGCGTGCGCCAAATTGAGGAGCGTGCCGTGCGTGCCCTGCGTAATGCCGCGCGCAAGGCCGGTATTTTGGAAATGACCGACGAAAATTTCCGCACTACCAAATTGCATGCGGCCATGCGCCCGCGTGTAAAAACCAATATCTTGGGCGAAGAAGTGGACGACAGCCCGCTGGCTAAACTCATCCGCCACAAAGTAGCCCAAGCCAAAAAACAGATTGCCCAAAAGAGCACCGCCCAAAAAGCCGTGAAAAAAACCGCCCCAAAAGCCGTTAAGAAAACGGTTAAAAAGGCGGCCCCCAAGAAAGCGGTCAAAAAAACTTCCAAAAAAGTTTCCAAGAAACGCTAAAAATTTGCGCCCCCGTAGCTCAATTGGATAGAGCGATTCCGTCCTAAGGAAGAGGTTGCGAGTTCAACTCCCGCCGGGGGTAAAAATAAAATACCCGCTTTGGCGGGTATTTTGTTTTTAAGTCGCGGAGCACACCAACTGCTTGGTGTGCGTCGGGAGTTGAAAGGCGGAGCGATGTTTTTGTTTGAGCGTGCGTAGCCGCGAAAGGCAAAAACCGCGAGCCCGGACTGCAGGCATTTTACGTCAGTAAAATGACCGGAAGGAAACGTCCGCCGGGGGCATTTTAGTTTGAAAACCCCGCGCTATTATGTTAGGCTCAAATCTGAAAACAGGGTAACTCTTCGTCTTTACCCGGTGCTTGCGCAAATTCGTTTGAAAACCCCGCTACGCTTGGAAGGAAACGTCCGCCGGGGGTATTTTTCTTCGTAAACGGCGGGCACGATGAAACTTTTTACCCCGGCAACCATTTTCTAAATTTGGTTTATTTTGCGGTGACTTGGGCCTTACGTACTTGCCGCACTTCGTGCGGTCCGGCAGAGCACATTCTAATCAATTTTTTGAGCTTGACCACGGATATCAAAATTTTTATCCTACTAGCATATATATAAAGGAGGGGAAAATGAAACACGAATTTTTGGACCTTATCAAACTGCGCCGCAGCCGCTATGATTTAACCAGCAAAAGCACGCTGCCGCAAGAAGAAATTGTGAAACTGGTGCAAGAGGCCGTCAAGCATACGCCCAGCCCGTTTAACAGCCAAAGCACGCGCGTGCTCCTCTTGTGCGGGGTACGCCACAAACAGTTTTGGGATATCGCCCGGCACGAACTGCAACAAATCGTTCCGCCCGAAAAATTCGCACCGACCGAAGAAAAACTGGCCGCGTTTTCGGCCGCGCACGGCACAATTTTGTTTTTTGAAGATTGGAGCGTGGTGGAAAGTTTACAGGCGCAGTTCCCGGCGTATAAGGACAACTTCCCGCTGTGGGCCTACCAGGCCAACGCCATGACGGAGTTTGCCGTGTGGACGGCCCTAGCCGAAAACGGCATGGGCGCCAGTTTACAGCATTATAATCCGCTGGTGGATTTAGAGGTGCACCGCCAGTTCCACGTGCCGCTGGATTGGAAGCTCATTGCACAAATGCCCTTTGGCGTGCCGCTTCATAAAGAGGCGCCGGACAAAGAATTTAAACCGATAGAGGAGCGCGTACACGTGGCGTGCCCATAAGAGGGGTTTGCGGGAAAAATAGACGTAACGGGTTTGCAAAGAAAAATGTGTTCCTACGCGGCGCGAACGAGGGAGGAATACTGGCGGAACGCGCCCGGAGGGCGGAGGTATCCAACCGAGTGAGCAACAAAGTAGGGGCGCATTTTACGAAGCAAACGGACTAGGACTCTCCTTCCGGTCATTTTACTGACGTAAAATGCCTGCAGTCCGGCCTCGCGGTTTTTGCCTTTCGCGGCTTCGCACGCTCAAACAAAAACATCGCTCCGGCTTTCGAGTCCTAGACGCGGGCAAAGCAGTTTGCCCGCTTCCGGGAAAAATTTAAGGGGCCCTATCAAGGGCCCCCTTAAATTTGGTTTCCGGACTAGGACTCGAACCTAGAATGACTGGACCAAAACCAGTAGTGATACCATTTCACCATCCGGAAGTAAATCGGAAGATACTGCTTATCGTGGTGCGGTGTAAATAAGCGGCAGTATCTAACGTAACGCTTAAATTCGCACGTGCGACGGGGCTTCTTCCCCGTGGGCGTGTGCTTCCACTTCGGTACGGTACGCTTGCAAAATATTTGTTTCCAAATAGTTGCGAAATTCCTGCGTAATCGGGTGGGCTAAATCTTTGTACTCATCATCCGCGGTTTTACGCGAAGGCATACATAAAAGAAGTCCCGTTTTCCCTTCTACTACTTTTAAGTTCCGTACGACGAAACAGTTATCAAACGTCACACTTACAAACGCTTTGAGGCGTTCTTCATGGGTTAGATGAACTTTGATTTCTGTAATTTGCATATGTAGGCCCTCTGTAAAAAGCAACCGGGAAAACCCGCGCTTTTGTTTGTTGCAATGTTGTTGCAAGTTCATGCGCATTTTGTTTCGTGCCAACTAACGCAAATACGGTTGAACCGGAGCCGGACATCATACAACCCCCGTTGTTGAATTGCTGTAACTGAGCCAAGGCTTTTTTTACAGCCGGTACAAACGGGAATACATAGTCTTCTAACCTATTAAAGAGCAACGGACCCCAACTGCTTAGCGGGTCCCCATTTTTTACGACAGTTATTAGTTTATCTAATTTAGAAAGGTTTGTCAATACTTCGTCTGCGGGAGGGACTTGCATGCGGGCAAAAACTTCTTGGGTGGATACGCCCACTTGCGGGTACACCAGCACCAGGTGTGGCAACGGCTCGCCCGCGGGAACGGGGGTTAACTGCTCGCCAATGCCTTGCCCTTTTAAAAACGTGTCGGGGTATAAGAACAGCGGTACGTCGGCCCCTAAGCGGGCGGCCAAGGGGATTAAATCCAGCGGGTTTTTATCAAACCGTTCACACAGCGCCAACAGCACGCCCGCCGCGTCGGACGAGCCGCCCCCTAAGCCGGCCCCGGTGGGTACGTGCTTTTCCAGGGCGATATGCACACGCGCGTGTAAGGTGTAATGGGTTAAAAAAGCGTGGGCGGCTTTCCATACTAAATTGCTGGGGGAGCACGGTATTTTTTTACCCACCGGCCCGCTGATGTTTAGGGTAATATGGGTGTGCTGGGCGGGGGTGGCTTGCACACTCAGGCGGTCGCCCAAATCAATTTTGGCAAACAGGGTGGCCAGCTCGTGGTAGCCGTTGGGGCGCTTGCCCGTTACTTCCAAAAACAGGTTTACTTTGGCCGGGCAAAAGCGGGTAACTCTCATGAGGGGCGGTACTCCGTATTATGCACAATGTTGCCCCAGTGATATTCTTCGCTGGAAATTAACTGGCCGGCTTCGTCATACATGTTGCGTTGGCCGTTGAGCATGCCGTCGGCATACATTTCCGCACAGCGGATTTTGCCGGAGGGGAAATACTCGGTCCGCTCGCCTTCCAGGCGGCCGTTGACGTAATTTTCTTGGTACCACAGTTCCCCGGTAGGGAAAAATATTTTGCGTATCCCTTGCAGTTTGCCGTCCACAAAATTCTCTTCCGACTCCAACTTGCTGTTGGCATAATAGGTATGGCGCGGGCCGTTTAAGCGGCCCTTGGCATAGGCGGCACATTCGCGCACGACGCCGTCGTTTTGCGTGAGGAGAAATTGCCCGTCCAGCAACGCGCTTAGGTAATTACACGCCGTGTGTAGCACGCGGTTTTGCGCATACGAAAAATATTCTGCCGGGCCTTTGAGTACGCCCTGGTCGTACGTTTCTTTGGAGAGGATTTGCCCGTTTTCGTCGTAGTGGATCAGCAAACCGTGCAATTTGTTATTTTGGTAGGTAGCATCGGTTTTGAGTTTGCCGTTTTCCGAAAATTCTTTTACGGGCCCGTCGGGGATAGAGCCCAAAAGCTCCAGCGTGGCCCCGTTGGAAGAAATGGTTTCCTCGGCAATTTGTTTGCCGTCCACGTAAAAAGCGCGCACGTCTTTGTTGGTTTTGAGCACGGTGCCGGGATAAATAGGCGTGGCTTTGGCGGATCCCAGTTGCATTTGTTTAAGCAGGTCGGGCGAGGTATGGTCGGTTACGTTGACCAACTGGCCGTGATTGTAATCTTCGGAAAAAGTAACCGAGTTATCCGCCAGGTTGCGCACTTCCAGGCGGCCGTGCAGTTTGCCGTTGGCAAAATGTTTGGTGGTGGCGGTAGTGGCGGCAATTTCGGTCACTTTCCCTTCGGGGATTTCGCCGGTGGTATTGATGACATTGTTGTCTTTGTCTAAAAATTCTTTGGCCACGCACTCGGCTTTATAATACGTGCGGGCCTGTGGGGTGGAAATACAAATAAATTCTTCTTTCATGGGGCCTCCCTGTGCGGATATTTTACAATACTTTAGTTTAGCAGTACAATCGTTCCCTTTTTTGTAAGTGATTTTCAACCCAATAAAAAGTTGACTTTTAACAGTTTGTATAGTAAACTATTGGTGTGTATAAGGAAGACCTGTCACTGTTTAGTGATATGAGGAGGAACTATGTCTAGTAAAAAAAGAAAAGCATTTACGCTGACTGAATTACTGGTAGTAGTGGTAATTATAGGCGTATTGTCCGCGGTGGTATTGCCAAAATTTACCAAAGTAATGGAATCGCGCAAGACCAGCGAAGCGGAAGAAATGATGAGTGCGGTGCGTAACGAACAGGAAGCGCGCTGTACGATTAGCAAGAACTATCAAA
>JBGUOO010000027.1:0-14500 GCA_045129775.1 Elusimicrobiaceae bacterium
TAGCGACAAAAAGGGGGGCCTATAAGGCATTCTCCTTAATGAGCCCCTCCATCGGTCCTGCGGACCACTTCCTCCGCAAGGGAGGAAGAAAGGGGTTTACGCTTATTGAATTATTAGTGGTGGTTTTGATTATCGGCATTTTAGCGGCGGTTGCCGTGCCGCAATACCAAAGAGCGGTGGAAAAAGCGCGTATTGCTGAGGCAATAACAGTATTGTCTGCGTTGGCCAAAGCGGAAAAAATATATTTCTTAGCTAACGGAGAATACACCAATAATTTTGAAGATTTGGATATTGGGTTGAAGGTGGAAGTAGATAAAAATAATATTAATCAGGCCATTGGGACCCATACGTTTTCATATATACGACGTGCTCAGAATGACCAAGTGATCTATGCTCAACCAAAACAAGGAAGTATATATTGGAGATTATATTATTATTTGGACGAAGAAAAAATGTATTGTGGTGCGAAAAAAACCGAAGATAACGGCTTAGCTTTATGCAAAAGTTTTAGCAACACAAAACAACCTATGGCTTGTGGAGCTACAGGAACAATAGAGTGTTACGAAGTAACTATCTTTTAAACAGCGTAAGCACAATGCCTTTTAAGGCCGTTTTAGGGTCTAAGCCGGCGCCGCTCTTAAAACCCGCGTCTGTATCAATAATTTTGTTCAGCGCGGCCATGAAGTTTTTAGATGGGGGAAAACTGCGCGCACTTTGCACCAGGCGCGCTTCCCAAAACATAAGTCCCGCGGCGCGTAGAATATCGCCTTGTGCCATACCGGCTTCACTTAAGCGTTTGATGCGGGCCATTTTTAAAATGGGGTAGCTCATTTTGGCAAGCACGGCCACGGGCTCTTCGCCGCCGTCAATGAGTTTGTCAATTTGAGCCAAAGCGCGCGCCTTACTGCATGCGGTTAGGGCGTTGGAAAGCTCAAAGGGGTTTTCTTCTTTTTTAAACCCAATGCACGCCAGTACGTCTTGCGCGCCAATGGTTTTATCTTCGCGCGCGGCCGTAAACAAGTAGAGTTTTTCCAGTTCGTTTTCCATGGCGCCCAGGTCACTCCCTACACATTCACACAGTAAATCTACCGCTTCAAACGTGGGGGTTAAGCCCTTTTCGGTCATTTTCTGGCGGACCCAGGCGGCCAAGTCGTCGGCTTTTAATTCATCAAAATTGACCACCCGGCCGGACTCGGCGCACGCGTCGGCCAGTGTCTTATCGGTTTTTAGTTTTTTGGAATCGTTATGCGTGAGCACCAGCGTGGTGGTGGGGAGCGGGTTTTGCGCGTAAGCCGTCAAGGCGGCCAACTCTTTACAGCCTTTGCGCAGTTTATCCACGCCTGTTAGCACAATAAGCCGCACGTTGGAAAACACGGGCGCGGTGTTGGCTTGCGCCAGGCCCTCGGCTACGTCCGCCGCGGTGGCTTGGGCTTTAAAGTAGTTAAAGTCGTCCGGACGTAAAACCGCTTGGATTTGCTTAATGACTAAATTTTTGCGCTCGGTATCTTCCCCCGTTAGTAAATAGACGGGGGCCACGTTATTTTTAGCCAGTTCGGCCTGTAGTTTTTCGGCGCTGATTTTAGACATTAGAGGGGCTCGGTAATGGTGGTATATTCGGGGTTGTTCATTACTTTTTTCTTATTCTCGCTACGCACCGAGCCAAACCCGTCCACCGTGCGTTTGACGATGTCTTTGGACAGTTTCTCAAAGATAATATCGCGCGCTTGCTGTTCGGTCATGCCGCCGGGCAAGGTGGAGGCCGCATAAATTTGCGTACCTAAGAGGGCGGGCTCGCGCCAGACGGGGGTGTTGGTGGTAGCGTCCATAAATACCACGTCCAGCCAAATATCCATGCGATATACGGTGGGGATGAGATGGCTGTCGTACTGAATGGGTACGTTTAAATAGCGCGAAATGGTGGTTACTACCACCCCTTGCGCGCCGTTGTTCTCGGACACAATTTGATACATGCCGTTACGCAGGAACGTATCATACAACTCGTTATAAAACTTATCTTCCAGCGCAAACACTTCCGTGCGGTTTAAAATGGGGCGCACAGCTATTTTTTTGATGTGCTGGGGCATAATTTGCGCTTGCGGGGTATAGACCACGTTTTCGCCCGCGCACGCGGCGAATAACGCACACAGGCCCAACATATAAGCTAGTTTTTTCATAGTTTCTCCGTTTATTTTTTGGGCGCACCCACAATGCTGACCATGCGGCCCGGCACCACAATTATTTTTTTAACTTCCAACTCTTTTAAATAGCTTTGCACTTTGGCACTGGCCAGGGCCAGTTGTTCCAGTTCCTCGCGCGTGGCGTTGCGCGGGGCTTGGATGCGGCCTCGCACTTTGCCGTTAATTTGCACGCCCATATCCACGGTGTCGTCTTGCAAAAGCGCCTTATCGGCCGTCGGCCAAGTGCTTTGCAATACAAAGCCCGTGTATCCCTTTGTTTGCCAAATTTCTTCGGTCAAATGCGGGGCAAACGGGTGCAAAATTTGCAGAAATTTCTGGAAAGTTCCTTCCTGCACGGCGGGCAGTTTGCTTAGGTCGTTAAACAATACCATGAGCGCCGAGATAGCCGTGTTAAAGCGCAGGTTTTCAATGTCCTCGCCCACTTTAGCAATAGTTTGGTTTAAGAGAATGGCACTTTTCTTGGGCTCGGCTTCTTGGGTAAACTGTACGGTTTCGCTCCACGCGTAAATGCGCTTTAAGAAACGGTTAATGCCCTCAATGCCTTTCATATCCCAGGGCTTTTGGGCATCAAACGGGCCCATAAACATTTCGTACATGCGGAAGGCGTCCGCGCCGTACTCATTTAAAATATCGTCGGGGTTGATGACGTTTTTCTTGGATTTGCTCATCTTTTCCACCATGGAAGTTAATTCTTCGCAGGTGGTTTTTAAGAAAGCCTTACCGTCTTTAAAATCAATTTCGTCGTAGCCGTGGTAATTCCCCATTTTGTCCCGGTACGAGAACGCCAAAATCATCCCTTGGTGGCGCAGTTTTTGGAACGGCTCCGGGTGGGAGACAACGCCCAAGTCATAGAGCACATGGTGCCAAAAGCGCGCATACAACAGGTGCAGTACCGCGTGTTCGGCCCCGCCAATGTAGCAATCCACCGGGCCCCAGGCTTTTTCCAGAGCCGGGTCCACGAGGGCTTTGTCGTTATGCGGGTCCATATAGCGCAAATAGTACCAGCACGAGCCCGCCCACTGGGGCATGGTGTTGGTTTCGCGCTTAGCGGGGGCGCCGCACTGCGGGCAGGTGGTGTTGACCCACTGCGTGACGGTGGCAAGGGGGGATTCCCCGGTGCCGGAGGGCTCAAATTTTTCCACTTCGGGCAGTTGCAAAGGCAGGGCACTTTCCGGAAGCGGCACTACGCCGCATTTATCACAATGCACCACGGGGATCGGCTCGCCCCAGTATCGTTGGCGCGCAAATACCCAGTCGCGCAGTTTGTAGGTGGTTTTGGCGTTGCCGCAGTGGTGCTGTTCCAACCATTTAATCATGGCGGCTTTACTTTCTTTTACGTGCAAGCCGTTTAAAAATTCGGAATTGACAAGCTCTCCGTCACCCGTGAAGGCTTCTTTTTCCACGCCTTGTTCGCTCTTAATAACTTCAATAATTTTAAGGCCGAACTTTTTGGCAAAAGCATAGTCGCGCTCGTCGTGCGCGGGAACGGCCATAATAGCCCCGGTGCCGTAGCCCATGAGCACATAGTCACTGGTCCACACGGGGATTTTAACGCCGTTAACCGGGTTAATGGCATACGCGCCCGTAAATACGCCGGTTTTTTCTTTGTTCAGTTCGCCGCGCTCCAGGTCGCTTTTTTTGGCGGCCTCTTTTTGATAGGCGGCCACAGCGGCTTTTTGCTCAGGCGTGACAATTTTGCTCAAAATCGGGTGTTCCGGTGACACGACCATATAGGTGGCACCAAACAGTGTATCGGGCCGGGTGGTAAATACGGTTAAAGTATCGTCAAACCCGTCCAACTTAAATACCACGTTGGCGCCCTGACTTTTGCCAATCCAGTTTTTCTGCATGGTCAGCGTGCTTTCGGGCCAGTCCAATTTGTCCAGGCCGGCCAGCAATTCTTCGGCATAGTCAGTAATTTTTAAAATCCATTGCCGAAGTGCCTTGCGTTCAATGTCGTGGCCGCAACGCTCGCACTTACCGTTAAAGACTTCTTCGTTGGCAAGCCCCGTTTTGCACGAGGGGCACCAGTTGATCGGTACGGTGGACTCGTACGCGAGGCCTTTTTTAAAGAGTTGTAGGAAAATCCACTGCGTCCATTTGTAATAGTTGGGGTCGGTGGTGTCTACTTCGCGCGACCAATCATACGCCATGCCGATAGACTTAATTTGGCGGCGGAAATTATCAATATTTTTTTGCGTGGTAATACGCGGGTGTACGCCCGTGGCAATGGCGTAGTTTTCAGCCGGCAGGCCGAAGGCATCCCAACCCATGGGGTGCAAGACGCTGTATCCGTTCATGCGTTTGTAGCGTGTTAAAATGTCCGAGGCGGTATAACCTTCCGGGTGACCGACGTGTAGCCCCGCGCCCGAGGGGTAGGGGAACATATCCAAACAATAAAATTTTTTAGCACCGGGGGTGCGGGGGCTGGCAAAGAGGTTTTCTTTTTCCCAGCGGGCTTGTTGTTGTTTATCAATTTCGGGGAACGATTTCATATACTTTGTATTGTACAAAATTTAGCGGATAGCGGGCGTGAAATGTGCAACTGTGGGCATCCCTCAAGCACCGGGGAAAATAGCCAGTACCCTGATTTGTTCCTAGGCCTGTAGAGCCGCCGGCACTTTCCCCAAGCACCGGGGAAAATAGCCAGTACCCTGATTTGTCAAAATCAAACCAGTTTGTGCCGTAAGTTGAGCGTGGCGTACGTCATTTCGCCCGCGCGTAGCGCGGCAAGTACGCGAGCGAAAGTCGGCACAAAATGGAAAGATTTTGGCAAATGGTTGGTCCACGTACCGTGCAACATCACCGGAGGGTTGTTCATTTAAGAGTGCGGGTGGAACTTTTTATGCTTCTCTTTAAGATCTTGCACATCCAAGTGCGTATAAATCTGCGTAGTAGCCAAATCCGCATGGCCCAGCATCTCTTGCAAACTGCGCAAATCCGCCCCGCCTTGCAGTAAGTGCGACGCAAACGTATGCCGAAACAAATGCGGGTGCAAGGGCGTGGAAATGTTGGCCTTGCGCCCCAAGGCGGCCAAGGCTTGCCACACGGCCACGCGGCTTAGCTTGGTGCCGCGGTTATTGAGGAACAGCTCGCTGGCGGCTTCGCGCCCGGCAAAGCGGGCCTCGCGCGCGGCCAAATAGTTTTCAATCCGCCGGCAGACTTCGTGGTGCAGGGGCACAAAGCGCTGTTTACTGCCCTTGCCAAAGGCCAGTACCCAGCCTTCTTTGAGGTTGACGTTTTCCAAGCGTAGGCTAATCAGCTCGCTTACGCGCAATCCGGCCGCATATAAGAGGTCAATCATGGTGAGCGTGCGGATGTCTTCAAATTTTTCAGCCGGGAACGAGAGCAGCCGCTCCATTTCCTGGTGCGAGAGTTGCTGCGGAATTTTTTGGTTGCGTTTAGCGGCCTTTAAGAAGCGGGTGGGGTCCTCGGTTAGGCGTTCTTCAATAAGCAAAAACTTGTAAAAGCACTTTACGGCTTCCAGTTTGCGTGCGATACTGGCCGGGGCCAGGTGTTCAATTTCGCGCAGTTGGGTGTGGTATTGGTCCAAAAATTCCGGGCCGATTTTAAGGGGGTCCTTTTCGGCGGCCTCGCAATACTGCAAGAAGGAGTCCACGTCACTGCCGTAGGCGCTTAAGGTATTGGGCGAAAGTTGCCGCTCAAAGCTCAGGTGGCTTTTAAAGTCATCTAATAAGTAAGAATCCATCTCTTCATTATAGCACTTACTATGCCAAAATGTTTTTTGATATACTTTATAAGTGCTTTTATCCGTCACATTTTAAAACGTTATTGCAGGGAGACTTACATGACTTCTCATTGGGGTATTATTTTGCTGGAAAGTATCGTTGCGTATGGCGTACTTTTTTTGTTGGGAGAAGCGGTGCTCTACCCGCGCCTAAAAGAAAAACGGGCGTATTTTTCGCCGGTGGTAGGGTATTTGGTCTATTCTTATCTTTTTTACTTATTGTTTCATATTACTACGCAAGCGTGGATGGTGTGGGGTGTAACGGGCTTATTGGCAGGGGGCAGTTTGTTTTTGTTTTTGCGCCGACAAAAGTACCCGGCCCTGATTCATTGGGTCAGTATGCTTTTTGCGTTAGGGAGTGCGGGGTATGTGCTACTCATCTTATATCCCGAATTTGACGCCGGCTATTACTTTTTGCCCTCGGCCGCGTACGACCACGTGAAAGCGGCCATTATCCCGGCTATGGAGCAGGGGGGCATCCCGGTCCCCAATCCGTTTGGGGCGTTTCCGCCGCACTTGCATTATTATTTGCTGTTTTATGTGCCGGGTACGTGTTTGAAAATTTTGACCGGGGCCACCGTGTACAGCGTGGAATTAGTCAACAGCATGTTGGCTTGCTGGATGGGGGTGGGAGCGTTGTTTGGGGTGGTGCGTGTACTGCGCGGGAAACCCTTTGGCTGGCGGGACATTGCGTTTTGTTCCATTTTATTGTTTAGCACGGCGGCCGAGCGGCACTTCCCGTTTATGAGTTTTGCCCACGGCATGGATAACGTGATCACTACGTCTTTGTGGGCGCCGCAAACGCTGATGGCGGCTTCGTTTTTACTCTTGGCGGTGGTGTGTGTGCACCTGTACCGGTGGAAATATAAGTGGCTCGTGGCGTTGTTGTTGGCGGGGAGCATGGGCGCTTCGGTCTATATAGCGTTGGTGGCGGCGCTGGGGTTTGGGTTGTTTTTACTGGCCGATTGGGGCGGGCGGCGCAACCGGTTACCTATCTTGTGGCAAGGGGTGCAAGTGGGGCTGTTTAGTTTGCTCTTGGCGCTCCCGTTTATCTGGAACCAAACCGGCGCCATGCACGATATGTTCCCGGTGTCCGTGCATATTTACCCGTGGAGCAGAAACTTACACCCTGTGTTGGCCGTACTGGGCTTTTGGACGGTGTATTATTTCTTGCAAATGCCGGTTACGTTTTTACTGGCGGTGTGGGGCATGACAAAGGAACATTTGCGCAAATACACGTTGTTTTATGTGATGATTTTTGCCTCCGCCTTTATTACCTGTTTTTTGAAAACGGTGATTGATAATAATGACTTAGGGTGGCGTGCCGTGTTGATTTCTATTATGTTGCTCATAGCCTTGGCTACCTGCCGGTGGAGTACGGCCAGCCGTATCGTGAAGTGGCCGGTGGTGTTGACGGCGCTACTCATGGTCAATTTCCCTATTAGCCGCTTGGATCGGTTTAACGCGTGGGTGCCGTATAAGTTAAAACCGCTTAGCGCGCAAAGTATTGCGGCCATACGCCAATACGTATCTACACAAGATTATTTTGTCAGCAACCCGTTGGATTTGCCCCATTCCGGCCCGTGGCACGCCAATTTGGACTTTATGCTCCTTACCGAGCGCCGGTCCTGCTATGCGTCGGGCGGGGCGGTGTATGCTTATTGCCGCTTTGAGTTGCGCCCGCTTTATAAAAAGACCATGGAGATATTTGACGGGGACATTACCCAGGCCGACGTGGACGAGGTCCGCCGTTACAAATGCAACAAGTTTATTTTTCACAAAAGCGATAAAAATTTTAAACAAGATGCGGCTTTAGCCGCTGTGGGGTTACGTAAAATTTATCAAAACGAACAAATCAAAATTTACGAATAGAACAGGGGCTTTTATACCGCTATACGTTTTTTGATATACTATACTTTTACGTGGGGAGTTGTACTTTATGGATACAAAATTAAAAGATGCACACCCTTGGAAGAAATGGATTGATTTTTGTTGGATACAAGGGGTGTGTTTGGCGTTTTCCATTGGGGTGTTGTCGTGGTGTTTTGCGGCCAGTACGGGGTTAGTGCTGTTGTGGATGCCGCTACTGGTGGGGGGATCCACTTTACTAAGCGGCTGGATTTGGTGGAAGCGTTACAAAAATGCGTTTGAGGCGTTTTTGATGTACGTGGCCAGTGCCTCGTGCTTGTTTGCTTTTTTAATGTGCGTGCCGATTGTGGTAGAGCGCAGTTTATCGTGCTTTATTTATTTTTACGCGGTGGAAGAGGGGCATGTGGCCGCCAGCCAAATCCCGCAGGACTTTAACCAGGCGTTTATTCAAAAGCGTTTTGATGACGGGGTAGAAGGCAACTTTTTACGTAAGCAAGACGGGCAATACGTGCCTACCTTTCGCACGAAGGTTTTTTATACGGTGTATTATCCGCTGGGGCGTTTGACGCATACCTTGCCCAATTACCAACATTTCAAAAAGCGGTTACAACAAGAGGAAAAGCATGAGCGCTAATTGGGCACTTATTTCCTTGGGTTGCATAGTTGCCTACGCATGTTGTTTTTTGCTGGGGGATACGGTGCTTTGCCGGTATCAAAAAGAATCCCGCGCTTATTTTGCCCCCGTGGCCGGGTATGCGGTATATGCATACCTTTTTTATTGGCTGTTGCATATCACCACGCAAGCCTGGGTGGTGTGGGGAATTACGGGGCTATTGGCGGGCGGCAGTTTATTCTTATTTTTACGCCGCAAAGAGTACCCGGGGCGCCTGTACGCGTGGGGTTTGTTGTTTGTGGCGGGGTTTGCGGGATATTTGGCGTGGGTGTTAGCGCCTGAGTTTAAAGACGGTTTTTATTGGTTGCCCGCCGCCGCGTACGACCACGTGAAAGCGGCCATGATCCCTTCCATGGTGCAAGGGGGAATGCCGGTACAAAACCCGTTTGGGGCGTTGCCGCATTATTTGCATTATTATATGTTGTTTTATATCCCGGGGGCTTGTTTTAAAATCCTTACGGGGGCGGCTACGTATGATGCGGAACTGCTCAACACCCTCTTGGTAGGCGGCCTGGGGATGAGCACTATGCTGGGAATTGTAAGTATCTTGCGGGGCAAAGCCTTGGCCCGCAAAGATTTTGCTTTTTGCTTTTTATTAACCTTTACGGCGGCGTGTGAGTTAAACTTTTCGTTCTTAGACCCGATTGTCCACGGCATGGACTCCTTTGTCAAAATGGCCGTGTGGGCGCCGCAAAATGTTATTTCGGCCTCGTTTTTACTCTTAGCGGTGGTATGGGTGTATCAATCCCGCTGGCAACATAAAGGGATCCTTGCGTTTTTGTTGGCAGTTACGATGGGGGCCTCGGTCTATATTGCGCTGGTGGGGGCGCTGGGGTTGGGGTTGCTGTTGCTGGCCGATTGGGGCGGGCGCCGGGAACGGTGGCCCGTGCTGTGGCAAGGGGTGCAACTGGGGCTGCTTAGTTTGCTACTGGCACTGCCGTTTATTATCAACCAGGCCGGGGCCATGCACGATATGTTCCCCGTGGCCGTGCATATTTACCCGTGGAGCCGGCACTTGCATCCGCTGGTAGCAATCCTGGGCTTTTGGACGGTGTATTATTTCTTGCAAATGCCGGTTCTGTTTTTGTTGGCCGTATGCGCGGTGACCCGGGCCCATATCAAAAAATACCAAGTGTTTTATGTGATGATTTTTGCCTCGGCCTTTGTAACCTGCTTTTTAAAAACAGTCATTGATAATAATGACTTGGGGTGGCGCTCGGTATTGATTTCCATTATGTTGCTGGTCCCTTTAGCCGCTTGCCGTTTAAGCACGCTCAGCCGCCCTATTCAGATAGGGTGTGTAGTATTGGCGTTGGCGCTGGTCAACTTGTCGGGCAGTGCGTGGGACAAACTGGAGCACTTCCCCGCGCATCAATTAAAGCCGCTTAGTGCGCAGAGCCTGGCCGCCATACGGCACTATGTAACCGAGGATGACTATTTTGCAACGACCCCGCTGGATTGGCCCGGTTCTAACCCGTACCCGGGAAATTTGGACTTTATGCTCCTGACCGAGCGCCGCTCGTGCTATGCTTCGCGCGGGGCGGTGCATGCGTATTGCTATTACGAATTGCGCCCGCTTTATTTGTGGATGCAAAAATTATTCGCGGGCGAGTTTTCCCAAAAAGATGTAGAGAAGCTCCGTCAGTACCAATGCAGTAAGTTTATCTTTCATCAAACCGATAAAAATTTTGATAAAGACGCGGCCCTTGCGGCCGTGGGCCTGCGTAAGGTTTATCAAAACGAACAAATCAAAATCTACGAATAAAGTGCTGTCCGCTGTTTCCCTCCCCCCGGAGGGGGAGGCAAGGCCGGGTGAGGGGTTGCTGTTGTAAGCCAGGCATTACCTGCCCTGTCATAACTTTTTGTGAAAAACCCCCGGTTTTTGCCGGGGGGTTTTTGCTTGATAATCTTTATTTCTTTTTAGCTTTGGCGGGTGCTTCTTCGTCCGCTTTTTTGCCGTTGCGGGCACACAACAACCCAAGAGACGGGTGAGCTTTCAAATTTAAGATGATTAGCCGCCGTAAGTTGAGCGTGGCGTACGTCTTGCGGACGGCGCATAGCGCCGCAGGTACGCGAGCGAGAGTCGGTGGCTAAGGGCTTAAATTTGCAAGCTGTTACTTGGTTTTCTTTTTCGGCTCTTTTTCTTCGTCCGCTTTTTTGCCGTTGTAGTGAATCCCTAAATACTTCACATACAGCTTGTCTTCAATCTCGTCGGCCAGTTGGGGGTTGTCCTTTAAATACTGGCGGGCGTTTTCGGCCCCTTGGCCGAGTTTTTCGTCGCCATAGAGGAACCAACTGCCGCTTTTTTCCAACAGGCCGGCCTCTACGCCTTTGTCCAAAATGCACGCCTCCCGCGAAATGCCCTGGCCCAAAATCATGGTAAATTCGGCCTGGCGGTAGGGCGGGGCTACTTTGTTTTTGGTCACTTTGGCGCGCACACGCGTGCCGATGACTTCGTCGCCTTTTTTGAGGTTCTCAATGCGCCGCACGTCAATACGCACCGACGAATAAAACTTGAGTGCCAGCCCGCCGGGGGTGGTTTCGGGGTTGCCGAACATCACGCCGATTTTTTGGCGCAACTGGTTGATGAAAATAATACTCGTTTTGGTTTTGTTCAAAATGCTGGTCAGCTTGCGCAAGGCCTGGCTCATCAGGCGCGCTTGCAGACCAACGTGCGAGTCGCCCATTTCGCCTTCAATTTCGGCTTGCGGCACCAGGGCGGCCACGGAGTCAATGATAATTAAATCAATCGCGCCCGAGCGCACGAGCTTTTCGGCAATTTCCAGGGCTTGCTCGCCGGAATCGGGTTGCGACACTAACAGTTCGTCCACGTTTACGCCCAAGTGTTCGGCATAGACGGGGTCCAGGGCGTGCTCGGCGTCAATGAATGCCACCGTGCCGCCCAACTTTTGGGTTTGTGCGGCCACGTGTAAAGAGAGCGTGGTTTTACCGCCGGCTTCGGGGCCGTAGATTTCAATCACGCGCCCGCGCGGCAGGCCGCCCACGCCTAAAGCTAAATCTAAAGACAGCGCCCCCGTGGGAATGGCTTCCACTTTGGCTACACTGCCGCCACCCAGTTTGCAAATGGCTTCTTTACCAAATGCTTTTTCAATTTGACCCAGGGCCAAGTCCAGCGCTTTTTGTTTGTTTGCGTCCATAAAATTCCTCCTAAATAAGTACCTTTTTCTTTCCTGCTGCCACAACGGCAAACGTCAGTTTAGGGGCCTCTTTGTCCAAATCCGCCTTGATATGCGCGCCTTGTTTGGGGCGGCTTACTAAGATATATTCCGCCAGCGGGTCCTCTAATTCCCGTTGGATAGTGCGCAGCAAGGGCCGCGCGCCGAATTTGGCATCAAATCCCTTTTCTACTAAATAGTCTTTAGCGGCTTGCGTCAGCTTTAAATGCAGTTGGCGGTCCGCCAGTTTGTAGTCCACTTTTTTAAGGGCCACGTCCAAAATAGCCCCGATATTCTCGCGGCTAAGGGCGTGGAAGACCACAATTTCGTCAATGCGGTTAATAAATTCGGGGTTAAAGGTTTTTTTGACCTCGTCCATGACGTTTTGGCGCATGTCCTTATATTCTTCTTCGGCGCTTTGCTGGGCCGTAAAGCCCAGGGAATTGCCTTTATTGGTAATCTCGCGCGCGCCGACGTTAGAGGTCATAATAATCACGCAGTTTTTGAAGCTGACCTTGTGGCCTAAATTGTCTGTGAGTGCCCCTTCGTCCAACACTTGCAAGAGAATGTTGTAAATATCGGGGTGTGCTTTTTCCAGCTCGTCTAAGACCACCACGCTATAGGGGCGGCGGCGTACGGCTTCGGTCAGTTGGCCGCCTTCTTCATAGCCTACGTAGCCGGGCGGCGCCCCAATGAGGCGCGAGACGGCAAACTTTTCCATATATTCCGACATGTCTAAGCGGATCATGGCTTCTTCGTCGCCAAACAAAAACGTGGCTAAACTTTTGGCCAGTTCGGTTTTCCCGACCCCGGTGGGCCCCAAGAACAGAAAGCCCCCAATGGGGCGGTGGGGGTTGCCCAGGCCGGTGCGGTTGCGCCGGATGGCTTGCGAGACGGCTTTTACGGCGTCGTCTTGCCCGATAATGCGCTTATGCAGGTGTTCTTCCATGTGCAAAATCTTGTCGGTTTCGCTTTGCGTTAAGCGCGTGACGGGAATGCCGGTCCATTTAGAGGCCACCAGCGCAATATCTTCCTCGGTTACTTTGGGAGTCTTTTTGCCGTGTGCCTGTTGCCATTTTTGTTTTAAATGGTCCACATATTCTTGGGCGCGGGCCTCGGCTTCTTTGGCCTGGGCCGCTTTGACAAAATCTTTCTTAGCCAGCAGTTCCTCTTTCTCGGCCGTCAGCTGTGTGAGCTCAGCCTGTTTTTGTTTGATTTCGGGCGGTAAAATGGCGTTTTTCAGCCGCGCGCGGGCACCGGCCTCGTCAAAGAGGTCCAGGGCTTTGTCGGGCATGGCGCGGTCGGTGATATAACGGTCGGCAATTTGGGCGGCGGCGCGTACGGCCCCGTCGGTATAAGTGACGTGGTGGTGCTCCTCGTACTTAGCGCGCACGCCTTGCAAAATGGTGATGGTTTGGTCCACGTCCGGCGGGTCGGCCACTACGGGCTGAAAGCGGCGCTCCAGGGCGGTGTCGGCCTCAATGTATTTGCGGTATTCGTCAAAGGTGGTAGCGCCAATGCACTGCACTTCGCCGCGGGCCAGGGCGGGTTTTAACATGTTGGAAGCGTCAATAGACCCTTCCGCCGCGCCGGCGCCGATAATGGTGTGCAGTTCGTCAATAAACACAATAGCGTTTTGGGCGGCGGCCAGCTCGTCAATGATGTTTTTAAGGCGTTGTTCAAATTCGCCGCGGTACTTGGTGCCGGCCACCACGGAGGCCAAATCTAAGGCCAACAGGCGTTTTTCGGCCAGTACGTCGGAAATTTCGCCCTTGGCCATTTTTTGCGCCAGGCCCTCCACAATGGCAGTTTTGCCTACGCCCGGCTCGCCGATTAAAACGGGGTTGTTTTTGTTGCGCCGGGCCAAAATTTGCACAATGCGTTCAATTTCGTTGTCGCGCCCGATGACCGGGTCCAACTTGCCTTGGGCGGCCAGGGCGGTTAAATCGCGCGTGTATTCGTCCAGGGTGGGGGTACTCGTTTGTTTTTTGCGCTCTTTGGCGGCGCGCGGCTCAAAGGGGGTTTCGTCGGCCTCGGCAGGGCGGAAGAGGTCGGCGGTTTTTTCTTCGTCACTGTTTTTACCTTCGCCCACAAAGTTGACTACCGTTTCGCGCACGAGGGGTAAATTGAGCCCCAAGTTAGATAAAATCTTACCGGCCATGCTTTCTTCTTCGCGAATGAGCCCCAGCAAAATGTGTTCCGTGCCGATATAGTCCGAGTTTAACAACTGCGATTCTTCTACCGACAGTTCCAGCACCTTCTTAGCGCGCGGCGTAAAGGGGATTTCGCCCAGGAGCATAATGGTGTCGCCAATGCCCACCATTTTTTCAATCTCTAAACGTACCTTGCGAAACGTCACCCCCAGCGTGGTAAGGATTTTGTTGGACATGGTGCCCTCTAAGGCGCACAGCCCCAGTAAAATGTGTTCCGTGCCGACGTAGTCGTGATTTAAGCGTTTGGCTTCTTCCTGCGCAATTAAGATGATTTTTTGCGCGTTTTCGGTAAATCGTTTGGCCATAAATAAAGAACCTCTGTATAGATGAGTTACCTTATTATATAAAAAAACAGCCGGGGTGGGGCAAGAATTTATAAGGATGTTTGGGCGCGCGGGTGTTACGCTTTATATTTTAAACAGAAAGAAAATACTTGACATTACTAACATAGTTTTCTATGCTATCTATATTCAGCCCCAACCGGGGCCCTAAAATCCACTTAAAACGAGGTTGTTATGAAAATACCGTATATTAAGCTGTACGCGGCCGATTTGCTGGCCGCCAGCCGCCATGTAACCAGCGAGCAACTGGGCGACGCTATTTTGGGAGTGTGCGAACTGTCC
>JBGUOO010000028.1:0-33912 GCA_045129775.1 Elusimicrobiaceae bacterium
CCTGCCGCGCATAAAGCAGTTTATGCGCTACTGGATAAATTTAAAAACCACCCTTTTGGGTGGTTTTCAAATTTGCCCAGTACAGGGATTGAACCTGTGACCTTTCCCATGTCAAGGGAACGCGCTACCGCTGCGCCAACTGGGCTTAAATCGTAATTTCAACTGCTCTAATTGTTTGCCGGTTTGGCGCGTTCCCAAGGGAACGGACTTTATGTTACAAGCGCTGCGCCAACTGGGCTTAAATCGTAATTTCAACTGCTCTAATTGTTTGCCAGTTTTGGCGCGTTCCCAAGGGAACGGGCTTTATGTTACAAGCGCTGCGCCAACTGGGCTAAATCCTTCAAAAAGCAAAAAACAAGTCAATTACTTACTTCTATTATACCAAATCTATACTAAGAAATAAAATTGCCTGTAGCGGGGGCTTTCTTGCGAAATACCACCCATTTATTGAAACAAAAACTAACCGCCGCCACCAGTAGCATACTTATAAACCCGTTCACATACTGGTTGGGGCACACATATTGCCCCAATAAATATTGGATAGCAATATTCAAAAAATAGCAAAAACCGTAAACAATAAAAAATTTAAACACTAATTTGTTGTCCGGGTTATCAAACACCAGCGTTCCAAAAGTTTTAAAGCTAAAAAAGATACCGATAATGGTAGATCCCAAGGTAGCCAACGTATAATGAAACCCAATGAAAAGGAAACAAGTAAACACTGTATAAGCAAACACCGTATTTACACAACCGATAATCCCAAAACGAATTAACTGTTCCGGAATGTGTGTAAGCCGGGAAATATAAGCACAACCTTGTTGAAAATAATACATAGTTTTCCTATTTGCTTTCGTGATATTCTTTCTCGGTATTTACGTTCCAAATGTTGGTTTTATCCGCACGTCCGTTTACAATATTATGTACCGCTTCAAACGCTGTTACCATGGAATGGTCCATATTATTATAGCGGTGCTGACCGTTGCGGCCCACACAATACAAATTATCCAACCGGTTTAAATACTCTATCAAAGTGCCGATTTCTTTATACGTATCAAAATACGCCGGGTAGGCTTTTTTCACTTGTTCCCGGTGGGAAGCCAAAATCTGCGTATCTTTGGTAATTACGCCAATTTGCTGTAATTCCTGTACCGCCAGTTTAATACACTGCTCTTGCGGCATATTCCAAAAATCATCCCCTTCGGCGCAGAAATACTCCAGCCCCACCCACACGGTGTTTTGTACGTTGTGCACCATATACGGGGACCAGTTATTAAATACCTGGATGCGCCCCATTTTTACATTACCGTCTTGCACGTAAATCCAGCAATCGGGGATATTGTTGTTAAAGGTAGGAATTTTGGTATTGTTTTTAAGGGCTAATTTATCTACCAGTAAACCCACGGTTACAAAATCGCGGTAGGGCAAATTTTCAGCTATGTGGCGCACTTCGTGCGGGGCGTCCGGCAAGCCGGCTACTAAGTCTTTAAGCGGCATGGACGAAATTACCACGTCGGCCGGGATTTCCTGCCCGTTACATATTACCCCCGTTAAGTGATTGCCTTGGCGCATGAGCCCTGTTACGGGGCTGTTATAGCGCACTTCGCCGCCTTGTTGTTTGATTTTATCGGCTACTGCCGTCCACAACTGGCCGGGGCCGTACTTAGGATAATAAAACTCTTCAATTAACGAAGTTTCTTTCTTTTGGGGTTGGGTATGCAGAACACGCTGTGCCAAATCTTTCAGCACCGCTACTACCGAAAGCCCCTTTACACGTTGGGCCCCCCAATCGGCCGAAATATCACGCGGATGGCGGCCCCATAATTTTTCGGTATAACCCTCAAAAAACATACTGTAAAGTTTTTTACCAAAGCGGTTGATATAAAAATTTTCCAACGAAGTTTCGGGCAATTTATGCATGCACGAGCCCATGTACGAAAACCCCGCCTGCATTAACGTAAAAAAACCTAAATTATACAGCGTTTTAGCCGATAAAGACAGCGGATAATCAAAAAAAGTGTGTTTGTAATAAATGCGGGAAATACGTTTGCGTACTAAAAAGACATCATCTTGGGTTTCGGGGTCCGGCCCGCCGGCTACTAACGGAGATTTACGTTTTAAAAGTTTATCATCAATAGACGGTTTACCTTGCTTAGCAAATAAAGAAAACCACCATTGCATCACACGTTCGTCTTTGGAAAAAAAGCGATGCCCGCCCAAGTCCATACGGTTGCCGTTTGCGTTTACGGTGCGGGAAATCCCCCCGGCCACACTATCAGCTTCCAATACGGTAACTTGATAATCTGGGTTTTTGGTTAATTCATAAGCGGCGGTTAAGCCCGCCGGGCCTGCGCCAATGACAATTACGTGTTTTTTCATACTTCTATTGTAACAAATTGACGGCAAAAGGGGAACGCCTTTCGCGTTCCCCTTTTAAACCGATTATCCTTTTTATAAATATTCTTTTGCCCAAGGGGCCAGTTCCAAAGCTCCGGCGCCGCGGCTCCACAATGTGCCTTCTTTGACCACGGCTTGCGGGGCTAACGCCTGCATATTTTTGGCCGCATCCCCCAGCCCGCTACCGCCCGAAGTAGCAAACGGCACCACGGTTTGCCCGTTCCAAGTGCAGGCTTCCATAAAGGTATCAATAATACTGGGCTGGCGGTACCACCAAACGGGGAAACCAACAAAAATAACCTTGTATTTGCTGATATCCGGCACCGGGTGCGCCAGTGGCGGGCGGCAAGTTTTATCGCGCATTTCCAGCGTACTGCGCGACTGTTTATTCGTCCAATCCAAATCTGCTTGCGTATAGAGCACTTGCGGAACAATTTCAAACGTATCTGCGCCGATGGTTTGCGCCAAACGCTTAGCTAGTTGGGCGGTAATACCGCTGGCACTAAAATAAGCGACTAGACTTTTTTTCATAGGCCCCCCTTTATAGAAAAGATACCACTAGCATAGCAAAAAAGGGGAGATATAAGTCAAGCGTTACTTAGAAATTAGCCAGTTTATATTGAGCACAAACCGTATTTGTTGAACCAGTACATGTAGTAGGATTACCGCTCATTAATTCTCCCCCTATACTTTCACAAATGGCTTGGCCCCGTTTCTTTTGGCCTACATAAGTAACACAACGGATATTTCCTGGATAGAGCGTTCCATGTTTATGGTATAGGGTAAAAGAAGCCACCCGATCATCTCCGTCAAAATAGATGGCAGAAGTATAAGCCGATCCGGACAGAAAACCGGCCGAACCGATGAAAAAGCGGTTAGCTCCTTCTATTTCTTTAGTAGGTAAATCTTTAGAAATACTTACGTCTAACTCATCAAAGTCCTCTGCATAACGCCCGTTAGCTAAGTAAAAAGCATCTTGGGCGTTTTCAATACTGCGCGCCGCAGAAATCATGGTACTATAGCGGCTTTTATCCACCGCTTTGCGGTACTGCGGCACAGCTACCGCAGCTAAAATGCCGATAATCAAAACGACTACCAACAACTCAATTAACGTAAAGCCTTTGCTTGCGCAAAAACGGCCTTTTATTGCATTTTTATTCATTAGGTATATCCCTCCGTTTATATAGGTGCTACCCCTACAATCTACCAAAAAAAAAAAACAAATCAAGGCCTTTAAAGCAAACAGACAAAAAAGCGTGCATTTTACCATGCACGCTTTTTTAAAAAACAGTTACAAAGAAATTATTTACAGCCCGTGGGCCAGGCTTTCAATTAAAAACTCCGGGTAGCCTTTTTGGCGCATTTTTTCTTGCGTAATCGTAAAGTCATACGGCTCACGGATGAACGTGAAGGTCTGCTCGTCGCTGTCCCACAAGCCACAGGCCGCGTACGGGTTATGGTCGCGCGGTTTGCCCACGGCACCGGGGTTAATGACATAACGGCAGGTTTTATTTAAGTGGATGAGATGCTCATCTTTTTGGTTTAGGTACATATGACAAGTGCGCGCAGAAGCCTTCATGTAAAACTGTAAGTGTGTATGCCCCACAAACAGCACTTGGCCTTGCCATAAACGGTAATACGTATTAAATTGCTCCATACTGTGGAAATATTCTTTAATCGGGTCAAACGGGGTGCCGTGCACGACCGCAAAATTTTCTTCCTGCACCGAGGCCGGCAACGTGCGCAAATAGTCCGTGCACGGGCGCGAAAGTTCCGGCAAACTCTCTACCAAAGCGGCCTTGGCATCATAATTAAACCAATTTTCTAAAGACGGGAAAGCTAAAATAGCGTCGTGATTGCCCATAACGCTGGCCAGCATCGGCAGTGTCATCACACGCCGGGTGCAGGCCTCGCCGTCCGGGCCGTAGCCAATAATGTCCCCACATTGAATGTATTTTTCGGCCCCGGCCGCGTGAAGCACCTTTAAACAAACTTCCAGTGCTTCCAAATTACCGTGAATATCCGATAGAACTCCAATACGCATTAGGCTTCCACCAACGCTTCCAGTTCTTGTTTTTTCTTATTTTCTTCGGCGCTGGTGCGGTCGGCCAAGTTGACGGACATCACTTTAGATACGCCGCTTTCTTCCATGGTAATACCGTAGAGCATGCGCGCGGCTTCCATGGTGCGTTTGTTGTGTGTGACTACAATAAACTGGGTAGATTTGGAAAATTCTTTAATCAGGTTAACGTAGCGTTCCACGTTGGCTTCGTCCAGGGCGGCATCGGCCTCGTCCATAATGCAGAATGGGGACGGGTGATGCGTAAAGAACGCAAACAGGAGCGACATAGCCGTTAACGTCTTTTCCCCGCCGGACATGGAGTTAATGTTTAACAGCTTTTTGCCGGACGGTTGGGCGTAAATTTCAATGCCGGTTTCCAATAAATTATCGGGCTGGGTGAGCACCAAGTCACACTCGCCGCCGCGGAAAAGAGATTGGAAAATATTTTTGAAATGCGTACGCACCTGTTCAAAGGTGTATTTGAAATTCTCGCGCGTGGTTTGGTTGATTTTGTTAATGGCGGATTTCAAATCTTTTTTGGCGCTGTCCAAATCGTTCATTTGGGTTTTCAAAAATTCGTTGCGCTCGTTTAACGCGTCGTACTCTTCGGGTGCGGTCATGTTGACGGCCCCCATATTTTCAATGCGTTTGCGCATCATTTTCACGCGCTCGTAATCTACTTCTTTTTTGCCGTAATTCAGCTCGGCTTCTTCGGGCGTAATGTTCCAGCTTTCAAATAAGCTGTTAGCCACAGTGGTGTGTTGGCGCCGCGCGTTAGCAAGGGCGTTTTCCAAATTATTTTTTTGGAGCGTCAAATCCGAAAGTTGCTTCTTGCAGGCATTAAGAGCACTTAGTTTTTCGTCGTAATCTTTTTTAAGTGCTTCCAAATCGGCGCGCATTTGGTGTTCGTCAATTTCCAGTTTAGCCAGCACGTCGCGCTCGGCAGACAGCTTGGCTTGCGTGGCCAATTTTTCGTCGGCCAAACTCTTTAAACGCAGGTTGGACGCGGCCACTTTTTCACTGCGTTTACCTTCGTTTTCCGTCAGGCTGTTAAATTCGTATTCCGTAGATTTTAAATCTAACTCCACATTGTTTTGTTCAATGCGTGCTTGATACAGCGCGGCGCTTAAGGTGTTAATTTCATTCTTGAGCACCTCGGCCGTTTCGCGCAGTTTTTGCTGGCGCTGTTTAACTTCTTCCGACGTTTTTACACATGCTTCGTGCCGCGTTTTAAGTTCTTCGCTTTGCGTTTTAAGCGCGTTAATTTGCGCACGGCGGTTATCCACACGCAAGGTAATTTCTTGTTTGCGCGCGGCGGCTTTTTGCAACGTTTCCTGCACGGTTTTCAGTTCGCGCTCTTTGCTTTGGCGTTCGCTTTGCACTAAGTTTAAGGCCACTACCGCCTCTTGCACTTGGGTGCGCAAAGTTTTTAAATGCTCGTCGGCTTTGGTTACATCTTCTGTATTTTTGGCCAAGTCCGCGGTTAGTTTTTCTTCTTGCGCGGTGTGCGCGGCAATTTGTTCTTTAACAGCCCCTTCCTCACCCCAATACGCTTCGGGCGCGCGGACACTTTCATCCCCGCCGCTTACAAAAAACCCGCCGTTCACAACACCGTTTTGATACGAATACCCGCCAATAATAAGGTCAATTAAATCTTCCAGCTCGGCATTATACGTAAGTTGTTTTTTAAGCGTGCCCGTGGTTTGCACCGTGGCTTGCGGCACACTTTCTAAGACGATAAATTTAGCGCGCGCTTTGCCGTTTTTTTGTAAAAGTTCCACGGCTTTTTGCACGGTTTCATGCGTGTCACACAGCAAGGCATCTAAGTATTTACCAAAGGCTTCTTCCACGGCTACTTGTAAATTTTGCGGATATTTAAGCGCTTTACGCAAGGTGCCTTTTACGCCGGGCAACTTG
The DNA here is from genome assembly GCA_045129775.1 of Elusimicrobiaceae bacterium. Lineage (GTDB taxonomy): Bacteria > Elusimicrobiota > Elusimicrobia > Elusimicrobiales > Elusimicrobiaceae > Avelusimicrobium. The sequence continues at coordinate 6,374 of JBGUOO010000028.1, forward strand.
GCATCCAGCACGGTTTTAACACCCACCCAGTACGGGTCGTTTTGGCCTTGGGTTTGGATAAGTTCCAACTTGGCCGTTAAACCGGCGCGGGCCGATTTGACCGACGATAACTGCTCGCTCAGCGCACTGCGCGCTTGTTGCAAATTGCGTAATGCGGTTTCGGCCGCGGCAATGGCGGTTTTGGCGTTATCCGCATCGGTTTGTTTGCCTTGCACACGCAAGGTAACTTCTTGCAAACTTTCTTCTAAAGTTTTTAAACTTTCCTGCTCAGTTTGGCTGGCTTTTTCAGCCGCGATCAAATCTTCTTCTTCACGCTTAATGTTAGATTCTTCCAACGAAATACGGTTGGAAACTTCCATTTGCTTTTGCACCAAATTCATCAGTTCATTGGAAGCGCGTTGCAAGTCGCTCTCGGCGGTGCGCAAATCGTTTTCCAGTTGCCCGGCTTGTGCGGTTTTGGCGTTATAATTTTCTTGCAAGGGGTTTAATTTGGCGGTAACGGCGGCCAAATTTTCTTTCAGTTTGGCCAACGCCGGCGCCAATTCAGCCAGGCGGCTTTGGCCACGTTGTGCCTCCGCGCCCGACGACGCAATCTGCGCTGTAAGTTCGGCGGTTAGGTTATCGCAGTTTTTAATGGCACCTTCCAACAAACCTACTTGGTATTTACTGGCGGAAATTTTTTCGTTAAACGCGGCGGCCTCTTTTTGTTTGTGCGTTAAGTTTAAATCAAGCGCGGCCGTCGTACCCTCTTGCGCGGAAATGCGGTTTTCCACGTCGGTCATTTGCTGTTCAACGGGTTGCAACTGCGCACTGTGCTTGGCAATTTGTTCGTTAGATTCGCGCAAAGAATGAAGGGAAATAGCAATTTCGCTTTCTTTAAGTTCTTCGCGGTATTTTTGGTACAGGCGTGCTTTTTTGGCCTCGCTATCTAATTTTTTGATTTGCTCGGTAATTAAGGCCACCGTGTCGGACAAGCGGGCCAGGTCCATATCCACGCGCTCTAAACGGCGGATACATTCTTCGCGTTTGGCCTTATACTTAGAAACGCCGGCCACTTCTTCAAACATTTCGCGGCGTTGCTCGGCCGAGGCAGAGAGCACACTTTCCACGCCGCCCTGGTCGATAATGGCGTACCCGCCCCCGCCGATACCCGTATCTAAAAACAAATCGCGGATATCACGCAGGCGGCATTGTACCTTATTTAAATAGTATTCGCTCTCGCCGGAGCGGAAAATTTTACGCGTAACAGTAATTTCGTTAAAATCTAAGGGAAGCTGGCGCGAGGCGTTATCAAAAATCATGCTTACTTGCGCCATATTTAAGGGGGCACGTTTGGCGGTACCGTTGAAAATGATGTCCACCATAGATCCCGAGCGCAAGGCTTTCCAACTCATTTCGCCAATGGTCCAACGCACGGAGTCTATGACGTTAGATTTGCCGCACCCGTTGGGCCCCACTACACAGGTGATGCCGGGCTCAAAGTCCAGGCGGGATTTGTCTGCAAAGGATTTGAAACCGATGATTTCTATAGCTTTTAAATACATAAAATTCCCTTAGGAGTATATCTTTATTATAACATTTTGGCGCTTTATATAGGTAAAAAGTATTGTTTTAACTCTCTACGCGTACTAATATAAAAGGGGTACGAGGGAGCCCCGACTAAAAAAAACACTTGCAAAATAAAAATTTTTTTACTACACTGAGGGGGTACGTTAAATGTACGTTAATATTAACGACGTATTCCTTTAAAGGAGGAGTTTAAAATGGCTGAAAAAGTATTAAAAGTAGGCATGGACCGCGAAGACGGCTTCCTGTACTACATCGACAAAGACGGTGATATCGCCCGTGTGCAAATGGCCCGCGGTGGCAAAAAAGGTGGTAAACCGAAAAAAGTAGAAAAATGCGGTATCAAAAAAGAAAAAGGATACCTCTATTTCTTAGACAAAAAAGGCGATATTTCCCGCGCCAAAATGGTAAACGCCAAATAACTTTGTGCTTTTACTAAAAACCCCCGCTTCAGCGGGGGTTTTTAATTATATTCTTTTTGAAAAAAACATCCCTAATTTGGATATAGCCATCTTACATAACCAACTCCATGTGTGCCGCTTCCCGATGCGTTTGCTAAACCCGTTTCAAGCTGGCATATTGAATTTTGCAACGGATAATCTTGCTTATTTCTAGATCCCCACACAAAACATTGTTTTACTCCACTTTCTTCTCTTATATACCCCATTCTTATTTGCTCGTTAGTGCATTGACTTTGCACAGTCCCATTCGTATTCACATGAATTCTACAATATCCCCAAGGATAATTATATTGTTCTGCCGCACGGGGATCGTCTGTTTCTGTTCCTATTGTTCCGCCAGGCAAATCAATGTCCAGTTCGGAAAAGGTAGTAGCAAAATGACCGTTTGCCAACTGATACACCTGTTGGGCTTGCCAAATACTTTCCGTCAAATTTTTAAGAGTTGCGTACCGGCTTTTATAAACCGCTTTTTGGTACTGCGGTACCGCTACCGCCGCTAAAATGCCAATAATTAAAACAACAACTAACAGCTCAATAAGCGTAAAACCTGCTTTTGAGCAAAAACAACCTTGCAAACAATTTTCTTTCATACTGCGTACCCCTCCATTTATATAGAATTATCTTTCGTTATACCTCAAATCTACCAAAAAAAAAAAACAAATCAAGGGTTTTCCAAACCCGGGTGTGTCCGCGCCGAATATTTATCCTAAATTTTTCAGTGAGCGACCGCGAGAGGCCCGGCAAAAAATAGCAACAAATAAACAACCTGTATAAATGAACTTTGCACCCGCCGTTTTTTATCCCCTTGAAATTTTTTAAAATTCCGCTTATACTACCAGTAACCGATTTTTGGGAGGGATGAACTAAAGAATGCTAACACTTATTACCGCCCTTTAAACACGCCGGCTAGCAGGCGCGGATGAGGGGCGGTATTTTTTGCGCCCGTACGCGCGAGCGTGCGCGTGATACATTATAGTTGACAGCCGCCCCCGGATAATGATTTAATAGAAGAACGGGGTTGTATTGGAACAATTTCGTAACTAATTCTTGGAGGAATTATGGATATTAAAATTACGGCCAAAAACATTAAACTTACACCGGCCATTCGTGAATTTATCAATACGCGCGTAAGCAAAGTGGAAAACTATTTTGACAACATTGTTTCCGCCCAGGTGCTTATTTCCGTAGAGAAAAAAATCAACCAACGCGCGGAAATCATCCTGCATACGGGTGCCAAAACCACCATCAATGCCAGCGCGGTAGAAACCAACCTCTACAAAGCCATTGATGCCGCCGCCGTAAAGGCCGAAGCGCAAGCTAAAAAGATTAAAAACAAAGCCAAAGCGCGCAAAATTTCCAAAAAATCCGTCAAAACCTTGGAAATGGAACCGTTTACGGAAGTAATGCTCCCGCAAAATGACGTTAAATTCTCCGTCATTAAGCAAGTGGAAGTAACCCCCATGAACCCGGAAGATGCCGCCTACGAAATGGAACGCTTAGGGTATTCTTTCTGGATGTTCTTAGACGAATCTTCCAAACAAATCAACTTAATCTTTAAACGCTTAGACGGCACCTACGGCCTGATTAAGCCCATTAAAAAGAAATAAGCGGGGTTTGCGTGGAATTTAGAAAGTCCATTACCGTAGCCGAACTGCTCCAAGTGAAAGCCCTTCACTTGGAGCTGGTTTGCGGTAAACGCTATATCCAGCGCGAAATTACCGAGCCGCGCGTCAACCGCCCAGGCTTGGCGCTGGCCGGGCAGCTGGAAAACTTCCGCGCCAATGCCGTGCAAGTATTCGGCCGCAGTGAGTTTTGGTTCTGCCAAAAAGAAAACAAAACCCGCCTGCGCGCCAACATTACCAAAATGCTTAGCGAGGGCGACGTGCCGTGCCTGATTATGACCGCCGGGCTGGACCCGCACCAAGCCATCCGCAAAGGCAGTTTAAGTGCCGACGTGGCCGTACTGAAGACCGAGATGGAATCGTCAGATTTTCTGGCGGCTTTTTCCCGTTTTTTAGACGATAAACTCTCCCCCGTTACCCACCTGCACGGCGTGCTGGTGGACGTAAGCGGCATTGGGGTTTTAATCCGCGGGGACGCGGGTATCGGCAAAAGCGAGTGTGCCTTAGAACTTATTAAACGCGGCCACATTTTAGTAGCCGACGACGTGATTGAAGTCCAAAAGCGCGGACGCTATTTAATGGGCAGTTGCCCCGCCATGCTCAAACACTATATGGAAGTGCGCGGCTTGGGCGTATTAGACGTGCCGCTACTTTTTGGCGTGGGTGCTACGCTTGACGAAACTAAAATTGATATGGAAGTAGTGCTAACCTCGCCCAATAATGCTCCTATTGACCGCCTGGGCGTGGAACAAAAAATGACCGATATCCTGGGGGTGGAAATTCCGTCTTTGGTACTCCCCGTTACACCGGGGCGCAACCTGGCGGTACTCATTGAAGTAGCCGCGCTGAACCAGCAACTTAAAAGCCAAGGTATTTTTTCGGCCAAAGAGTTTAGTCAAAAAATTTTGGATAAAATGAAACAGGGCAAGAAAAATGAAAAAAAATAAACGCCGCATTTTTATTATTACCGGAATGAGCGGGGCAGGTAAATCGCAAGCGCTTAAAATCTTTGGTGATTTTGGGTTTTACTGCGTGGATAATTTGCCGCTGGCGCTGTTTCAAAATTTTATTGAATATATTACCACCAGCACCGACCACGAAAATATCGCCCTGGGCATGGACATGCGCGAAGGGGACCGCTTAAAAGACTTGCCCGCCTTGGTTAAAGCTACCAAAAGCCCTAACTTTGATATTAAAATCGTGTTTTTGGATGCCTCCGACGAATGCCTCATCCGCCGATTTTCGGAAACCAAACACCGCCACCCCATTCATAAAAAACTGGCGGTAGCCATTTCGCACGAGCGCGAGGCGCTACGCGGCATCCGCACCATGGCCGATAAAATCATTGACACAAGCGACCTGAAACTCGGCGAGCTTAAAGAAAAACTTTCTATATTACTTAACTCCAAACGCACGGATGATATGCAAATTTCCGTCGTATCTTTCGGCTTTAAGCATGGTATTTTAAAAGATTGCGATATTGTGATGGACGTGCGCTTTTTGCCCAACCCCTATTACGTGCCGTCTCTTAAAAACAAAACCGGGCTGGATAAACCCGTGCAAGATTATATTTCCTCGTTTAAAGAAACGCAGGAATTTGCCACCAAATTTACCAGTTTAGTAAAATACTTAATCCCCAAATACATTAAAGAGGGTAAGAGTTATTTGACCATTGCCATGGGCTGCACCGGCGGACGCCACCGCAGTGTATTTATGGCACATGAACTGGCTAAAAGACTCAGTGAAGCAGGCTTGACCGCTTCGGAATTTCATAGAGATATAGGGAATTAACTATGGTAAAAATTATTTTAGTAACCCATGGCCAATTAGCCAAAGAAATGCTGGACACCTCCGCTTTAATTATCGGTAAACCGTCGGATGACGGCTTTGCTACGTTTGCTGTAACCACGGCGGCCTCGGTAGAAAAAGAAGCCGCTAAATTAAAAGCCATGCTGGAAACCTGCCCCGAAGGTGCTGTTATTTTAACGGATATTTTTGGCGGGAGCGCTACCAACATTTCGCTAACGGCCAGCAAAGATTTACCCAACTGCCACGTCATTACGGGGCTCAATTTAAGTATGCTTTTAACGGCCATGAACAGCCGTAAAAAATTAAACGCCAAAGAATTGGCCGAAAAAATTGAGTCCGACGGAAAACGCGGCGTTATTAACGCAACCGAATTGTTAATTAAGGGGCTGTAATGCCAATTATTTTCGCCCGGGTGGATGACAGGCTGATTCACGGACAAGTGGTCCAGGCTTGGCTACCCGAATTAAATGTAGATGAGGTTTTAATACCCTGTGCCAAACACAGGGCCGCTTTGCTGAATAAAAACCTCTTGCGCCTGAGTTTGCCGTACGAATACGAACTGACTATTTTAGATTCCCACCAATGCGTACAATATGCCCGCAATTCCAAAAAACGCATTTTTGCCTTGGTAGGAACCCTGCAAGAGCTGGCAGACCTCATCCAAGACGGCTTGCAAATTAAATCGGTAAATATCGGCGGTATGCACTTTAAAGACAATGCCCAAAAATTAGCCGAAAACGTATTTGTGGACCCTGATGATAAACGCTGGCTTAAAGTCATTAACGCCTTGGGCATCCGCATTGAAACGCGCGCCGTGCCCAATTCCCAATCCATTTCCGTAACGGAGGTACTCCAATGACCTTGTTACTGTGGCTGTGCTTATTTGGTGCGTTACTAGAATTGGATACTACGTATGCCTTCCAGCTCACTTTTTCGCGCGGGATTGTGGCCGGGCCGCTACTGGGCCTACTGACCGGGGATGTATTAACCGGCGTACAAATCGGTTTATTTACCGAGCTGTTATTTATTGATATCAACCCTCTTGGCGGCATGTTACCGCCCAGCGCAACCATCTGCTGTACAATTACATTGGCTTTTTGTATGTTGGAAATACCGGTCTATTTTGCGTTCTTTTTCGGGGTCATCGGTGCGATTTTATTTTCCGTATGCGAAATTACTTTACGCAAACGCCGTAGCGATTGGCTGGTACTGCAGGAACAACAAATCCGCGCCTATCCCCCCGCTATTAACAGCGTAATTGTGCGGGTATTGGGAATGTCTTTTATCAGCAATTTCTTATTCTTATTGATTTTTAGCTTGCTCTTTGGCCCGGCATTTGCTAAATTAGTTCCCCACCTCCCCGGGCAGTTAGAGGTGGCCGCCAAATTTGCTTATATGGCAGTGCCGTGGATTGGGTTAGCTACCCTAATTTCGGCCTTCCGCCTAAAAACGAGGTAATGACTATGAACTTTACCATGCACCTGCGTTTATTTATCCGCTCTTTTTTCATCCAAGCCGGGTGGAATTTTGCCAAATATCAAAATGTGGGGCTGGCGTTTACTATGTATCCGTTTTTACGTGCTTTGTACGCCTCGGAAAAAGAAGCATTGCCTTCCGTGTTGGAACGCTACCTGGAAAATTTTAATACCCAACCGATGATGGCTTCTTTTTGTATAGGGGCCTTGGCCAAGCAAGAAGAACGCTTAGCCCATGCCAAAACACTGGCCGCTTATCAAGAACGCCTGAGCGAATGGAACAGCATTAAACGCAGTTTGTCCATTACCTCTGCTTCTATTGGGGACCGGCTTTTTTGGGGCTCTTTAAAACCGTTTACACTGTTACTGGCACTATGTATTTGGCTATTGGTAGGGATCAATTTCTTTGAAATTGATATCCCCGGTTCCTTTACCACTTGGGAATTATTTGGGGCGGTGATTGCGGCCTTACTGGCCTTTAATGCGATTGCCCTATTTGTGAAATGGCAAGGGATTACGCTTAGTTATTTTGCCGCCAATAACGGGTGCTTTGGGCTGACCCAGTTTGACTGGAATAAAACCATTTATAACGCCAAACGTATTGGCATTTTGCTTTCCGTTATTTTGCTGTTGTGGGGCGTTTATTACTTTGTCAGCGGAATTGAAGATTTATGGGGGGTTCGTTTTATTACCCGCGCCGTGCTGGTGCTGTTTTTTGTCAGCATTAGTTTAATGACGCGCGATTTACGCATCCCCAATATGTACTTGTATATTATTGCCATGTTGGCATTTTGTCTAGTGAGCCTATTTTAATTATGGTACAGAAAGATTTAAAAATTATAAACCGCTTGGGTTTACACGCCCGCCCTGCTGCGTTGATTGCACAAACCGCGGCCGGGTTTACGTGCAATATTGAACTAACCAAAGACAATGTTACCATCAATGCCAAAAGCATTATGGGGGTGATGATGTTAGCGGCGGAATTTGGCTCCAGTGTGCGTATTACCGCCCATGGCACCGACGAAGAACAAGCGGCCCAAGCCTTGGAAAAATTATTTAACGATAAATTTAACGAAGAGTTTTAGGTAATTTATGCTCGTATTAAAAGGAATTCCCGCCAGCCCCGGCATTGCTATCGGTAAAGCCGTTTTACTCCCCGGGGAAACGATCACCGTTTCCAAGCATTACATTGCCTTGGAAGCAGTAGATGGGGAGCTGCGCAAATTTGAACATTCCTTGCAAAAAGCCATGCAGGAACTGGATGAGTCCGCCGCCAAAGTACGCGCTACCTTGGGGGCCGAATACGCCAGCCTGATGGATACCCACAAACTCATCTTGCAGGACCCGGCACTCAAAGACGCCGTTATCCGCAGAATCCAACATGATTATTTAACGGCACATTCGGCCATTTCGCTGACGTTACAAGAACTGGCCAGCAATTTTGACAAAATTGATGATCCTTTTTTTAAAGAGCGCCGCAACGACCTGTACGACGCCGGCAAACGATTGTTGTCTAATTTGGAAGGAAATAAAAAAGACTTTTTAGCCTCTATTAAAAAACCTTCTTTATTGGTAGCACACGATTTATTCCCGTCGGACACCATTGCCTTGCCCGAAAACCAAATTTTAGGTTTCTGCACGGACATTGGCGGCAAAACCAGCCACACGGCCCTCTTGGCGCAAAGCTTAAACATTCCGGCGGTGGTCGGTTTATCTACCGCCTCCAAAGACGTAGCCAACGGCGATGTGCTGATTATTGACGGCGAAAACGGCCTTTTAGTCATCAACCCGGACCGCTATACCCTGGCCAACTACCGCCAAATCAAGCGTGAACTCAAAAAAACCGAATCGCTTTTAAAAACTATTAACCACTTGCCCGTGGTAACCCAAGACGGCCGGCGCATACACCTCTACGTAAATTACGACCCACGCACCGACAACAAATATAATAAAACCCTTATTACCGACGGGCTGGGCCTTTTGCGTACGGAATTTTTATTTATGAATACCCCGGTACCCCCGTCGGAAGAAGCCCAATACAAAATTTATTTATCCGTGGCCAAACGCTTTGATATGCGCCCGGCTACTATCCGGCTAGCCGACTTGGGCGCCGACAAAATGCCCGATTTCCCGCTAGATGAATTAGATGATGACGACAATCCGTTTATGGGTTGCCGCGGGGTGCGTTTGCTCCTTAAAAACCCGGAAATTTTACACACCCAACTGCGCGCCATTGTACGCACCGCGTGTGAAGTACCCGCGCAAGTAAAAGTGATGATTCCTATGGTGTCGTCGGTAGAAGAAGTACGCCACGTACGCAGTGCGTTTGACAATGTACTCCAAGAATTTGCAACTAGCGGCAAAAAACCGCTTAATAAAATTGCGCTGGGGGCCATGATAGAAGTGCCCGCCGCCGCCATTGCCTTAGACGGTATGATTGGCGAGTTGGACTTTATTTCCATCGGCACAAACGATCTCATTCAATACTTAGTGGCCGTGGACCGCGTCAACCCCGAAGTAGCCCACATGTACGACCCCTGCCACCCCGCTGTCGGGCGCACCATTCACAACATCATCCAAACGGCCCACAAGCGCGGCCGCCGGGTAAGTATCTGCGGCGAAATCGCTTCCGATGCTAAAATGTTGCCGCTTCTGTTGGGTTGGCAAGTAGATAGTTTATCGGTTACGCCGCGCATGTATTTGCGCGTAAAAAATAATATCCGCAATTTGAATTTTGAACATTGTTCGGACCTCGCACAAGCCGCTCTTTTAATGGGTAGCTCGGCCGAAATCCGCAATTTAGTAGAAGATAACAGCCATGAAAATCCGTAATTTTTCCATTGTAGCCCACATTGACCACGGCAAAACCACGCTTTCCGACCGTATTTTAGAAGACACCGGCACCGTTCCTAAGCGCAAAATGCAAGCCCAACTTTTAGACGGTATGGACCTGGAACGCGAACGCGGCATTACCATTAAAGCCAAGGCCGTACGCATCCAGTATAAAGATTATATTTTAAATTTAATTGATACCCCCGGCCATGTAGATTTTTCGTACGAAGTTTCGCGCTCTCTGCGTGCGTGCGAAGGCGTTTTACTCTTGGTAGATGCTTCCCAAGGGGTAGAAGCACAAACCGTAGCCCACGCGCATTTGGCGCAAAGTTTGGGGCTTAAAATTATCCCAGTCATGAACAAGGTGGATTTGTCTCAATCCGACGCGGACGCCTCGGAAGAACAGCTGTGGGATATTTTAAGAGAGCCCATTGAGGCTGAGCGCGTCAGCGCCAAAACCGGCATGGGCATTGAGCATTTATTAGACCGCATTATTACCGATATCCCCGCGCCGTCCGGCTCGCCGGATAAACCGCTACGCGCCCTTATATTTGATTCCTACTATGATGCTTTCCGCGGTGTGATTATGTATATCCGCTTGGTGGACGGCAGTTTAAAACCGGGGCAAACCGTGCAGTTTATGTCCTCGGGTGCCACGTATAAGGCCGAAGAAATCGGCTTTATGACGCCCAAACAACTGCACAAGTGCGAAAGTCTTTCTGCGGGTGAAGTAGGCTATTTGGCGGCCGGCATTAAAGACATCCACCAAGTAAAAGTCGGCGATACCATTACCTTGGCCGAAAACCCGGCTAAAGACCCATTACCCGGCTATGAAGATGCCAAGCCTGTGGTGTTTGCCAGTATTTTTCCCGTGGAAACGACCGATTTCCCGCTACTGCGCAAAGCGCTTGAAAAACTACACCTTTCGGACAGTTCTTTCCAATACCAAAGCGAAACTTCTAAGGCGCTGGGGTTTGGTTTCCGCCTAGGGTTTATGGGCATTTTGCACATTGAAATTGTCAAAGAGCGTTTAGAGCGCGAGTTTAATTTGTCTTTAATTGCCACGTCGCCCAACGTGGTGTATCACGTTAAGTTTACGCCGCGCAAAACCCACTCGCAAGAACTTGCCGCTCTGCCCGAAGCGCCCGACGACCCCGGCTACAAAATTATTGATAACCCGGCCAACTTCCCGCCGTACGGCGATATTATTGATATTAAAGAACCCGTCATCCACATCACAATTGTAACACCCGTGGAATTTATGGACGGCGTAATGACCCTTTTAAAAGAAAAGCGCGGCACGTTTATGAGTATGGACCACCTGTCCAACCAGCGCGTCATTATCAAGTACGAAATGCCCATGGGCGAAATGGTCATTGATTTTTACAACAAGTTAAAATCGGTTTCCAAGGGCTATGCGTCGTTTGATTACGAAGTAGCCGGCTTTAAGAGCTCTAACGTGGTGCTTATGGAAATTTTACTGCACGGCACGCCCGTGGATGCACTTTCCACCGTCGTACATAAAGACAAAGCCCAAACCATCGGCCGCGCGCTGTGCGCCAAGTTAAAAGAGCTGATCGGCCGCCAACAGTTTGAAGTTGCCGTGCAAGCCGCCATTAACGGCAAAGTCATCGCGCGCGAAACCATCCCCGCCTACCGCAAAGACGTGATTGCCAAGTGTTACGGTGGCGATATTACGCGCAAACGCAAACTGCTGGAAAAACAAAAAGAAGGCAAAAAGCGGATGAAATCTATTGGCAGTTTAAACATTCCGCAAGAAGCGTTTGTGGCCATGCTCAAAATTGACGAGGAATAATTTTAATAATAATAATTCCAGCTATCAGGTGTATTTGTAGGTCCTTTTAAACCCGACGCCAAACGACATACTTGTTGCTGAAGGGTATTGGTTGCGTTAGCCGCACACATCCTGCTACCCACTCGTCCATTTATAACAGTCCGTTGATGTCTTGGACCATTTGTTGTATCACATTGTAAAAACATTTTAGAAACGTCTCCCCATGCCACACAATATCCCCAAGGGTATGTATATCCTATAGAAGAATCCGTACTCCCTGTATGGGTGGGCGTTGGCAAATCAATATCCAATTCATCAAAATAAATAGCATAGTTTCCCGTAGCTAAATAATGAGCCTGTTGTCCTTTTACCCAAGCATCTCCCAGTATTACTGCTTGCTGATAGCGCGCCTTCATAACAGCTGCCCGATATTGCGGCACAGCTACCGCCGCCAAAATACCGATAATTAACACCACCACTAACAACTCAATAAGCGTAAATCCGCCAAAATGCTTTATACTGCGTTTTTTCATACTAGAGGTCCTCCGACCATTCAAAATCCGCTACACGCAAACTATATCAAAAAAAAAAAACGAGTCAAGGCCTTTAAAAATTAACAGCCAACAAAAAGTTTTTTTTACCTATATTTGCTAAAATATACCTATGATTTTAGAAGGTAAAACACTCGCCCAACAAATCCGTGATCCCCTAGCAAAAAGGGCCGCCGCTGTCGCACAAAAAATCGGGCGGCCAATTTCACTGGCGGCTATCGGCTCTACCGACGACTTTGGTGCGCACATGTACCTGAAAAAAGAAGTCGCCACGGCGGAAAAAATCGGTCTGCAAGCTCAAATTTTTGAAGTCAGCACCCAAACCCCGGCAGCCGATTTTGTGGCGCTTGTAAAAAAACTTTCCGCCGATAAAAACACCGACGCTATTTTAATCCCGCGCCCGTTACCCCCCCACTTAGCCGCTACCGATTACGCCGCCCACTTAGCCCCGCAAAAAGACGTGGACGGCATGTCCAACATCAACATGGGCAACCTGTTTTTGTGCAAAACCTGGGCCGAAATTGAAAACCTGCCTGGCTTTGTTCCGTGCACGGCTATGGCTGTAATTAAATTGCTACAGTTTCATAAAATTCCGCTAGCCGGCAAAGAAGTGGCAGTTATCGGCCGCTCGTCCACCGTCGGGCGCCCGCTGGCGCACTTGCTTACCTGCCAAAATGCCACGGTTAAAATTTGCCACCGCCAAACCGATTTACCCCGCGCCGTAAAAGACGCCGATATTGTCTGCTCCGCCGCCGGAACGCCCGGCCTGTTAAATGCCGCTTGGTTGAAACCCGGCGCCGTGGTGATTGATATTTCCACCAACTGGCACAACAACCAGTTAACCGGCGACGGTGACCCGGCCGCTTTAACCGCGCGCGGGGTCAGCTATTCCCCGGTGCCCGGCGGGGTGGGGCCGGTTACTCTTGCGGTACTGCTGGAAAATATGGTACGCTCAAAAGAGAGGGTTTTATGAAGAAACTGGCGGTTTTGAGCATTTTTGTAGTAGCGGTAAGTTTTTTGGCGGCGTGCAAAAGCAACACGCGCGAAATTAACGGCGAACGCTACGCCAAAAAAATCTACCTCACCAAAGAAGATTACATGGAAGATTTAAAAGATTCCGCCGCGAAAGACCGCCGCGAATTACAACCCAACCGAGAATCGGACTATATTTTTAATGTTGTTCCGCAAGTGACCGAAGACACCAACGTCTATTTCTTTAACAAACGCCAAGAGCCTAAAGTACCCGGCGAATATTCCGCCCAAGATTACAAAAGCGAAAAACGCCTGTGGAAAAAACCCAAACGCTACACGCCCGAACAATACTACGGTATGCAAGGTGGCGGCGGCAACGACGGCGGCACCGGCAGTGAAGACAATTACGAAGAATAATTTAACCCCCGCAACGGCGGGGGTTTTTCATGCCCAAATAGCCTTTGTGTTTACAAAAAATCGGCAATCTTATCGGTAAAAATACCGTCCACGCCTTGGGCCGCCAGCCGCACGGCCAGTGCTTTGTCATTGACGGTATAACAATACACGTTAAGGCCGTGTGCGTGGCATGTTTGCGCCAGTTGCGGTGTAAAACGCGTGTGGTTGATATGCACACTTTCGGCCCGAATATTTATCGCCTCTTGCACGTTAAACGCACGCGTAAGTTGCCCCAGGCGCGCCTGTGGCGCTAATGCACGCAAGCGCTGTAAAGTAGCATAATCAAAACTGGAAAATAAAATTTTGGGTAGCAACGCCGGCGGCAACGCTTTTAAAACCGTTTCTTCCAACCCAGGGTAGATAGTATCGTCGTTTTTTAGCTCAATGTTCAGTAGCTCCAACCCCGGCGTGAGAATGGGCAAAATTTCACTAAGTAGCGACACATAAACCGGGCTTTGCGTAAACGGATTTTTAAGCGGATATTTTTTTAAATCAGTCGCGGTTAAATCTTTTAACTGCACGTCCACCCCCGCCGTGCTCAGTAGCGAATAATCGTGGTGAACGGCCAGCGTGCCGTCTTTTAACAGGTGCACATCCAGTTCAAAATACCGCGCGCCTTGCTCGTGCGCCAAAGCAAATGCTTCGGTTGTGTTTTGAACACGCTGGGTATTGGCCCCGCGATGAGAAAAATAAATCATATTTATATTTTAAAAAATAATAGGTTTGTGCACAAATAAAGTATAATGTAATTACAATTTAATCTGTTTTTGGAAGCGTTTAAGAAACGCAGAGCCCGCAAGGGCACTTTGGATCTCCAAAAACAGCCGATTAAGGCACAATATGGACGGACTAATTACCCGTTTGTATTGTGCCGAGTGTTTGTCATATTTTTATGTTATGGCAAGCCACGGCTGTTATCGTTGGGTTAGATCCAAAGGCTCAAACATGGCAGCCGTTTTTGTGTGCTTGCCGCACGGGCATTCCCGCGTCGGTGGTGTGAGTAAAAAACAAGCGTTTTCCTCCCGCGAGGGGTCTGGCTGAGACGTATTCTCAAAAGCAGATAAATTGGAAATTAAAACATTAGGAGAAAACACATGAAATTACACAAAAAAAGAGGGTTTACCCTCATTGAACTGTTAGTTGTTGTACTTATCATTGGTATTTTGTCCGCCGTAGCGGTACCGCAATACCAAAAAGCTGTTAAAAAAGCCCGCTTGGCGGAATTTATATCTACAGTTTCATCCATTGAAAAAGCAGTAGATGTATGGTTGTTAGCAAACGGATATCCCGAAGATTATGTGTGGTTTTCCAGTAAAGATGATCCTTCCCGTTCTTACAGTTCTTTAGATATTGACCTTCCGTGTTATAAAGAAACAACTCAATTTTGCTTCAATCACTTGGGCGGTTGGGATATTTATTGCACAAGTACCAGTTGTGGTATTAACTTATACACTAAGTTTGATGAAAATGGTCAAGATAAAAATACTTGGTTAGACAAAGCTTTTCTATCTTTACGCAAACGCCCTTCTGATGAAAATATCTGGAAAATGGAATCCGCTACCCAAAACACAAAACTAATTTGCCAAGCATGGAAAGAATCTTTTGGCACTCAGCACATGAGAGATTCCCTTAAAACAACTTGTGCTGAATTAGGCATAGAATAATACACCCACAAAAAAC
Organism: Elusimicrobiaceae bacterium; assembly: GCA_045129775.1. Taxonomy (GTDB): domain Bacteria; phylum Elusimicrobiota; class Elusimicrobia; order Elusimicrobiales; family Elusimicrobiaceae; genus Avelusimicrobium. The sequence goes on from JBGUOO010000028.1 coordinate 21,593, forward strand.
GCCCCGAAACAATTCGTTCCGGGGCGTTAAAATTTACGTACAACTTATTTAATTTCGCTCGTGCAGTGCGGGCAGCGGGTGGCTTCTAAAGCAATTTCGCTGCAGCAGAACGGACATTTTTTGGTGGTCGGTGCGGCGGCAGGGGCCGGGGCCGGTTTGCTCATCTTATTGATAGCTTTGATGAGCAAAAACACACAAAACGCCACAATGATAAAGCTGATAATAGCGTTTAAAAATAAGCCCAAGTTTAGCGTGGTAGCACCGGCATCCTGCGCGGCGGCCATGGTGGCAAAATTGCGCACACCGTCGGCACCCGGTTTTAACACAATAAACCAGTTGGAAAAATCCACTTTCCCCATCAGTAACCCGAGCGGCGGCATTAAAACATCAGCCACCATGGAGTTTACAATCTTAGTAAACGCGGCCCCGATGATGATACCAACGGCCATATCAATCACGTTGCCGCGCATGATGAACTGCTTGAATTCTTTTGCAACTTCTTTCATTTAATTCTCCTTTATTACTAATTTTACCGCCTGTAACAGCGGTGTATATAAATCGTCGGTTTCCGGGTATTTTATTTCATCCCGCTCCGTGTTATCTGTAAACACCACGGGAGCCTGTTGGATCACGCACAGCGGGCACTGTTCGTTGGCCTCGCCCATGACCAGTGCGGCCGCCGTAGCTAAACTATCCGCCACATTTACGAGCGTAGTTTTAAGCGCTTTGCCAAAAATATCCGGCTTGCCGCGCAAATCTTTTACGCCCTTAAATCCGCTATACCCCACCGCCGCGGCAATCACGCCCGCGCGCAAGGGTAAAATCATACTGTCCGTAATGACCACGCCCAAATTTTGCACGTGCCATTGTCGTTTGAGCGCGGTGCAAAGTTCCTCCGCGCACGCGTAACAGTCGGGCAGAAAAATCAGCTTGCCGTTTGCATTACTCTCGTCAATCCCGGCGTTAGTCATGACCATGCCGTCTTTAATTGTCAGCCACGCAAGCGGTGTTTTTAAAGCGGCCTTGCTGTGCTGTTTAATCAGTGCCTCTTTTTGCGCGGCACTTTCATAAGGCACACTACACCCTTTCCAAAGAGCTATTACTTTTGAGGACACCGCCAGCACGGTATTTTCTTCCACATGCGCGATAAAATGCAAGATAAATGCCGCCAAATCGGCTTTCTCTTTAAATACGTCCGTATGCACCGCAGTTACTTGCATGGTTCCTCAAACGGGGCCACAAAACTGCGCATCACTTCATTTGCCAAATACAGCCCCTCTTTGCTTAATTTTACCTTTTTATCCACACGGGTGAGAAGTCCGTTTTGAATGTGTTTCTCTATTTCGGCTCCAAAAAGTTCGGTTTGCTCGGGCGTAAGTTCCACTCCGTCTAATAGCCGCAACGCCAGCATTAAACTTTCCCCCACGCGCGCTTTGCCAGTCAGCCGCTCGGCAAATACTATCGGCGTTTTCCCGTTTTCCATATCAAAAATATAGTCGTTTAAATTGGGCGTGTTTTGTTTACGTTTGCCGTTGCGGTACGAAGCCGCACTACACCCTAGCCCAATATATTCACCGTTTTGCCAATAGTTTGTGTTATGCACGGCTTCTTTGCCCGGTAAGGCATAGTTGGAAATTTCGTAATGATGATACCCGGCACCGCTTAATTGAACCTCGGTTTCTTCCAACATGCGGCGCATTAAACCTTGGTCACACACCACGCCACGTGCAAAAAACGGTGTGCCTTCTTCAATTTGAAGCCCATAAACGGAAATATGCTCAGGCCGCAACGAAGTAAGCCGGCGCAAACTGGCAGTAAAACTTTCCAGCGTTTGCCCGGGTAGCCCGGCAATTAAATCTACGTTGATATTTTCAAACCCGCCCGCACGCGCGGCCTCATACGCCGCCAAAAACTGCCCAGCCGTGTGCACGCGGCCCAAGGTTTTAAGCTCGTTGTCATTAAAACTTTGAAGCCCCATACTCAGGCGGTTAAAGCCCAGCTCGCGCAAGACGGCAATTTTGGCGGGGGTTAAACTTTCGGGGTTGGCTTCAAAGGTGCTTTCTTCAAACGAAGTTATCGGGGTAAAATTTTTGCGGATAATTTTAGCTAAGCGGTGCAGTTGGTGCTCGGCCAGTAAACTGGGCGTACCCCCACCCACATAGAGCGTTTTGCAGGCAATTTCTTTGTTAAGTGCGGCTTCGTGCGCCAGAGCACCCAGGTAAGCATCCAGCAAATTTTCCTGCCCGGCATAAGAGGCAAAATCACAGTAATTACACTTTTGCTTACAAAAAGGGATGTGGATATATAAGCCGCGTTTCATGCTTTTTTATGCTCGGCCTCGTAATTAAGATAGGCCAAAATAAACGGGTCCAAGTCGCCGTCCATAACGGCATTGATTTGGCTGGTTTCATAGCCACTGCGTAAATCTTTAACCAGCTGATACGGCATAAACACGTACGAGCGGATTTGGTGGCCCCAAGCAATTTCGCCTTTTTGGCCGTAGCGTTTTTCGGCCTCGCCGCGTTTTTTGTCCATTTCCAGTTCGTAGAGTTTGGCTTTAAGCATTTTCATCGCGGTTTGGCGGTTTTGCAATTGGCTGCGCTCAATACGGCACGATACCACAATTCCCGTGGGTTTATGCAGTAAACGCACGGCGCTTTCCACTTTGTTAACGTTCTGCCCGCCGTGACCGCCCGCGCGGGAAGTTTCCAGCTCAATGTCACTTTCCGGGATTTCTATATTGATATCTTCGTCAATATCCGGCAACACATCGCACGACGCAAACGACGTATGCCGCCGGGCATTGGCGTCAAAAGGAGACACACGCACCAAGCGGTGCACGCCGTTTTCGCCTTTTAAATAGCCGTAAGCAAACGGGCCTTCCACCATGGCAGAAAGTGTTTTAATACCGGCTTCGTCGCCGGGTTGAGAGTCTAAAATAGAAAACTTAAACCCGTGCTGTTCGGCCCAGCGCGTGTACATGCGCGTGAGCATTTGCGCCCAATCGCACGATTCCGTACCGCCGGCCCCGGCATGAATGGTTAAAATGGCGTTTAATTTATCGTTGGGCTCACTGAGGCGGATTTCGCCCTCTTTTTGGGCCACTTGTTTTTCGGTCTGCGCCAAACTTTCAAACAACGCGTTTAGCTCGTTTTGATCTTGCATTTCTTTGCACAGCTCAAAAAGGGCCTGTGCATCTTCCATGCGTTTTTTTAAATCAGTAAACGTATCAATAGACGTTTTCAACCAATCAATTTGGCGCGAAACTTCTTTGGCTTTTTGTGTGTCGTTCCAAAATTCGGGCGCGGTAGAAATTTGTTGCAAGCGGGCCAATTCGGTTTGTTTTTCGGCCACTTTATCAATGGCTTGTATTTTAGCCACGCGGGCCGAAAGCTCGTCAATTTTTTGCTCTACATCTTTAAATTCAATATTATTCATACCAAAACACTACCGTAGAAATACCGATTGTAAAAAATATCACCGCGCACAGCCAGGCAAACCAATCGCCCCATTGGGCATAAAAAGTGCTTTTTTCACGCACTGACAAAGGCACGTGAACCGTCAAAATTTCTTGCGTAAACAAACCTGACTTAGTTTGGATATTACCAAACCGGTCAATATACGCCGAAAACCCGGTATTGGCCGCCCGCAGTACAGGCCGCCCGTTTTCGGCCGCCCGCAATACGTTTACCGCCAAATGCTGATAAGGTGCCGCCGTATTAAAAAACCAGGCATCATTGGTGATATTTACAAATAGTTGCGCCCCTTGTTTATTTTGAGCGCGCCACAGTTGGGGGAAAATAGATTCATAGCAAATGGTTGTTCCTAATTTCACGCCCCCGGCATCCAAGAGCGGCTGTTCCCATTCGCCCGGTACAAACGTCCCCAGTGCCCCCATAACATCTATATCTTCTACTAGGTTTTTAAGCAAATTGCCAAACGGGATAAACTCCCCAAACGGCACCAATTTAATTTTACGGTATGCACTCAATGCATCTGCCGCCGGCGGTAACAAATAGGCCCCCACTTGCTGGGCATTATCCGCAAAAATGTTAGACCCAATGATCTGGTAAACCCCCGCTGTTTGTCCTATGTGGGAAAATAAATTAAAATAACGCTCCTCGGTTAAAGTACCCGGCACGGCACTTTCGGGCCATACGGCCAAATACAAATTCTTCCCCGCTAAAGAAGCCCCCATATCCTGCAAGGTTTGGGCAATTGCGTCTTCATATTCGGGCGTCCATTTTTGGTATTGGTCAATATTAGGTTGCAAAAGCGCGGCCTGCACACTTAACAGGGAATGCGGATGCGCGGCAAAGCGGGCATAACGGCTTTGCATATGCTGGCCCACGCCATATAGTCCCGCAAATACCAGCACAGCCAGCCCCAGTTGTCCAAGGCCTTTTTTAAGGCTCGGTTCCGCAAAACACCACCCCACACAACTGCCTGTAAAAGCGAGCGCAAAACTAAGCCCATACACCCCGGTAAACGAGGCCAAATAAAGCACTTGCGGCACATTCCATTGCGTGTAACCCAACATGACCCAAGGGAACCCGAGCCCGTAAAAAGCAATTACTTGGTGCAACCACTCCAGCGCCACCCAACCGCACGCGGCCAGTAACGGGAATAACGCCCCTGTTTTTTTCAAAAAATGGCACGAAGCCCCAAACACCGCAAACTGAACTGCCAATAGTCCGCTCAGCCCCAGCCATGCCGCCAGGGATAACGCTTTAGAAAGTTCTCCCCCTTGCAGACAGGTGGGGTAAATCCACATCAGCAGTAGTGCATTGACACATAACCCGGTTAACCAGCCATACCCAAACGCCCCCCAAAACCCACGTACTTTACTGACCCCCCATATAAACGGGGCCAGCATCAGCCACGCCGCAAAGGAAAGCGAAATTTTAGGATAACTGATATAGAAAAGGCCAGCCGTCAACCCGATACACGCCGCTAAAAACAGCCCGCGGCTTATTTCCCGCGCAAACAAATGCACCCGGCCTACCGGTTGAGCAGGCTGGGAAGCAGACGTAGCCACGGGATGAGAATGGGTCATACGTTAATAGATGATTTTACAAGTATGGGCCCGGCATACAGCTTGGGCATTTTCGCTACATTCTTTTTCGGTAGAAACGGTATCCGGGCAAGCTTTAGCCAATACATTTTTATTATGTATAGCATTGTAGTCCGTTACAAAATTGACGTTAATGGCATCCACTCCTTTAGGGCCGATCGCACATCCGCACGGGTCTTTATCTACAATAATACAATCTTCGTCTATCTTACACGTATATACACGGCGGGCCCGGGCTTCTTTTTGGGCTTGTTTTTCGGCTTGTTCGGCGGCTTCTTTTTTAGCGGCCATTTCTTGCGCGTCTAATTGAGGGATGTTCACTTCAATGGGCGAATCATGCGCTAAAAATAACGGTACCAAAAACACAATACCCACCGTTGCGACCATTAAAATTACATTTTTAGTCATTTTATTCATTGGTTGGCTCCACAACATTTTTTATATTTTTTTCCGCTTCCGCACGGGCACAGGTCATTACGGCCGATGTGTTTTTGCACGGGGGCATTTTGGTCCCGGTCCGGGTTTTTAGCGGCAGCCGCTTGAGCACGCTGCGCGGCGGTTTGCCGCGGCGGCAGCTGCAAGCGGAAGATATAACTAACCATCAAATCGCGAATACGGTTCATCATAGATTCATACAATTTGTACGATTCTTTTTGATACTCAATCAGCGGGTCTTTTTGCGCATAACCACGCAAGCTGACACTGTTTTGCAATTGGTCCAATTCGTAGAGGTTTTGTTTCCACGCCGTATCAATAATTTGCAACAGTAGCATACGTTCCACTTCGCCAAAGTCAATGCCTTGCTCGGCAAAGTACAGCGTGCGTTGCGCGTATAAATCTTTTACGGCGTTCATAATATCGGCAATCAGTTCGTCTTGTGTTTTCTTTCCCACGGTTTGCGGCGTATATTCAAACGGCAACGGGAAGAAACGGTGTAACCCCGTATTGAGTGCCGCAAAGTCACTGCGTTGCGGGTGCTGGGGGTTATAATACTGTTCCACCAGTTCGGCCACAATTTCTTCCATCATTTGGTGGGATTTATCCGCCATATTTTCTCCGTCTAAAATGGCGTTGCGGAGGCCGTACACGGCGGTACGTTGTTGGTTCATTACTTTATCGTAATCTAAAAGTTGTTTGCGGATATCAAAGTTGCGCCCTTCCACCATACGTTGGGCGCCTTCAATTTGGCGGGTCAGCATAAACGATTCAATGGCCTCGCCCTCTTTCATCCCCACGTGCGATAAAATAGACGCAATTTTTTGCGAGTTGGCAAACAAGCGCATCAGCTCGTCATCCAACGCAATGAAAAAGCGCGAAGACCCCGGGTCCCCCTGGCGCGCACAACGCCCGCGCAACTGGTTATCAATGCGGCGGCTTTCGTGCCGTTCACTACCCAGCACGTGCAGGCCGCCCAAATTGACCACGGCGTCTTGTTCTTCTTGCGTGGCGGGGTTGCCGCCCAATACAATATCCGTTCCGCGCCCGGCCATGTTGGTGGCAATGGTTACAGCTCCTTTACGCCCGGCCTGGCTGATGATTTGGGCTTCCATTTCGTGGTATTTGGCGTTTAATACTTTATGCGGGATCCCTTTTTGGCGGAGCATTTGGCTGAGTTTTTCGGACTTCTCAATACTGCGCGTACCCACCAGCACCGGCGCTCCCTTTTTCCACAGGGCTTCCACTTCTTCCACAATAGCATTAAATTTGGCCCGCTCAGTCAAATACACCAAGTCGGGGTAGTCAACACGTTTAGAAGGTTTATTGGGGCGGATTTCCACCACATCCAGTTTATAAATTTGCCAAAACTCGTTGGCCTCGGTCATGGCGGTACCCGTCATGCCGGAGAGTTTATTATACAGTTTAAAGAAGTTCTGAAACGTAATCGTAGCGAGCGTCTGGTTTTCTTCTTTAATAGGCAAATTTTCCTTAGCTTCTACGGCCTGGTGCAACCCGTCACTCCAGCGGCGCCCGGGCATTAAACGGCCGGTAAATTCGTCCACAATAATTACCTCGCCGTCTTTGACTACATAGTCCACGTCGCGCTCATACAGGTGGTGTGCGCGCAAGGCTTGGTTAATGTGGTGCACCCATTCCGATTGCACATCATCATAGAGGTTTTTGACGTTTAAAAAGTTCTCGGCCTTGGCAATCCCGGTGTCCGTAAGCGTGGCGGTGTGCGCTTTTTCGTCAATAATCGCGTCCACGCCTTCGTCCAAATTCACGCCTTCATATTTAGCTTTTACTTCGTCTTTTTCGGTAATGAGGCGCACTTTTAAAGACGGGATCAAGCGGTTGACAATATAGTATTTATCGGTGCTTTGGTCCGACGGGCCGGAAATAATCAGCGGCGTGCGGGCCTCGTCAATTAAAATGGAGTCCACTTCGTCCACAATACAATAGTTTAAAGGGCGTAACACGCGGTCTTGGCGGTTAATCACCATATTGTCGCGCAGATAGTCAAAACCTAATTCGTTATTGGTTACATACGTGATATCTTTTTGATACATTTCGCGCCGTTCGGCGTTGGGCATATCGTGGCCGATAAAACCGACCGTAAGGCCCAAAAATTCGTGAATGGGGCCCATCCATTGGCGGTCGCGCTTGGCGAGGTAATCGTTCACGGTTACCACGTGTACACCCTTGCCGGTAAGCGCGTTTAAGTACGAGGGCATTACAGCTACCAAGGTTTTCCCTTCCCCGGTGCGCATCTCGGCAATTTTACCTTGGTGCAGTACAATACCGCCCAACAGTTGCACGTCGTACGGGCGCAGGCCAATCACACGTTTGGCGGCCTCGCGCACTACGGCAAAGGCTTCCGGCAAAATATCATTCAGTGTTTCGCCGTTTGCCAAGCGGTCTTTGAACTCTTGTGTTTTGGCTTTTAGCTGGTCGTCGGTCAATTTTTCCATATCCGGCGCCAAGGTGTTGGCCTTGTCCACATAGTGTTGAATTTTCTTTAAGTCACGTTCGCTTTTAGTTCCAAAAATTTTGTTAATTACGGTTTGAATCATATATATAAAATCCTTAAAAAATTAAACTGTGAGGTACGCCGTTTCCTCTCAGCCGGCACGCGGCTTTTGGGCGCTGGTTTTCACGTCAAAACTTTTTGCCTGGGCGGCCTGAGTTTCGGCAGTTTGCAGGGCATCTTGCGTTAAAGTAGCCAGTTGCTCGCCGGTGCGGGTATGCAAATTTTTTAAATCGGCTTTAACGGCTTGAATGGCGTTTTGCAAGCCTTGTTTTTCTTGCGCCGTTATAGCGGGTGATTTCAAATCTTTTTTATACTGCGCAAGCAACTCTTCTTTTACTTGCACACTCACGGCCCAAATGCGCGGATACACCACCGATAAAATTTTAGACGCATGCACGCGCGCGGCGGCTTGCACCTCGCCCCCTTGTTGGGAATAGATAAGTGCATTTTTGTATTGTGTAAGTGCGGTATTGACCGCGAGCGAATTTTCAAAATTACGCGCTAACGCAATTAGCGTATAGCGGCTCTCCACCGTATCGGGCGGGTTTTGGGCCACATATTGCGTTAATACGTCTTCTACCAATTGGTTTAAATCTTTGTCTTGGGCGGCTTTTTCCAACAAAACGGGGTTATAGGCGGCAAACACGTCACGGGCTTGCTCACGCGTGAGGGAGCCCTGTGCGTATAACGCCGAGGAAAGCGTAAAAGTAGCCAGTAAAAAAAGTCCGCGTTTCATTCTTATATTTTACTATATTCTTAGAACGCGCGCGTGAAAAAATTTATTTCCCGATACGGAATATTTTTGCTATACTATGGGTACAATTTTATCTGTTTTTGGAACCGTTTAAGAAACGGATAGCCTAAAAGGCATATCTACACTCCAAAAACAGCCGATTATAGGCACAACGCGAACGGACTAATTACCCGTTTGTGTTGTGCCGAGCGTTTTCCGTTTATACGGGAAACCACGGCTGTTATGGTTGGGTTAGTGTAGATAGCTCCGCTGTAGTGGCCGTTTTTTGTGGGTTTCATAAGCAGAAAATTGAACTAAAAAGGAGACAAATCCATGAAAACCACAAACACCCGGCGGGGTTTCACGCTTATTGAGTTGTTAGTTGTAGTCCTCATTATCGGTATTTTAGCGGCGGTGGCCGTACCGCAATACCAGGTAGCTGTCCTTAAATCACGTTATGTACAATTAATGGTATCCTTGCGCCCTATAGAACAAGCAATAAAAAGTTATTATTTAGCTAATGGAAAATACCCAACTAAGTTTGATGAATTAGATATAGAACTTCCTGGAGAAACAAACCAGAACAGTACAATCATTAAAAACGTAAACTATTCTTGTACTTTATATGGTGGCACATCCGGTATGGCAGCTAGTATTTATTGTAAATATTCTTTAGATAATCGCATGATTGCCTACCGTCTTATGTTTTATACTCCTATGAGGTATCAGTGCGAAACAACCAAAACCTGGGATGTTGGCGTTAAAGTATGCCGTAGTATCTGTGGTAATAACGGAAGTACCTTCGATAGTAGGTTCGGGTGTATAGTTCCTTAACGAAAAACCCCCGGCACTGAAAGCCGGGGGTTTTACCTTCAAAATCAAAAACTTACCTAGCGGCCGTTCTAAAGAAGTTTCCTTTTACGTTTTTGGCCAGTTGCACTTTACCCAGTGTCTTGCCGGCCTCTACTTGGATATCTTTGGCATGGGCACTAACGGTGCCGTCCACACTGCCAAACACGTCGCCTTCTTTAATAATACCCAGCTGGCCGTGGCTGTTGATTTGCACTTCCAGTTTCAAATCACTGCCTACACTTTCAGTGAGCAAATCGTCTTCGCCCATAGTAAACGCCAAGGGGAATTTAGGGTTTACCACGCGCTTAATGGCCACGGGCACGTCGGCCGCGTTTTTAACGATAATCGCGCACGAATTATTATCCGCCTGTGCCAGTTGCAAAAGGCGTTCCGGCACGGTTACCGTACCGGCCAAATTAAAACGTCCTTCCTGCGCGGGCAGGTGTTTACAATAATAATAGCACACCCCGGCACAAACTACAGCCAAGAGCAAAGCAAGTATCTTTTTCATACTTATATTGTACCCTAAACGTGCAAGTATTGCAAGGGCCTTTGGGCCTAAATTTTTCTAGGTAAAGACCCAGAAAAATTGGTGTTAATTATCTAGTTGTTTAGTTGTTCGTTCCATCACCGGGTAAAATAGTCAGTACCCTGATTTGTCAAAATCAAACCAGTTTGCACCGTAAGTTGAACGCCGCGTACGTCTGCCGGACCGCGCAAAGCGCGGCAAGTACGCAAGTGAAAGTCGGTGCAAAATGGAAAGATTTTGGCAAATGGTTGGTCCACGTATTACGTAACTTCACAGCGTTAAAAAGCCCGCTCATAAGAGCGGGCTAAAAAGTTGTTACATCACCGGGGTCGTTAATTATTGTTTAAAGAATCCCCACAGGTTGGCATTATACACCCACCCCTTGCAAACTCCGTCTTTCGCATTTACGGGTTCATCTTTTACTTGAATCCATTTGCCCTGTTTGGAAATATATTTAAACGGATATCCCTTTTCCACGGTGCACACAATATCGGCGCTGGTGGACGGGCTCTTGCGCACGTTCACATCAATCTTGGCCGACATTCCGCCATTGGGGCTTAACAAATCGGCCGAGATCCACCCTTCATATCCTTCAAAATCTTTTACCAGCACCCACGTTTTATCTTCGTTGGCTTTTACCATAATAACCGGGGTATAGCGCCACGCATAAAACTTAACGGCGCATTGCGTACCCGCACAGGTGCGGATGTTAGCACGTTTAGCATTGACGCTGGCATATTTTTGGGCCAACGCCGGGGCGCTCACAAATAATACGAGCGAAAACAAAGCGAACAGTTTTTTCATAACTCTCCTTATAAAATACAGCTAAAATCTTACACACAAAGTATAGCAATACTATGTGGGCTTTTGCAAGTATTTTTCAAAAACCCGCAGGCTTGCCAAAAAAGCTATAATATAAGAAATCACAAACGAGGTATTTTATGAAAGAAGCCGTAGAAAAAGTAATTAACGAAATCCGCCCCATTTTACAAGCCGACGGGGGCGATATTGAACTTGTCAGCGTGGACGAAAAAACCGGCATTGTAACCGTGGGTTTGCGCGGCCATTGTGGCAGCTGTCCGCACGCACAAATGACGTTGCAAGCCGTGGTAGAACGCCGCATCAAAGCCGTAGTACCCGGTGTAACCGCGGTAGAACGCGTGTAATATGCCCACCGTAGATTTGCATACCCATTCCACTTTTTCCGACGGCACTTGCACGCCCGAGGAACTTACTCACAGTGCTTTAAAACGGGGTGTGCAAATTTTTTCGTTGACCGATCACGACACTACGGACGGCACCGCCCGTGCCGCCGCCCTCGCGCGCGAGCGCAACTTGCGCTTTGTGCCCGGTGTGGAAATCAGCACGTGCGAGCACGACCACCTGCACTTTACCGGCTACAATATAGACGTCAATAATACAGCGTTTCAAACTTTCCTGGCTAACAACCGCCAAGCCCGCCAAGGGCGCATTAAAAAAGTAATTGCACAGTTGCAAGCCGCCGGCGTAAACCTGAGCGAAGAAGACGTTTTTTCCCGCGCGCCCAATACCGTGTCGCGCGCACACGTAGCCGACGCGTTAAAGGCCAAGGGGTTGGCGCACTCGCGCCAGGCGGCGTTCAGGCAGTATTTGTTGGAGGGCCAACCCGGCTATGTGCCCGCTATCGGCGTGCCGGCCGTGGAAGTCATTAAACATATCAAAAAAGCGGGTGGCCTGGCTGTAATCGCACACCCCGGCATGGTTACCGAACATTGGAACTTCCCCGCCTGGGTAGAAGCCGGGCTGGACGGTATAGAAGTCTATTATCCGGCGCACAGTTTTGCCATGCGCCAGGAACTCACCCACCTGGCAGACAAATACGGCCTGTTTATTACCGCCGGGTCGGACTATCACGGCCCGACGGGCGGGCGCACCACTGCGCCCGGCATGCCCTTGCCGCAAAACCATTTTGACCGGCTGGTCAGCAAATTATTTTAAATTTCCTCTCTTATATTTTACAACGCAAGTAAGCCGCATAAATTAAATTCACGATAATTTCAAACTAATTTGCACCACAACGCGGCTGAGGGTTAGCAAAAAGTCCTCTTTGCCTTTGCGCCGCTGGACTTTTGCGGTTAGTACGCACTTTGTTTTGCGCAGGCATAGTAACTATGCCAAGCAAAAA